>NZ_JBPYDE010000016.1:0-45706 GCF_051847555.1 Psychrobacter sp. 1Y4 | reverse complement strand
TTATATATGGGCGCTATGATGGCTATTATTATGCTCGCCTTTATGACCAATATGTATAAAAAGACTAAGGTCAATCTAATGGTTTATGGGATTAGTGTCGTGCTATTTGCCTTTGGTTTATGGGGCGTTAGATCACAACAAACGGTCGATCAAGTGGATTGGATGCAGGCGATGATACCGCATCACTCGATTGCTATTTTGACCAGTTCGCGTGCTGATATCGAAGATCCACGTGTACGTCAGCTTGCTGATGACATTATCGAAGCACAAAAGCGTGAAATCGGTGAGATGCAAGCACTTATTGATGAGTTGGAATAATATATTATGATACCAATAAGTAAGCTCTTCTTTAAAAACTATTTACTATATCGCGTCTTTTAATTCTAACTATACCTACTCCTTACTTCAAAAATAACCTGTAAAACTGAAGTTCTACGAAGAAATAGATTAAGGTCGAATAAGTATGAAGCAAGATAGAACGACTCGCTATCAGAAGGATAGTTTGACATTATCAGGAACAGTTATGCTAGGTACCGGTGTCATGATCGGTGCTGGTATTTTCGCTCTGACCGGTCAGATGGCTCAGATGACGGGTTCGCTTTTCCCACTTGCTTTTCTAGCCGCCGCAATCGTTGTTTCTTTTAGTGCCTATTCTTATATCAAAATCTCTAACGCTTACCCGTCGGCTGGCGGTGTTGCAATGTACCTGCATCAGGCATACGGAGATCGTTTACCGACTGGATTTAATGCCCTGCTGATGTATTTCTCCATGGTTATAGCGCAGAGCTTTTTGGCCCGGACGTTCGGGTCATACACTATGCAGTTATTCGGTGGCGATGACAGCGGTCGCATGGTATCCATCCTTGGCGCCGCGCTTATTCTTGCTGCGTTCTTTATCAATTTACTTGGTAATCGTTGGATTCAGGGGGTTGCATCGGTTATCGGTATTATAAAAATTGTCGGTATTCTTATATTCGGGTTGGTTGGTATCTGGCTAGCTGATAGCTTTGCAGTTGATTCTTCTACATTAGATGACACTAATACTGTTGGTGACTTTCTTGGCGCAACGGCGCTAGGCATACTGGCATTTAAAGGCTTTACCACGATTACCAACAGTGGCTCGGAAGTAAAAAATCCTCATCGCAACGTCGGCCGTGCCATTGTAATATCAATCGCAATATGCGTAGTTATTTACACTCTAGTCGGTTTCGCGGTGTCTAGTAATCTATCTCTTGCCGAAATCATCGAAACTAAAGATTACTCCTTGGCTGCCGCCGCACGCCCAGCACTTGGCGACTATGGTCTATGGTTCACAGTTGCAATCGCAATGGTAGCTACCGCTGGCGGCCTCCTTGCTAGCATCTTCGCAGTCTCTCGTATGCTTGCTATGTTGACTGAGATGAAGCTGGTGCCTCATCGTCATTTGGGAATGCCGGGAAGCGTTCAAAAACATACGTTGGTCTATACTGTGGTGTTGGGTTTAGCTTTTACGACGTTATTTGACTTATCACGAATTGCAGCGCTTGGCATTGTTTTCTATCTAATTATGGATATCGCCATTCATTGGGGTGTTTTGCGATACCTTCGTCAGGATATAAAGGCGGTGATGTGGGTGCCTATAGTGGCCATACTTCTTGACCTGTTGGTTCTCGGCGGTTTTGTCTGGATTAAACTAAACTCAGATCCATTCGTACTTGGCGTAGCAGTCGTCACTATTGTAGTGATTGCTGTGGCTGAGCAGGTTTACCTGAAATCTTCAGCGAGGAAAAAAGCTATCGAAAAAGATACGCTTGCAGACCATCATTGACAGTAACATCAAAGAGTTTACAGAAAATTGTTTGGTTAAAAATTGCATAGATTTAAGCGTCTGCTTACTATCTTCAAGAATTGATTTCATGCAATACGATATTCATAAAGACAACAGGGAAAGTAAGCTATGAATGAGTCATTTAATCACGCTGGAACTTGGGGTCTCGCACTAATTGTTATTGTTCTGATTTCTTGGTTCTTTTACCGTTATTTCGCACCAAAGAACTGGCGTGAATGGGCGGGTGCTGGTGTAGTTCAGGCTTTCATTATTGCACTTTACGCAGAAATGTATGGCTTTCCGCTCACTATATATTTATTAGTACGGTTTTTTGGTTTGGACAGCCAATATGTCAGCGCTAGCTTATGGTCGACCCTTGTTGGTTTAGGTGAGACAGGCATGATGATCTCAATGCTACTCGGCTATGCTATTGCATTTTTAGGAGTCGGTCTTTTTGCTCAAGGTTGGCGCCAAGTCCACAAAGCACGAGGGGAAAATCGTTTAGTAACTGATGGACTCTATGCCTACGTACGTCATCCTCAGTACACCGGGTTGTTTATTGCACTGTTCGGTGAGGGTGTGGTGCATTGGCCAACTCTGTTTTCAATCGGTCTGTTTCCAGTGATTGTGCTTGTATACACATGGTTAGCTCGACGTGAGGAACGGCATATGTTTGAAGAGTTTGGTAAAGACTACCTTGCTTACAAACAGCAAGTGCCAATGTTTATTCCTCAATGGGGTCAATGGCGTCAACTTGCCGCCGCCGCACGAGTTAAAAAGTAATATCAATACAGGATAAAGCTTTAATTCATACAAATCCTTAGAGTTAGCATGGTTAGATACGATTGGTTATCTTGAGCTTGAACCACATCATACAATAGTGAGGATTACTAAGATGGTCAAATCAAACTTAACAACAAGTACTTTAAGGATTGCCCCTGTTGGCAATAGTGTATCGTTGTTTCTACTTATTAGTTATCTATTATGCATAGGGTTTGGTTTACTCGCACCCGAACAGATAGCGATGCACGAAGCTTGGGCACCTCTACTACCTGGCTTTGAGTGGTTAACATGGACAGGTTTTCTAATTGGACTTGTAGAATCATATCTTTACGGTTGGTATTTCGCCATCTTGTTCGTGCCACTATATCGTTGGTTCGCCAAAGTGCGCTAAAGATATTGATATATTAACAGTCAGTAAACCTCTTCGGTTCGAGTAAAAATTAATTGAAGAGTTGGAGTGATCACAGTTTAGACTGAGGAGAAATCATAATGAATGGGTCAATGCACGGCATGATGAATGGATCGATGCACGGTATGGGTTGGGGAGAATCTATTGTCTCCTTATTGTTTACAGTACTGGTTTTTGCGGTACTGATATTGACTATTATGGCCTTACTCAAATATTTGCGTAATAAAGATTAAGTTCCAATTGAAACTTAATTTTCGAGATATCTAGATTAGTAATTAGATGAATAGCAATTAAAGGTTGATGATTGTGCTTTAAAAGCTTTATTTATTGTCTTCAAGGAGTGATTTTATGAAACATATTGCCGATGAAAAATCTATCAAAGGTGGTCAGTACGATAAAGTGCCAGAAAACTATAGTGGTACGGTTTATATCTGCCCGATGCATCCTGAGGTTAGAGATACTGAGAAGAGCGATTGTCCGATATGCGGCATGTTTCTCAAACCTGAAGACGAGGTTGCTGAATCCAACAGTAATGAGGGCAGTCATGCGCATTGTCATAAAGCGGATGCTAATAATAGTAATGAGTTAAAGTCTGTCGAAGGCAATAAGTACGACAAGATACCAGAAAATTATAACGGCACGATTTATATTTGTCCTATGCATCCAGAAGTAAGAGATGTTGAAAAAAGTGACTGCCCAATATGTGGCATGTTTCTTAAACCTGAAGACGAAGTTGCTAAAGATGATAGTCACGCTAGCTGTCATGGAAAGGATACTGATAGTAGCGGAGTAAAATCTGTTAAAGGCGGTAAATACGATAAAGTACCTGCTGATTACGATGGCACGGTATATACCTGTCCTATGCATCCTGAAGTGAGAGACGTTAGAAATAGCGGTTGTCCGATATGTGGTATGGCGCTTGAGCCCGAAACGCTTACTATCGGTGAAGAGGACACCTCAGAGCTTGACGACATGACTCGTCGTTTTTGGATATGTACCGTGTTGACTGTACCGCTATTAATATATGTGATGAGCGGTATGTTTGACTTAAACGTAGTTAATTTTAGTCAGTATGGTATCTCTTCAAAGATCTTACAATGGGCTGAGTTAGTGCTCGCGACCCCTGTAGTGCTTTGGGGCGCCGCCCCGTTTTTCGTCCGTGGCTGGCAGTCTATAAAAAGCCGCAATCTAAATATGTTTACCTTGATTGCGATAGGCGTAGGCGCTGCTTATATTTTTAGTATTGTCGCGACCTTTTTCCCCGATATTTTCCCAGACAGTTTCAGAGATGCCTCTGGTCAAGTCGGAGTCTACTATGAAGCGGCAGCGGTCATTGTGACCTTGGTGCTACTGGGTCAAGTATTAGAGCTCAAAGCTAGAAGTCAAACTTCAGGTGCGATTAGAGCTTTGCTTGAGCTCGCACCACCAACCGCAAGACGTGTCGATGAAAACGGTGAAGAAGTCGAAGTCTCGCTTGATGAGGTCGTCACTGGCGATAAGCTACGGGTTAAACCAGGTGAGAAACTACCCGTAGATGGTACAGTGATCGATGGTAATAGTAATGTTGATGAATCAATGGTGACGGGTGAGCCAATCCCTGTATCAAAAGTAGCAGGAGATACAGTGACTGGTGGTACGGTAAATGGCACCGGAACGCTATTAGTCGAAGCGGTCAATGTTGGAGCAGATTCAGTATTATCTAAAATTGTACAAATGGTTGCTGAAGCCCAGCGTAGCCGCGCGCCTATCCAGCGCTTGGTAGATCAAGTGGCGGGTTGGTTCGTACCTATTGTTATTGTCAGCTCTATCATAACCTTTATTGTCTGGGCGATATTCGGCCCTGAGCCCGCTATGACCTATGCTTTGGTTAACGCGATTGCGGTACTGATTATTGCTTGTCCTTGTGCCCTTGGTCTAGCGACGCCGATGTCCATTATGGTTGGTACCGGCAAAGGCGCGCAAAACGGCGTCCTCATCAAAAATGCTGAAGCGTTAGAGAGTATGGAAAAAGTCGATACCATTGTCGTCGACAAGACCGGAACACTGACCGCTGGTAAGCCCGAGCTTACCGCAATTGATGCGCAGGTAGGTCAAAATGAAGACGAGTTCCTCGCATTGGTAGCCTCAGTAGAAAGCGCTAGCGAGCATCCTTTAGCAGAAGCTATCGTTAGAGCAGCTCAAGAAAGATCACTCATTATTCCTAAAGCTACTGACTTTAATTCGACTACTGGCGAAGGCGTACAAGCCGTGGTCGATGGTAAGAAAGTCGCTATTGGTAACTCTAAGCTTATGGAAAGCCTAAATAGTTTTGATAATGAGCTGTCCACTAAAGCTGATGTCCGTAGAAAAGACGGAGAAACGGTAATGTTTGTGGCTATAGACGGTAAAGCTGCTGGTATTATTTCAGTTGCTGACCCTATTAAACCAAGCACTAAAGAGGCTATTTCACTGCTTCATGACGCAGGTTTAAAAGTTGTGATGCTAACCGGTGACAACGAAAAAACCGCGCAGGCAGTCGCCAATAAACTAGGTATTGATGAAGTTCATGCGGATGTCTCACCAGAGGATAAAAACCGTATCGTCAAAGAAATGCAAGACAGCGGTAAATTGGTCGCTATGGCGGGTGATGGTATCAACGACGCACCAGCGCTAGCGCAAGCTAATGTTGGTATCGCTATGGGAACCGGTACCGATGTGGCGATGGAGAGTGCGGGCATTACCCTGCTAAAAGGTGATTTAATGGGCATTGCCAAAGCTTATAAGCTTAGCCACGCCACCATGCGCAATATCAGACAGAATCTGTTTTTTGCCTTTATCTACAATGCACTTGGTGTTCCTATTGCCGCAGGTGTGCTCTATCCCATATTTGGGCTTCTGCTCAGTCCGATGATAGCAGCGGCAGCGATGAGCTTGTCGTCATTCTCGGTGATTGCTAACGCGCTGCGATTGCGCCGTTTGAAACTATAATTCTGGTACGGTAAAAAGTGTTCTAAAGCACACTGACACATACTGGTCTAAACAAGATCACAAAATATAAGGATACCGTTATGGGCAGCTTTTCTATTACACATTGGCTGATTTTATTGGTCGTAGTGGTGGTCGTATTTGGTACTGCCAAGCTTAAAAATGCAGGTAAAGATTTAGGCGGTGCGGTGAAGGGTTTTAAAGAAGCGGTCAAAGATGAAGAACCCGAGAATGCTCGCAAAAATCATGTGCTTAGCCATGAAAATAGTACGCCAGCTGCAAGTAATGATTTAAATACGCGTGTAGGTAATCAGGCTGATGATATGGAAATCAGCCCTATTTCCACTGATGACCAGCCTAAAGTATGAAGCGCGCCGCTTATAAATAGCGGCACTAAGTAGTCTATTAATATATGTGACTGTTATGTTTGATATTGGGTTTTCCGAATTACTCTTGTTTGGCGTCATTGCTTTAATCGTATTGGGCCCAGAAAAACTGCCGCAAGCCGCACGTACCGCTGGGCAATGGTATGCCAAACTGCGCCGTACAGTATCCACTCTACAATCTGAAATAGAAGCTGAGCTTGATCTAGCTGAGACACGAAAACAGATGCAAGATGAGCTGGCAAAGATTCGTCAGACCGAGTCGGATATGAAGCGCGAATTAGCAGAAATGCGTGGCAGTATGCAAAAGTTTGAGCAGTCACAGAACCAAAGCCTAGACGCTTCACATCAGTCAATCACCCCTTATGATAAAGACCATCAACAGAATACTACCTCTTCTTCAGCTATAGAGAAGGGGGATAAATGAGCTTATTTAAGCGCCAAAAAAGTCGCCAAAGAAAGTTAGCAAATACAGATGCTAAGGCGTCAGATGCTACCCATAATGTTGAGACTGATAATGTGCTGAATGTGCTTAGCGACATGCCTATTACTGAGCATTTGATTGAATTACGCAAGCATCTCATCAAAATATGCGTAGCCGTTTTGATCGTCTTCTTAGCATTGGTAGGGTTTTCGCGTGAGCTCTACAATCTTTTATCAGACCCTCTGGTTGCGCAGCTGCCTGCGAATTCGACTATGATTGCTACTGATATTACCTCGAACTTTATGGCACCTATTCGCTTGACGATTTTCGTTGCTGCCTTTGTAGTGATGCCGTATATTCTGTATCAAATTTGGTCATTTATAGCGCCTGGATTATATAAAAAAGAGAAAAAAATCACTATTCCAGTGCTGATATCTTCGATATTCCTATTTTATTCTGGTGTCGCTTTTGCCTACTTTGTGGTACTCAAAGGCGTATTGAAGTTCTTTATTTTATTCGCTCCGCAAAACGTTATACCTATGACCGATATCGACAGTTATCTGAGCTTTGCGCTAAAGTTATTTATGGTATTTGGACTCACTTTTGAGATTCCAGTGGTTACTTTATTATTGATAATGGTCGGTATCATATCCACTCAGAGTCTAGAGAGTAAGCGCCGATATATCATCGTCGGTTGTTTTGCTGTGTCAGCGGTAGTCACACCGCCCGATGGGGTGTCAATGCTATTGCTCGCGATTCCAATGTGGCTACTGTTCGAGTTAGGTTTGTTTTTAGCGAAAGTACTCATTAAAGAAGAGCGTAAAACCGTATAACCTTGCAAAGTAGCTAATTTATAAACTAGATATATTGCAAATTAAGTATCTTGCAAAATGACTATTTCGTAAAGTAACTATAAAAACAACCTTATCTTAAACATTTAAGACACTTTTTTTATTTTGGCTGTCCCCTAAACCCTATCAGTACATTCAACTTAGTAATGAGATTTAAATGGAATCCCTAATTAATAATAAAAACAAAACGAATGATAATCTGGCAAATCAGCTTAATCAAGAGTGCTATTGCCGTACTTTAGATCGTAAAGCGCTTAATAACAGCCTGCAAGATCAATTAGTAAACACAAGAGATAATCCACTAGGAGCCAATGAGCTTAATAAGCTGTTTTCAGCGACACCGGTGTTCGTCCCTAAGACAGAGATAGAAGCAATGGTGCGAATCATCGCAGCTATTGAGTCGACTGCTAGACTACCGTCATATCAACAGCAAGTACTGTCGTGGGCACCCAATATCGCGGCTTTCGATCCGGGGCCAATAGGGGCCTTTATGGGTTATGACTTTCACTTAGGGAGCGATGACCCCAAGCTTATTGAGATCAATACCAATGCTGGAGGCGCATTTTTAAACGTAGCACTTGCCCGCGCACAAAAACACTGCTGTCGCCCCTCAGAGCAAAGTGTTGCTACTACTAAAATGCTTGATGGGTTTGAAGAAGCGGTCGCTAATATGTTCATACAAGAATGGCAGCGACAATCGGCAACTAGCATGCCCAATCGCATTGCTATTGTGGATAATGAGCCCAAAAGCCAGTTCATGTATTTGGAGTTTCAGCTGGCCTGCCAACTACTTCAAGCTAAAGGCATTGATACCGTTATACTCGATCCGTCTGAGCTTAACTATGCTGATGGTGTACTGACAGCTCATAGCAAGCCCATTGATATGATCTATAATCGGTTAGTCGATTTCGCCTTTGAAAACCCCAACCACGCCGTGCTTAAAAGTGCCTATTTAGAGGGTGCGGTAGTAGTAACCCCCAATCCGCATGCCCATGCTATATTCGCTAATAAGCGCAACCTGACTTTACTATCCGATACGCAAACTTTGCAGTCGTGGGGACTAGGTGATGATGATGCAGAATATCTAAAAAAGTCAGTACCAACTACCAGAATGGTTACAAAAGAGGATGCAGCAGAATTATGGCGTACTCGGAGACAATTGTTTTTTAAGCCAGTAGCTGGTTATGGTAGTAAGGGCGTTTACCGTGGCAGCAAGATTACCCGCCGCGTATTCGAGACTATTTTAGATGAAAGCTATATTGCGCAGACCTTTATCCCTGCTACAGAGCGATCAATAAAGATTGATGATGTGGTGACGACTAGAAAGGTAGATATACGTCTTTATACCTATGCAGGACAGCTGCTACTAACTGCTGGGCGTATCTATCAAGGCCAAGCGACTAACTTTCGCACACCAGGGGGTGGCTTTGCGCCTGTTTTTCAAGTCTGAACATAGCATGAACATGTAGCTTTGGCTTCTTAAGTAACGTTTACTAGTTTAATTATTCTGCATACCAACTTATCAATAAAACATCATGCTGAATTGGAAAGATGATGATCCAAACCGTTATCCACTACTTCCTGCATTTTGGCATGCCGTTGATTATTGCCTATACTTTTTTTCGTGATGATTACAAACGAGTATATTTGATTCTTTTAGCAACCATGCTGGTAGATTTAGATCACTTGCTAGCAACACCTGTTTTCTTACCTGATCGCTGTAGTATTAATTTTCATCCATTACATACTTACTATGCAATGGCAGTTTATGCGGCTATGCTATTTCTACCAAAGCCCTATAGAATAATTGGTCTAGGATTGTTACTACATATGCTGACTGATTCAAATGACTGCGTAATGACCTATCTGAATAGACTCTAGTGCTTATGCGTAGTCGTTAGCTATAGTGAAAAAATTATACAGGATTAGTTAAAATAAATAGGGTAATCTTCCTTTAATGTCGTTCCTTCCTCAAAAAGGATAAAAAGTGATTCTGGCAATTATAATGGCAGCGATTCTAATCGCTGTCTGCACAGCAATACATTATGGCGTATTAAAATTCTCGTCACAGTTTGTGACGCCGTCGCGCCATCCGGGACACTGCCTTGGGGTCGCAGTTGCCTCAATCGTGCTGGCTCATATCCTTGAGGCACTGCTTTATGCGACTGGCTTTTGGGTTGCTGTGCATAACTTTCAGGTTGGTGACCTCGTCTCGTCCTCATCCAACGGCAGTGCCTCCCTTACCTTTATGGACTACTTTTACTTCTCGCTAGTTAACTACACAACGCTTGGGCGAGGTGACCTCATGCCTAACGGACATCTTCGATTTATGACCGCGATGGAGGCCTTCCATGGTTTCCTACTGATTACAATGTCCGGAACCTTTGTGCTGCAGATCATGAATGGTAAAAAACCCCTTGCAAATTAGCTAAAGACTATTTAGCTAAAGACTATTTAGCTAAAGACTATCTCGACTATGTGTAGCATAGGGCTGCATAAACCTATGTCAGGATACTAACGTTATTCTGGCATAAGAAAAATAGTTCAAGTTGTTATAAGGAATAAAGCTATGAATCCAAACAATAATAACTACCATCAGGACATTCATCAGTCTGATACTTCTAATAAAACATTAAATACTAATGACAACTGGATTGAGAAAATATGGGCGTGGGCAGATGAGTTTGAGCTCAAGCATTCTGAAATTCCTCGTAATAAAGAATCACTGTTAGCCCTAAAAAAGCTAGAGATCTTAGAGCCTGAACATGATGAGCAACACTCAAAAGACGTCTATAGAATAGCCTATCTACCCGATGAGCTTACCAACCTTACAAATCTAGTAGATATAACTATCAGTGGCATATGTTCAAGTCATTTACTGCCCAATATCGGTAAGCTCACTAATCTAACCAAACTGTCTATTAGTCACTCTAAACTTGTCGCATTACCTGAGAGCATCGGGCAACTGAGTTATCTTACTGAACTCTTTATTGATCAAAGTGAACTCGAAGCGCTACCTGATAGTATTGGACAACTTCATAACCTTACTAAGATGTTCATTGGTCGCTGTCAGATTCAAACCCCAATATCAGACACGCCACCTGAGTATTTGTTGTAAGGCTGTAATTCCCTCTAAGCTATATGATAAAAGGCGTAAAAGCAATTTATTGTGTAGGACTATTTTAACTGCTTGTTTCTTTATTCTATTAAAGTTAATAATGCAATACCCTAAAAATCGCCGATATCCTCACCTAAGAAGCAGATCGTATCTAATTTATAATAATGAATAAAGGTTTAAAATTGAGTCGAAATATATGTAATGTACATTCATATTGCTCATAAAATGATAAGCGATGTTAAGTGAATCGCCTGGACAATATGAAAGTGTATTTTACCTGAGCAGCCAGCAACGCCTAACCAATTAAGATTGTTATGATATTGCTTTTTAAACTCAAAAGATAATATATAGCCAATTGTAATACTCTGTCTATCATGACTGCAGAGTTTCAGGTACGCACCAGCCTTAGAGTCAACGGTTTGAAAGTTGACCACGTAGAAAGATAATCAGCTCATTTGCTACACGTATTCAAGGTTTCAATCTATAACGCAATTTGAATAATGTGGAAAAGACCTAGTGGTTTATTGATAAAGCGTTATACCAGGGTATAATGACAAACAATTTTAGGGCCATTAACTTACAAAGATGATTGACACAACTTCTTCATTATTCAATGAGAGCTTATAGTTATGACTACAAAAGAAAATCAACAAAAATTTGGCTTTAAATTCGGGCAAAATGGTGCACATTCAGCCCGCACTATGATGTTCTCGGAGCTGACACAACTATTTGAGGGACAACCAGTAAATGCAAAACCTGACGATTATCGTGATGATATTGAGCAGGCTAACGTTTTACATAAACCTACCAGTAAGTCGCGCACCTTGACTTGGCGACATCTCGTCGATTTGTATGGCATGGATACAGAAATTACACTTTTTCGAATCTTCCGACAATTATGGGAGAGTGATGCTAGCGCACGCCCTTTACTGGCGTGTCAGATGGCATTGACGCGTGATCCTATATTAGAGATGTCCAAAGCCAAAATATTATCTCTGCAGTTAGGTGAACACTTGCCAAGAGAAGATATGGAACAGGCTATTAGTGATCAGTATCCTGACAGGTTCAGTGCAGCGTCGCTCAAATCTCTAGCGCAAAATGTTAACGGCACATGGACAAACGCAGGTTATTTGCACGGACGGAACAAAAAGCATCGAGCTGAGCCTGACGTGAGGCCGGTTAATGTGGCATTTGCTCTATTACTCGGCTATCTACAGGGAGCGACCGGAAATCGGCTGTTTAATACCGAATGGACTAAAATCCTGGGTTGTCGTCAGGAACGTTTGGTCGAGCTGACAAGGCAGGCAAGCTACAGTGGTTTAATTGATTTCAAGCACTCTAGTGAGGTGATGGAAGTGACATTTCCTAACTATTTAAATGAGGAAGAGGAGTCATGGATATATGAGTAATCGATTGAATCGCCTGATTCAAAGCTATTCTAGTTATATTAGTATTCCCTGGATGAGAGGATTGGCAGATGAGCAGCGTGTACTGTTTGCCGTCTACCACAAAGAAGATGAACTAAAGCTACGAGCGCGTACTGAAGAGTTCCGTTTGGCGACTGAAAGCGCAGGACATACTTGGTTAGAGTTGGATATAACGCGCCTGTTTCCTCAATGGATGGCAGAACAAAAATACCGTGAAGACTATTTTGAAGATCCAGAGTTTTTGAAGTCTAAGTATAAGGTATTTACTCGACAGTCTGTGGAGCTGTTAGCAGAGCGTATTCAAAATGAAGCTGATGAAGACACCCTGGTGGCTCTAGTAGGGTGTGGCACATTATTTGGCTTAGCTTCCGTATCGGACTTTGTAAAGCAATTAGCTCTTCATGTACCAGGTCGCTTACTGGTATTGTTTCCAGGAGAGTATATTGATAACACCTATCGATTGCTAGATGCTCGCGATGGCTGGGGTTATCAGGCCACAGCGATTACAGCAGAAAACTAATATATATTAATAATATACCTACCTGTCTTACTTTAGATCAGCGTAATGTTTGCAATGGAGCTTGAAGAAATGTTGAACCGTGAAATTTATCAGTTAGATCCGACGCTGAACCGATTAGAAAACAATGGTGTTGCAGAAGTAAAAGATGATCAGTCCAATCAAGCTCTTAAAACTTTGCGTTATGAAATACAGACATTCGTCTGTGATGGTGAGTATGAAGCTGGATTAGATAAAATTTTATCTGCCTATCTGACAAACCTAAACAGTGATCATGAGCAGCCAGGAGTCTGGATCTCTGGTTTTTTCGGTTCAGGTAAGTCGCACCTGGCAAAGATGCTTAGAGCTTTTTGGATTAACCAAGAATTCAATGATGGAACTAGAGCAAGGGATATTGCTGATTTGCCATTAGAAATTAAAGATCAATTCAAAGAGCTGAGCAGTGTTGCTAATCGATATGGTGGTCTTCATGCCGCATCTGGAACATTAGGGTCAGGTGCAAATAATAATGTGCGCATGGCACTACTTAATATTATATTCAAATCTGTTGGACTTCCAGAGCAGTACCATCAAGCTCGCTTTGTAATGTGGCTCAAGAAAAAAGGTATTTTTGAGAGTACTAAAGCAAGGGTTGAAGCTGAAGGAGACTACTGGGAAGATGAATTAGAAGATCTTTATGTCTCTCGTAGTATTGCTGGAGCATTGCTGGAAGAAGATAATACGCTAGGCGAAGACTTTAAAGAGGTGCGACAGCTTCTTCGTGAACAGTATCCCATTGCCTCAGATGTTACTAACCAACAGATGGTCGATGCAATTTATGATGCTTTGGCATCAGATGATGGCTTCCCCCTGACTCTGATTGTATTAGATGAGGTGCAACAATATATTGGCACTGACGCTGAAAAGGCGCATCAAGTCCAAGAAATGGTTGAAACTTGCTGTAAACACTCTAAGTTTAAAAGCAAACTGCTATTTGTCGCCACTGGTCAAAGTGCGTTATCGGGGATGGCAAACTTACAACGTCTACTTGGCCGCTTCCAGATTCCGGTACAGTTATCTGATACTGATGTAGAGTCGGTTATCCGCAAGGTTATCTTACAGAAAAAAGCCTCAGTTAAACCTCAGCTAGAGGAGATGTTGCAATCCCATCTAGGAGAAATCGCTCGGCAATTACGAGGTACAAAAATTGAACATCATCGTGATGATGAGAAAGTGTTACTGGCTGACTATCCATTATTGCCGGTACGTCGTCGTTTTTGGGAAAAGGTCTTACGTATTGTAGATACCACAGGCACAGTGTCTCAGCTACGCAATCAGCTTAAAGTGATTCATGAAGCCGCTCAAGCCACAGCAGATCAACCATTAGGTCATGTTGTACCGGCTGACTTTATTTATGATCAAATCTCAGTAAATCTTTTACAAACAGGTGTAATCTCTAAAGAAATCACGGAAACCATTGGTCGTTTTTCTGCGGGTGATGCTGATGATAGGCTTAAAGCTCGCATACTTGCTTTAATATTACTAATCGGGAAGCTACCTACTGATCCAGCAGCTGACTGTGGTGTGAGAGCGACCTCTGATATGCTCGCGGATTTACTAATAGCAGATTTGAATAATGGTAAGGATGAAATTCGTACTGCTGTACCTAAGTTGCTAAATGAATTGACTGAAGAAGGTCTGCTAATGGTCATGCAGACTAGTGTTGGGTCTGAGTATCGATTACAAACTCAAGAAAGTGCTCAGTGGTATGACACTCTGCGTCAGGAGGAGGCAGATCTGCGTGGTAATATGCAGCGCGTTGAAAATATACGCGTGGACTTGCTGCATAAATCTATTCGTCAGGATATTAGCAAGATTCGTCTAACTCAAGGTAAGTCTAATGAGATGCGCCAGCTGATTGTTAGTTTTGATTTGGAGCTGCCAAGTGATGCCAGTGAAAAAATCTATGTTTGGATACAGGATGGTTGGAGCCTTGATGAAAAAAGCTTTGTCTCTGAAGCGCGTCGCCGCCAGCCTAGCGAGCCGACAATTTTTGTTTATATTCCTGCGCGTAATCGCTCTGAGTTAACCAATGCAATCATTACAGAGAATGCAGCATCTGCCACACTAGAAAAGCGCGGTATCCCTAATACTGACGCAGGTACGGATGCTCGTAGTGCGATGGAAACTCGCCACCGTGATGCACAAAAGCAAGTTCAAGCTTTATTGAATGAAATCTTTGCTGGCGTGCAAGTGTTGCAAGCTGGCGGCAGCGAAGTTGAAGGCAGTAGTATTGCAGAGCGTGTTGAGACGGCTGCTAAAGCCTCTTTGGTGCGTCTGTATCGTGAGTTTGATGTTGCTGATAATACAGGATGGGGTAAGGTCTATGATCGAGCTCGCAAAGATGGCGGACAGAATGCATTAGAAGCTGTAGGTTACTCTGATGAGCCTGAGCAGCATCCGGTTTGCGCACAGATCAAGCGCTATATAGGGGTATCTAAAAAAGGTAGTGAGATTCGAGAACATTTTTCTGCCGCTCCTTATGGTTGGCCGCAAGATACTATCGACGGCGCTCTATATGCATTATTGGCTAGTGGTATTCTCATTGCTAAAGGTAATGGAAACCATCCCATCTCTGTAAAAGAGCTAGAACGCAAGCAAATCAGCCAAACTAATTTTCTACCAGAAAGTATTACTATTCGTCCAGTAGATATGATTAAGATACGCGGCTTAATTAGTGCTAGTGGCATCTCGTGCCAGCCTGGTGAAGAAGCGGCTAAACTAGATTCGCTAATAGATAAAGGTCGTACATTAGCAAAAGAAGCGGGTGGTGATGCGCCTTTGCCTGAGCGCCCAAGCTACCGTTTGTTTGACGAGATTGCACAGCAATCTGGTAATGCTAAGCTCAAATATGTTCTAGATGAGCAAGATGCCATCAAGCAATCACTCCAACAATGGACTGAGACTGCTGATAAGATTCAAAAAAGACGACCCGATTGGTTTGTGCTAAAAGACTTATTAGACCAGAGTCAGGGCCTGTCATTCCAAGCTGATATTCAAGCTGAAGTAAATGCCATCGAAGCCAATCGATCGTTACTCGATGAGCCTAATCCAATTACTAATCTTAAAAAGCAGTTGGTTGATAAGTTACGAGAAGCCGTACAATATCGTGTGGATAGCTATCTTGAGCAGCACGCCAAGTATTTAGCTCAACTGGAAGATGATAGCTATTGGCAGCAGTTGGATGAGACTCAGAAGAATGAGGTTCTTAATAAATTCAAGCTAACGACGTTTAATGAGCCTGCTCTAAATGACGCTGATGCCATTCTCGATGCTTTGAATGAGGTTAATTTCGAGCAGTGGAGAGATCGTACAGATGCGCTTGCCAGTAATTTTGATAAAGCACGTATGGATGCGATACAGAGATTGCAGCCTAAGTTACAGCGTATTACGTTGCCACGAGCGACCTTTGAGACAGAAGAAGATGTTGATACTTGGTTGGCTAAAGTTAAAACTCAAATTCTCAATAAACTTAGTGATGGACCGGTGACTTTCTAATGATGACAACTCGACAACCTCTTGATAAAGCTTTGCGTCGTACGTTAGAGGCAACAGTGATTAAAGCCCGTGATATTGCTGAGCTAGCGGCAACTCAAGCACTCAGCCGTCTGGGTGTGGGTGATGCAAAACCTGCTGATTATTTAAATGATGAACAACGCAAATTGCGTGTCCGCTTGCGTGCACGTGGTCGTCAATTAGGTGACATTAAACAAGATAGCGGCAGACAAGCCATTCACAACCTAGTCACCGAAGTGGCTTATGAGCATTGGCACCGCATGCTATTTGCTCGGTTCCTTGAGCAAAACAACTTGCTCATGTACGACGAATACACAGCGCTCACCTTGGCTGATTGCAACGAATTGGTGCAAGACCCAGATACCGCCCGTGATGATTTAGAAAGACGCTGTGGAAACGGTTGGGAGCTGGCAGGCGTGCTGGCGTCAAAGATGCTGCCGCAGATTTTCCGTATCGACTCCCCAGTGTTTGAGTTGGAGTTTTCTCCTGAACATCAGCGTAGTCTAGAACAACTCGTCACTGGCTTATCCTTAGAAACTTTCCAAGCTCAAGATAGCCTTGGCTGGGTATATCAGTTTTGGCAGAGTAAGCGCAAAGAAGAGGTGAATGCGTCTGAAGTGAAGATAGGCGCAGATGAGCTATCTCCTGTTACCCAGCTATTTACTGAACCTTACATGGTGAGCTTCTTACTTGATAATGCCTTAGGTGCATGGTGGGCTGGCAAGCGACTGACTGAGAGTGATTGGCAACATGCCAGCAGTGAACAAGAGCTACGCAATAAAGCCGCTATACCAGGCGTATCACTTGAATACCTACGCTTTGTAAAAGACGAGCAAACCAAACAGTGGCAACCCGCTTCTGGCACTTTTGATGCCTGGCCAGATGATCTCAGTGAGTTTAAAGCCATAGATCCATGTTGCGGGTCAGGTCACTTTTTAGTGGCTATTTTCCTCATGCTTGTGCCAATGCGTATGCAACTTGAGAGCCTCAGTGAACAACAAGCTATTGATAAAGTGCTCAGTGAAAACTTACACGGGTTAGAGTTAGACCAACGCTGTGTGGAGCTGGCGGTCTTTGCATTAGCACTAGAAGCTTGGCGATATAAAAATGGTGGTGGATATCGTAAGCTACCAGAGTTGCATTTAGCCTGTAGTGGTCTATCTATTTCTGCTGCCAGAGACGAATGGAAAGCGCTAAGCCGAAATGCTGGTAAGCAAAACCTAAGTATTGCTTTGGACTGGATGTATCAAACCTTCCAGGATGCGCCAGTGTTAGGTAGTTTGATTAACCCGCGCCGTAGTGATGCGGTAAAGATTGCTAAGTGGGATGAGCTGCAGCAGTTACTAGAAGAAGCATTAGCAAAAGACCAAGGCAAGGCTAATCAATCTGATAGCAGTGAGCAAACAAACCAACTAGAAGCAGGGATTGTGGCTCAGGGCTTAGTAAAAGCGGCTGAACTATTAGGCAGTCAGTATACTTGGGTTGTTACTAATGTGCCTTACTTGGCGCGTGGTAAACAAGATGATACTTTGAAGAAGTATTGTGAGCGTTACTACCCTGAAGGTAAGAAAGATCTAGCCACGGTTTTTCTTGATCGCTGTTTAGAATTTTGTGTTGAAGGTGGTACTGCAAGTATTGTCTTACCACAAAACTGGCTATTTCTCGCTCATTATCGAAAGTTTCGTGAGAAGCTTTTACATCATGAAACTTGGAACTTAATTGCTCGTCTTGGTGCGCAAGCATTCCAGACCCCAATGTGGGATTTCAATGTACAACTACTTACTTTAAGTCGAGGTAATGCAACTGGTCAGTTTAATGACTTATTAAATAGTAGCGAGCAAAAAAAATGGATTCGTGGATTGGATGTGTCCAAATTTCATACTGTTACTGAAAAAGCCGCTGGGTTATTAAATGGTGATGTAAAAAGTGTAGAACAGGGTAAACAGCTCAAGAATCCTGGTGTAGCTGTCGTTTTAGAGGATTTGAATGGTTCTAATCTTCTATCTACAATGGCTGCGTCTTTTCAAGGGTTAAAGTCAGGCGACGATGGAAGGTTTCGTAGAATGTATTGGGAGGTTATTGACATTTCCCCTCGATGGCTTTTTTTACAAAGCACAGTTAGTAAGAACACATTTTATGGTGGACTTGAGTATATTGTTGATTGGGTAGAAGATGGACATGCTTTAGCTCGTAGACAAGGTCTTGCTGCATGGGGAAATAAAGGAGTGGCAGTTTCACAAATGAGCTCATTACCAATTGCCCTTTATATTGGAGAAGCTTTCGATAGTAACGTTTGTCCAATAATTCCTAAAAACTCTAAAAACCTTTCAGCACTATATTCCTTTGTTGAATCAGGTGTCTTTCAGAATGAAATCAGAAAAATCGACCAGAAAGTTGCTGTTGCTAATGCCACTATGATTAAAGCTCCTTTTGATTGCTCTTTTTGGACAAAAGCTTGTAATGAGCAATATTCTAATGGCTTGCCACAGCCTCATACTAACGATCCGTCCCAATGGATATTCCATGGTCATCCCTGCGGCTCTGTTGTATGGGATGAAAAAACAAAATGGACAGTGAATGGTGAACTACGAGTTGATGACAGCGTTCTGCAAATTGCAGTAGCCAGGCTGCTGGGTTACCGCTGGCCTGCTGAGATTGATGATGAAATGGAATTAGCCGCTGAACAAAGACAGTGGGTTGAGCGTAGCCAAGAGCTTAACCAATTTACTGATGACGACGGTATCGTTTGCCTGCCAGCAGTACGCGGTGAAAAGGCAGCAGATCAGCGTTTAGAGGCGCTATTGCAAGCCGCGTATGGAGAAGCTTGGACAACACCTCTGAAGAACAGTTTATTGGAAACAGTAGTTGGTAAGTCTCTCAACCAATGGCTACGTGATAAATTCTTTGAGCAGCACTGTAAGATGTTCCAGCATCGCCCTTTTATCTGGCATATATGGGATGGACTAGCAGACGGCTTTAGTGCTTTGGTTAACTATCATGTGTTAGATAAAGCTGGCTTGGAACGACTGATTTATACATATCTAGGTGACTGGATACGTACCCAGCAAAGCGGGATGGCTAGTGGCGAAGACGGCGCGCAAGAACGTCTCGCTGCCGCCGAAGCACTCAAGCGCGAGCTCGAAGCTATTCTTGAGGGGGAGGCGCCTTACGATATCTTTGTACGCTGGAAGCCCTTAGCAGAGCAGTCTATCGGCTGGAATCCTGATCTTAACGATGGTGTGCGTCTAAATATCCGTCCATTTATGAAGGCTCGTGATGTTGGTAAAAAAGATGCTGGCGTGTTGCGCTGGAAGCCTAACGTTAAATGGACCAAAGACCGTGGTAAAGATGTTGAGTCTGCACCTTGGTACACCTTAGGTTTAGAGTATGAAGGCAAGGAGGGTGATCGAATTAATGATCATCACTTGATGTTGGCTTACAAGCGCGCGGCAAGAGAGGGCTAAAGTGCAAAAAAGAACGAGACGCGTTGGCTCAATTAGGAATGAACTAATTCATAAATCACGAGAGGCCGCACTTGCTGCGGTCCAGATTTTTAATAATCCGAATATTACGTTTAAGTCCGAATCATATCTTGTGCTAATGAATATTTCCTGGACCTACCTGATGCATGCTTATTACAGAGGGAAAGGGATTGAATATAGATATTATAAAGAAGCTGGTAAATCAAGAAGATATGACAAAACTAAGCATGGAGCCTATAAGTATTGGGAGCTTGAGCGCTGCTTAAACGACAGAAACTCACCTATTGATAACAACGCTTCTAATAATTTGCGTTTCCTAATAGGGCTCAGACATGAAATAGAACATCAAATGACGACGAGAATTGACGATCTTTTAAGTGCCAGGTTTCAAGCGTGCGCTATTAATTATAACCAATACATAAAAGAGCTGTTTGGTGATGAGCATTCAATTGAAAAACATCTGTCGTTTAGCTTGCAGTTCTCTAGCATATCCATTGAGCAAAAGGAGATGCTAGAGGAACAAGCTGACTTGCCAGCTAATATTAAGGGTTACATACAGAAGTTTGACAGTGTTCTTAGCGACAAAGAATTCGATAACCCAAGTTATTCCTACAGGGTGTTATTCGTCCAAAAAACAGCGAATAAACGTGGACAGGCTGACAAAGTCATTGAGTTTGTAAAAGCGGATTCTGAACTAGCTGAGAAAGTGAATAAGGACTATGTTTATCTAAAAGAGACTGAAAAGAGTAAGTATTTACCCTCTAAAATCGTCGAGATAATACAAAAAGAAGGTTATTTGAAGTTTAAAATGCACCATCATACAAATCTGTGGCAGTCCAAAAAAGCAAAAGAAGCTCAAAAAGGGTTTGGTGTTGAGGTTGCAAACACTTGGTATTGGTATGAAAGCTGGTTAAATAAAGTAAGAAAACACTGTAAAGATAACGCTGGCAAGTATAAAGGTAGTAGCTAAATGAGCACAGAAAAATCCATTGATTACTTAACCATCAAAGGCTTCAAGTCTATCCAAAGCTTGGATAGATTGCGCTTGAATTCGCTAAACGTGTTTATCGGGGCAAATGGCGTAGGTAAAAGCAATTTTGTTGATTATTTTCGTATGCTAAGCAAGATGGTTGAAGGCGGCTTGCAGCATTGGACTACCCAACAGGGCGGTGCTGATCGTATTCTTAGCTATGGTATAAAAGAAACAGAAAGAGTGCAGTCTTTTATTGAGTTTGGGTTAAATGGATATCTATTCGAACTTGAATCGACAGTTGAAGGAAATTTCTCTTTCTTCAAAGAAAAGCTTTATTTTGATGGGCCATTATATGGTGAGAAGTGGATATCTTTAGGTTCTGGACATAAAGAAGCAAAACTTAAGCATCGCTATGAGTCATCCAGTAAAGGTAGTGAAGCTGATTACTGCTACAGTTCTATAGCTAGCTGGAAGGTCTTTCATTTTCACGACACCAGTGATACTGCTGGTGTTAAACGCTGGGGCTCAGTACAAGATAATGATTATCTGTTCTCAGATGCCTCTAATTTGGCTGCTTACTTGTATCATCTATCATCAGAGCATCCTCAGGTGTTGAAGCAGATACGTCGTACTATACAGTTAGCAATTCCTGTGTTTGATGACTTTGTATTCAAACCACGTGAGTTGGAAACGCAGGAACAACAGATCAACCTGCAATGGCGACAAAAAAATAGTGATTATGTACTCTGGCCTAGTCAGCTATCAGATGGCTCGATTCGATTCATTTGCTTGGTTACTGCGCTACTACAACCTGATCCGCCTTCTACATTGGTGATTGATGAGCCAGAGCTTGGCTTGCATCCGTATGCTATTACTTTGTTAGGAGCCTTGTTGCGTTCAGCTGCTGAGCGTATGCAAGTAATCGTCTCAACCCAGTCAGTTGCATTACTGAATGAGTTCAACATTGAAGACCTGATCGTTGTGGATCGTGAAGACAGCGGGACGGTCGTCAAACGCCTAGATGAGGATGATTTTGCCAGCTGGCTTGAGGATTATACAATTGGTGAGCTCTGGCAAAAGAACATTTTGGGCGGGAGACCTTCATAATGATTAGGGTTCATGTGATTTGTGAAGGACAAACTGAAGAGATGTTTGTCAAAGAGTTATTGGCTCCTACATTTCAAGCAAAAGGTATATCACTTGTGCCTGCCTTAATAGGTAGACCAGGACATAAAGGTGGTAATTTCAAATTCGACCGTTTACAGGCTGACGTAAAAAATCGTTTACTTGGTGAAAGAACGGCATATTGTACTACGTTTTTCGATTATTACGGTCTTCCCCAATCTTTTCCAGGTAAAGATGTTCATGATAGCCAAGTTGATATAGTTACCAAAGCTACAAGTGTACAAGATGCAATGACTGCAAAGCTCACACGCCTAATTGGTGATAATGCTATGCGTCGCTTTATTCCTTTCGTACAAATGTATGAATTTGAAGCTTTATTGTTTAGCGATCCTATTGCCTTTGCTAGAGGAATTAGTAATGAGCATCTGAGTCAGAATTTGGCTGATATAGCTGAGCAGTTTGATAGCCCTGAGCATATCAATAATAGCCCTCAGACTGCCCCAAGTAAGCGAATAGAAAGTTTGATCAGAGGATATGAAAAACCTGTAATGGGTACACTTGCCGCTTTAGAAGTAGGGTTGGACAGTATGCGCCAAAAGTGCGAATTATTTGATAATTGGTTGAAGCAGTTGGAAAGACTTACTGTCGTACGAAGTAATAACACTTAACCCTAAGGAGTATCATGAAAATTATTGATTTACTGGCCAAAGAATTACGTGCCAGCGCTAAGCACAACTTGAATGTTCAAGTAGCTCCCAGTGTAATTCTTTGGATCGATAATCAGCGGCAGGGAGCTGAATAAATGAAGTGTAATTGGCCTGACTATGATCCATCAGTAGCTTTTTTTCCTGTCGAACTGAAACCTGTATTTATACAATCGTCTCGGCAGAGTGGAGACTTATTTGGTTATCATGCATTGCCGCGTCATTTTGCAGTAGTAGAGAGCGAAAGCGACTATGTTTTTGCGGTAGTGACTGAGAATTATAAATTAGTGACTAACCAGCAAGCATATGAGCTTGCAGCAGAAGCACTTAAGGTAGTATTTGATTTCACAGCATTGAAGGATATGGCATGCCTAAAAATAATAATGCCTAAAACACGCTCTTTTTGTCACATAGATCTGATACATAAGGAAAGTAGTTTTGAGCCATGGAAAGATGATCAATGGATACCTTTTATCCGTATCACCAACAGCTATAATCGAACGCATAGACTATGTTTTGAGATAGGTTTCTGTCGTCTGACTAACCTTAATGAAGTTATTTTTGAGAGTAAGAGTGTAGAAATTAGTTTTGCTCACACTAAGCAATTGCATGACATTATGCTTCGCTGGCATGAGAATATTGGAGAAATTAAAGAGCTAGAAGTTGAGTTTATTAATCAGCTGAGAAACCTCGAACGTTTTCATGTTCCTAGGCGTTATATGTTGCCGCTGGCATGTAAGGTGTTTGGTATACAGCTCAATCCTAAGAAATCTATCAGCTCAAATAGAATTAATGATTTAATCCTATTTCGTAACGATATAGATCGGCTTACTAATGACTATTTCCATACTCTAGGCGAGCAAGGTTATGCTGCTTTGAATGTACTAATGGACTATGCTATTCGGCCAGTTGGAGTAATGTCTCCTGAAAATAAGATAGATACCAGCGTAGAGCTGGCGATTGGATCAATGATTTCTCACAGCAAATAGAGAGTCGAGAATTCTCTTTTGAAAACTACCTTAAAGACTATATAACAACTTCCAAGATGATTAACGAATTATGATTAAGTCTGTTTATAACTACCCAGTTTCTACCCTGCTCGATATTGAAAGCGATGTAATATACGTTATCCCACGCTATCAACGTGAATATACTTGGAGTCGTATACAGTGGGATGCACTGCTCGATGATTTATTAGATAACGAACTTCATTACTTTTTGGGCTCAATTATCTGTATCAATCAATCTCAGGATTCTTTAGCAATTCGGGAGCTCGAGTTAGTAGACGGTCAACAACGTATGACGACAATATCGATTTTGCTGGCTGCCATCTATGATATTTTCAATAAGCAGCCGAATCTCGTTATGGAACAAAAGATTGAGCTCTACAATCTAAAGCATAAATTAGCTTTAAAGAAAATGCCAAATCAACCACGTCTAGTACCTCAAGTACAGAATAATAATCAACAAGATTATTTTTCGGTATTGGATAGTATAGGCATTCTTCAAGATATAGAGATGGCTGCACATGCAGGTAATCGCCGAGTGTTTAAAGCGTACCGGCACTTTCACTCTCGCATTAACCAGTATCTTGAGCACAGTGATAATCCGATTATTAAACTTCAAGAATTATTAGAAAAAGTAAATACAGCAACTTTAGTGAAGATTGAAGTAGCAAGTACTTCTGACGCCTACACTTTATTTGAATCGCTAAATAACCGTGGCGTGCCGCTTACCGCCATCGACCTTATCAAAAATAAGCTACTTGCTGTACTAGAGTCTCAAGATAAAGGTAGTATTGATAAACAGTATAATCGTTGGAAAAAAGTGATTGATGCTTTGGGTGACGACTATGCAGTGCAAGAACGGTTTTTCCGCCAATATTACAACGCTTTTAAGCCCAGTTTAAAGCAGATAGTCTCTGTACCGGTAGCCACCAAGTCAAATCTGATTAAAATATATGAGAAGCTAATAACCCAAGATGCTGAAGGTTTTCTGCAGACAATGATTCGTATGTCTGAATACTATGCGCACATTGTAAGTTATCGCGCTGTGCCCAATCAGCCTAAATTATCTTCGTTATTACTATCATTAGATCGTATCCAAGGTAGACCAGCATATCTACTACTAATGGTGCTATTTGAATGTAAGGCTGATCTTAAACTGCAAGACATTCACTTAGAACAAACAGTAGAATTTCTAATCTCCTATTTCGTTCGCCGAAACGCGACTGACTTACCACCAACCCGAGATCTCACTCGTATTTTTATGGATGTGGTTGAGAGTATCATGACATTAAAAGGTGATGAAGTGGTTAAGCATATTCAAACTAGACTCAAAGCCGAAAGCGCTAGTGATGAGCAGTTTAAGAAGAGTCTCAAAGGACCCATTTACGAGGATAATAAAGCAGTCTGTCGTTTCGTTCTATGTGCTTTAGAAGAAAGTCGTATGACTCGTGAGACTCAAGTGGATCTATGGGCGCTTAAAGGTAAAAAGTATATCTGGACTATTGAACATATTTTTCCTCAAGGCGACAACATACCGATTGACTGGGTAGAAATGATTGCTAATGGAGATACAGAGCTTGCTGAGGAGTATCGTCAAGCTTATGTACACTGCTTGGGGAATTTAACCATCTCTGGTTATAACAGCACGCTAGGTAATAAGAATTTTGAAGATAAGAAAAACCGAGTAGATAAGCAAGGGCGTAAAGTTGGCTATAATAATGGACTATATTTAAACGAATCACTAATTGAACAAGACAGTTGGTCTGTTCAAAAAATTGAAGATCGTACTGATAGACTAGTCGCCGAGATAATGGAAAAGTACCTATTAACAGTATCAATTGCCAGTATCTAGTAGTGTTATAGCAATGCCTGTTTATCTCTTTATAGGAAGATTATGAAAATTATTGATTTACTAGCCAAAGAAGTACGTGCCAGCGCTAACTATAACTCAAATGTTCAAGTAGCTCCTAGTGTGATTCTTTGGATTGATAAACAGCGGCAGTGGGAGTCAGCACTACCTTTGTTGCAAGCCGCTATGCCTGAGCTGATCGTTCTAGGAGACTATGCTCCTGAGAAAAAAACAGGTCCTGCTATCTGGATTAAATGTGTTGTTGATGGCGCTCTTTCAGAGGTTGAGCTTCCTACAGATCGAACTCCTATTGTTTACTTGCCAGGCATTGAGCGCCGAGACTTACGAGCCATTGCTACTTGTCCTGAAGCGCTGATGCCTTTAGCTGAACTGCAATACCGTGGTAGCTGGTGGATATATAATAATTCTGGACGTGATTGGACCGTAAATGCTTTTTTGACTTCAGATAACGGTGGTGTTGGTCTTGATGTTGCTAGGGATGACAAAAGCCAGCAGGCAATGTTACGTGTATTAAATGAGATTCTTGAAAGCAAGCGTGAGGATTTGGCGAACCGCCGTCTTGAGGCTTCAGACTTTAACAAGCTGGTGTCTAGCGATCCAGTTCGTGATTTACTCAGTTGGATGAACGATGAAAAAGCTTGCCGTGAGCGCTGGGATGAGGCGCGCTGGCAAGCATTAGTCGGTATTTGTGAAACTGAATATCATTTAAATCCCGAGCAAGATGGTGAGCTGACAGCCGCTGAGCTGTTGTGCCAACGCCAGGGAGTTTGGGAGGGAGTGTGGCAGCGTTATGTTGAATCCTGTCATCATTACCCTTCTTTGCCCGAGCTATTACTAAAGGTTCAGGGTGATCTTGTTGCTGATGGTGCAAGTTACCCAGTTATAAACCAAACTGAAGAATCTGCTTTAGAAGAATCATTATCTCAGCTACAAACACTTAACTCAGTCGAGATACGTCAAGAGTTAGCTGTACTAGAACAGTATCATGCCGAACGCCGCGACTGGATTTGGTTTAAGCTAGATATGGCCCCGCTGGCGGGGGTGCTCGAGTACTTGAGTGGTGTTGCAAACATGACTCAGCAGGGTTTTTCTGGCACTGATCCTGAGGAAATGGCTACATTATACCGTGATGAGTATTGGCAGGCGGATGACCTAACCCTCAAAGCCTTGGCTTATCCTTTAAGGTCCAGTCAGCAAGCTTTAGTACAAAAACTGCTTGCCCTCATCTATACGCCGTGGCTCGATGAGGTTACCTATAACTTCCAAAGTTTAGTAAAAGAGAAAGGCTATCCCGGTACAACTCAACTCAACAAGGCGACAGCTGATTATGCTGATGCGGGAGAGGTGGTATTCTTCGTTGATGGCCTGCGTTATGACTTGGCACAGCGTCTTGTTGAACAGTTAAAGCCATTGGGAGAGGTTGGACTTGCCACTAACTGGTCGGCATTACCTTCAGTTACTGCAACGGCTAAAGCTGCTGTCACGCCAGTACACGATCGTCTAACCGGTAGAGGAACCGACCGTGATTTTGAACCAAGCCTACTGGATGAAGATAAAAGCTTCTCTGCTTATTACTTAAGAAAATTTCTGAAAGAAAAAGGTTGGCTCTACCTTGAAGAGGGTGACTCAGGAGATCCGGCATTTAATGCATGGGTACAAAGCGGCGATATAGATAAGGAGGGCCATGTAAAAGGTCTTAAACTTGTAGGAAGGGTTGATAGTTTATTAGATGAAATAGTTGAGCGGATTGAAGAGTTGCTGGCGGCAGGATGGCGTAAAATTAGAATCGTAACGGACCATGGGTGGATGTTGACTCCTGAAACGATGCCGAAGGTGGAGCTACCTAAACACTTAACAGAGACTCGTTGGGGACGATGTGCAGTAATTAAAGATTCAGTTGCCAGTGGCTATTTGCAGGTAGGTTGGTACTGGAACAGCCAAGTCAGTATCGCTATGGCCCCAGGGGTTTCGTGTTTTAAGGCTGGCTTGCATTATGATCATGGTGGCTTGAGCCTACAGGAGTGCTTGACACCGGTGATTGAAGTTCTTAATGAACAAAGCTCAGCCTCAGCTGCTAAATCATCGATTACAGCGACCTTATCAGATTTGCGTTGGATTGGGTTTCAGTGCAGAGTGCAAGCTGATAGCGACTCTGATGGAGTTGTCGCAGTACTACGAATACATGCGGCTGACTCAGACTCTGAGATTAGTAAGCGTAAACCCCTTAAAGAAGGTAAATGCACGCTCATGGTGGATGACGAATATGAAGATACGTCAGCTATTCTTGTACTGCTAGACGAGCATGGCAATGTGATAGCAAAAAAACCAACATTAGTAGGAGACATGTAAGTGGAATTAGATGCGCTAGACCAAAAGGCTGCAGATTTCTTTGAGGGCTACATCGTTCGTAAGGATCTTGTCCGTACATTTGCTCGCCAGTTCCCAGTACCAACTTATGTGGTTGAGTTTATGCTGGGTCGTTATTGCGCATCAACTGACCCAGATGAAATAGAGGAAGGTCTTGAAATTGTCCAGCGTCAGCTGTCTTCAAGAACAGTACGTGCAGGAGAGGAGGAGCTATTCAAAGCACGTGCCTATAAGGATGGATCAGCCAAGCTTATTGATATCGTTAGTGTCAAGTTTGTCGAAAAAGAGAATGGTTACCTTGCCAGCTTACCTAGTTTAAACCTTACTAAAGTACGTATACCGGACAAGATTGTTGATGATAATGAGCGTCTTTTGACAGGTGGGTTTTATGCTGAAGTAACGCTTGAATACGACAGTATTATTGCAGAAGAAAAAGGCAATGCTTTTGGTATAGCTGAATTGCGACCCATTCAAATGTCAAAACGTAACGTGCTAGATGTGATGAATGAAGCTCGCACAAACTACACTAGTGATGAATGGCGTGATTTCTTAATTCGCTCTATCGGCTTGGAACCAAGCGCTTTATCACAACGGGCTAAAGATGCCATCCTGCTGCGTATGGTGCCATTCGTTGAGCGTAACTACAATATGGTCGAATTGGGGCCACGTGGTACAGGTAAAAGCCACTTGTTTCAGCAGGTTTCACCCTATGCTCATCTGATTTCTGGTGGTAAAGCAACAATCGCTAAGATGTTTGTGAACAATGCTAGTGGGCAGCGTGGTTTGGTCTGTCAGTACGATGTAGTTTGTTTTGATGAAGTCAGCGGAATATCCTTCGATACTAAAGAAGGTGTCAATATCATGAAAGGCTACATGGAGTCGGGTGAGTTTAGCCGAGGTAAAGAAAGCATCCGTGCAGATGGATCATTGGTGTTTGTGGGTAACTTCGATGTGGATGTAGAGCATCAGCAACGTGTGGGCCACTTATTTGGTCCTTTACCTGCTGAGATGCGTGATGATACGGCATGGATGGATCGTATTCATTGCTACCTGCCAGGCTGGGATGTCCCAAAAATGAGTAAAGAGCTAACTACTGACCATTTTGGTTTAGTTAGCGACTTCTTTTCTGAATGCATGACTCGCCTGCGCTTTCAAAGTCGTGTATCTGCTATGCAGAACCGCGTGTATTTAGGTGGTGCGCTCAGTGGCCGTGATAGCAATGCAGTTAATAAAACAGTATCAGGGCTCCTAAAGTTAATGTATCCAGATGCTGAGCTTAGCGTATCTGATGAAGACTTGGAATGGGCAATTCGTTTGGGGCTTGAAGTACGCCGCCGGGTGAAGGAGCAACAGAAGCGCGTTGGTGCTGCTGAGTTTCGTAATACCCATTTCAGTTACACTATCGGTGATGATGGAATTGAAAAGTTTGTTGCTACAGCAGAACTGAGAGCTAATAACGAGATAGGTGATGACCCATTAGAACCAGGACAGATTTGGACTATTAGTGAAGGTGGGTCTGAGATTGACGATAACGCTGGTCTGTATCGTATAGAAGTAAACGAAGGGCCTGGCTCTGGAGTGAAGATTCTTAATAATCCAGCACCAGCTGCGTTCAAGGAGTCTTTACGTTACGCTGAACAGAACCTCTATGCGCGCTCCATGCAGCTGATAGGGGATCGTGATCCTAGAGCTCATGAGTTCACAGTACAACTGAGGGCTTTCGATGCAGCTAAAAAAGGCTCTAGGATTGGTGTGGCAGCGTTAGTTGCTATGTGTAGTAGTATACTGAAAAAGTCAGTAAAAGGCGGTCTTATATTGATAGGAGAGATAAATCTGGGTGGCTCTATTGAACCTGTCACCAATGCGGTCAATATTGCCGAACTAGCAGTAGAAAAGGGTGCTAGTGTGCTACTTATGCCTGTTACAGCTAGGCGTCAGCTGTATGACTTGTCAGATGATATGGCTACCAAAATCGATATACAGTTTTATCAAGATGCGCGTGATGCACTGTTGAAAGCTATAGTAGAGTAAACCCTAACATTACTCAAACCACCTGAGTATTTCGTAAAATCTTAAAAGCGCCTCTAAGTAATTTCTGATTTGACTTAGCGGCGTTTTTTTGTACTAGGTTATGCTAAGCACGTCGTTATTTTTTCCACTAAATCTAATAATAACAAACCCTAAAAAATGACGATATTAACACCTAAGCAGTAGAGCTTGCCCAATTTTATATACTGATAAAAGTCGATATATACTTCATTCTATATACTACACATCCATAGTCCTCGGGTAACCCTCCTAACAATTGATCATGATTATTGAAGCAAACGATAGAATTTAGAATAGTATATAACCTAGAAAACTAATTGGTAGGCAGTTTAATATACTTATCTTAATGATAATCACTGATGAGCGAATGGATATGACAGCGGTTTTAAGTAATGAGGATGAACCTCTTATTGAAACAATAGCCCACGCGTGCGCCATTGCTTTTCAAGGTAATGCCAGCAACGGACTGCAGTAAGACTATTTTTCTTTCTAGATCATTGGTATCAAGAGGATTTAAGGGTGATGGCAGTGACATCAGTACAAGCGCCATTTTGTCTTGCCGTATCGGGTGGCGTTGCTAGCTCTAACAAGTCACAGCACTGCTCAAAGGCAGTTGTCAAAGCAATTTATGATAGTTCACTTTTAAGATGACAGTTTGATAGATTCGATAACCTATAGAGTAGCTCATATGTCTACACACCCAATCGCAACCTACAAAAAATCAGCCCGTTTGTTTGCGCTCTATCAGCGCTTGCCACGTAGTAAAGACAAGGCAATATCACTCACAGAGCTAATGAATGTTTATGGCAATAATCCTAACCATTACGCAAACGAGCGTAAAAATTTAGAGAACGACCTAGCGAGTCTCAATCAAATATTCAATGACGTCTTTTACAGCGACGCTTTAATGCGTCTGCCAGCTTGGGGACGGAATATCAGCGGACAGACGGCAAGGTTTTATATTGAGCCAAGCTTTAGTATTGATGTCATTAATGAGCAAACGGTGTTATTTTGGCAAATGCTTGATAAATATACCGCAAATTATTTACCAACGTCTTTCAAGCAAAGTATTAGCGATAAGTTGACCCAGTTAGATCGTCAAGATAAGACCAGCTTCAATCAAAGCAGACTAGGGCAGTGGCAAAATCATCTCATTACCCTGCCCAGTATCGTACAAGCACCAAAGCTTGATAGTGACGTGCTCGCTAGCATCCATCAGGCGCTATTACACAACAAGCAGCTTCAAATCAGCTATCAAAACAAATGGCGTAACAGTCCTACAATCAGGGTAATCTATCCTAAAGGACTTATTTTTATCGACAATATGATCTATCTTACTGGGTTTAATCCAACGAGTGATCATATCGATGATAACGTCCTGTTGAAGGCACATCGTAATTTTGCAGTTAATCGTATTGAAGCAGCTGAAGTAACAGAGCAGTTGGTACCGGACTGGGTAGAGCGCAATGCTTTTACTCTTGAGAATCTACGTAAGCTAGGAAAGCTTGAATTGAATAATGGTTTGAAAATCGGACTGGTTCTAAAGGTGCAAAAATATGCCTGCCAGCATTTATATGAGCGGCCGTTATCATCTACTCAAACGATTACGGTTATCGATGACACTTGGAACGAAGTGCGTGCAACAGTTGCCAATACGCAGCGCTTGCAAGACTGGCTAGTCAGTATGTCGCAGTTGGCAGTGGTGATTGAGCCTAACGAGTTAAAAGCGGTTATTTTAGAGCGTTTAGAAAGCGGGATGAAATTATATACAAAATAGTTGATCAAGAATTTTGCTAAAGTACTAAAAGACAAATGCATTTTTTTAATGTCATCAAGGAGCTAGAATGACCACACCTAACTTATTTAAATTTGCCACCTCTGAGTTATCACAAGACGCCTTTATCTGCTGGCTTCTATCGTGGGCGGACAAAGACTATCAGACAGGAAGCGATAAACATAAAGCGCTCAATAAGATAGCAACCAGTGTATTGGCGTTATTCTTCGATAAAGCGAACAAATCACTACCGAGCCATATTGATGAAATAGTAGTGAAGCGTCAAGTGAATAACATTGATGTCCTTTGTATTATTAACGACACTTACTGCGTATTAATTGAAGATAAAGTAGGTAGTATTCAGCATTCTAATCAGTTGGTTCGATACAAGCAGTTTATGATTAATGATCATAAAGTTACTTTCACAGAAGATGAGATAATCCCAATTTATTTACAAACGCATGATCAAAGCAACTACAAAGCTGTGTTAAAGGATGGCTTTTATCCAGTAACTAGAAGAGATTTATTAGACCTCTTTAATAGTGAACAAAATGCGGCACTGCAAGAGAGTGATATATATAGCGATTATCTTAACCATCTGCAGTCTATTGAAGAAGCAGTGCAAAGCTTTCAATCAAAACCCGTCAAAGAATGGAAAAAACGGGCTTGGATTGGCTTTTTTCAACATTTGCAGTCTTATTTAGGAGAAGGTAATTGGAAGTATGTCGCCAATAAGTCAGGAGGGTTCATGGGTTTTTGGGCATTCAAGAAAACGGTAGATGACATCGCTATCTATTTACTACTAGAACAAGATAAGGTTTGCTTTAAAGTCTCTGTTCCTAGTGGTAAGGGGTATAGCAAAACTAGGAATGAGCTTTATAAATTATTTAAGACAGAAGCGTCTAAGTTCGATTTAAAAGTGAGTAAGCCGAAGCGCTTTGGTTCAGGCAAGGATATGACCTTTGCTGTACTAGACACAGATATCTTTGATGGTGAAAACTTCATAGATATACAGCAGGTTAATAGACTGATGGATGAAGTACAAAAATTCATTAATCATACGATAAGTCAGTATAAAAATAAAAACGAGTGATACTTTTAGTGTCATAACATTTAGAGTAACAAAAGGTCTAATCATGAAATATCAGCTCGACGAATCGAAAGTAGATGACATTCCATGTGTCGCCTTATACCGACCAAATAAAGGCCATTATTCGCCATCTGTTATCGCCTGTTTTATGATCAATGACGGTTGGAATGAGCAAGCACTACTAGCGCTAAAACAGAAAGTAGATGCTGATATTTTAGTAGGCTTACAGACAGATGATCATAAGTATGAACGCTTGGATATTATAGAGGGGGTTGTTAGATGTCAGCCTGATGAAGTAAATGATGTCATTGAACTGCTAGATGTAAAGTCTGCAAGTACTATCATCGGTATAGATGTAGCAGACGTTATAAGCTTGTTTGAGTGTGGTTATTCATTTCAGTTTGTTCAAGCAAGTGCCACAGGTGAGTCTGAATCAGATTTAATAAAAACAACCACACATAAACTTGTGAAACAACTTTCAAAAGCTCATGATACTAGAGGATTGTTTGTTGGAATGGAGAATGTTGAAAGTCTCCCACTAGATGTCTTTTCTTATATATCAGAAGCTGTTGAAGCGTTATTATTTACTGATGATGTATCTATTTATTACAGCTCAAGTATGATTGATGAACCTGATTGCTTTCGTTTAAAGGCAGTTTATGCTGAAGAAAAGTAAAGCCACATGTAATAAACATATGGCTTTGGCTGCTACTATCAATTGAAGCTAGTTATATTTGCTAATAGAGTCTCCGCGCCACATAGCATGCTCACATACTGCGCAAAACCAACTCTCTTTTGCCCGCATATAAGCAATATCGGCAGGTACTTCAATAGGACAGGCGTTTCCGCAATATTCGCAGCACACATCATCTAAGCATGCGTAGCATTGGCTTATGGTGTCAAATAACGTATGGGTACTAATGCTATATTTTTGACAAAGTAAACTAACATAATCCACATAGCTGATTTTATGATTATAGGCCCAATAATCCTCACAGACCCGTTTGTCCCAAGCGTTTTGTGTCATGCTCCATTCAATGCTGATGCCCACAACGTACTCCTTTTTAATGATCTGATACCTACGGCTAGCATTACCTTTTTATAGTAATGATATCTATTGAACCAGTCGCACCTACCATCATTAGCCAGCTATTGAGCAGCAAGATAGGTATATGACATAATAAAGCGTTAGTCAGCATAAAATAGTTTTTGACGGAAACTTAGTTATTGCCAACGAGTATTATTCTAGCAGAAAAGTAGTCACTGGCAAGTATTTTTTACTTACCAATAAGGATTTTATTGTGATTTCTTGTAATCTCCCTGTACTTCTAGCAGAAAGACGACTTCGAGTTGCCGATTTAGTAAGGATGACGGATATTAGTAAATCGACACTTCATAGGATTTATAACGATGAGACGACTCGTATAGAGTTCGATACGCTAAGCAAATTGTGTGAAGTATTAGAGGTGACACCATGTGAGATATTAAAATACATACCTGATGAAGACAGTAAAAATTAGGTTTTATAAATAATGTAGTTGAATCTATATATTCATTCTAAACTCTAAAAAATAACGATATTATTACCTGATAAGAAATATTCATAGCTCTCACAAATAATAGCATAGCTATTATTTGTGAGAGCTTTTTTAATGACTTTGCACTCATTTACAGCCAATATATTTTTTAATAAATATAATTAAATCATCCACTTGTATAATGTTATGTTATAACGTACTATTAATGAAATAATGATTCTTAGAGCAGTATATAGTGAAAAATAAAACTCTTCGCTCAACTCAAAAGCTGTTAATTTTGAGCTCAGAAAATCTCACCATTCACCCTGATGCAAACACTGCTTTTATGGTTTGGCAACAGCATAGACTGCCTCTGAGTCGACCACAGCTGGCAGGCTTAGATGACTATTATCGACCAGTATTACGGTTATGTGTGCTTGATAAAGACAATTATCAGTTCTTCAATAACTTTGCACGAATCGATGAGGTAATGAGGTTTGAAAATAGCTGGCGTCAGCCTTGTCTGATTGCGCTTGAAAGTCGTCATGATATTAAGCGGCTGGCGTGGTGCGAGGTTCTCAATCTATCTAGATTTGCTGGCGTGAACCATCCAGCCTTATTTCAAGACATATATCAAAGTGCGCCAAAGCAGCTTGTGTGTGAGCTGATGGGCGTGCATCGATTAACTGTTAGCAATTACTGTCAGTTTGCAGGTATCAGTCAAAGCAGCTATGAGTATCAACAGTGCAAGGCAGCATGTGATAAGACTTTATTAGGTTTGCCTAAAAATATGAACTGGATGGGTGGTGTACATGGCTGATACTAAAGCATTTGTTGACGTGACTGATAGGCGAGTATTAGATAAGATCGTTCCTGTAGGTTCGCCGCATTATGTCCAAATGCAAGCATTGGTTATTGATATTGTCAGTTTGGTGCCAGACGCTGAGCTTGATCTACTGTGTTCGACATCATGTGTTAATGCTAGTTTTAGGGGCATCGATTGTACTGAAGTGATCCAGCAGACTGTAGGGCAGGGTAAGACAGGAGAGTGGGCGGTTACATACATGCTGCTCGTATTTTATCAAGCATATGGTGCTGTCAATAGCGGTAGTGATGCTTGGCGGTTTATAAGTGGCTATCTCAAGATCATGTTTATGATTGCGGCTAGGCACGATAAGCATTTTGCTAAAATCGACAAATTGGGCGTTCGTATTCGCATGGCACTAAGACCTGCTGATCCGCAGCGCGATATCCTCAGCCAGCTAATTTGTATTCATGCAAAATATGATCGGTTATCTGATTGTTTGAATGATATCAGAAAGTATGAAGCGCTGATCAAACAAGAGGAAGCTACGGGTAAAATCGCTAATCAGCATCTTGCCAGTAAAATTGGTCAAATCAGGTTGGCTTATGAAGTGGTCATCAATAATAAAGCCTTTATCGGTAAAACCTATAATAAGAGTCACAGAAAATCAAAACAGTCCCAAAAAGTAATCAATACAACAACGCTCATTGATGGCGAGCCATTACAGAAAAAATTGTTTGGTACGAAACAATCAAAAAAGCACAGTAATGTGGCAATCGCTGAAAATATTGCCGATAACGATGAAGTACCATTGCTAGACAATGACTTTAAGCCCGCCATACAAATCGCTAAATCCTCAGAGCTACAGCAATGGCGATTAAGAAACAATCACCGACATGCCAGCCGTAATCAGTTTCATTTCCCAACCAATCACCGCCAATTGAGTATCACTGGCTATCAAATGCTATTTGCAATGCTATGGCAGCGCTTTATGAGCGGACATACAGGAAATAGGACGGGCTATGCCGTACTGCTATTGTCACTATTAAGCGGTATTAGTATTGACAATATAATTGATGATTGGCAATGCAGTCGTAGTCAGCGTCAGTATTTTGTTTATGACCGTATCCGTAAAATCAGTAGTATTGCTATCAAGATTGATGTGACCACCAATACCCGAAGTCATCTGCTTGCTCACAGGCAAAGCTATGGTAGCGTATTCAAGCGAGCATTACCTGAAGCGCTGCAGATCATGTTAGAGGATAAAGTTACTGTTTCACTTGATGATGTCAAACTAGCCATCACTGAAGTTAAGAATCAGCTCAACCTGCCAGCTTTGAGTACTCAATATATCGAGTCTGGATTGTTTGTAGTGGTTAAAAATGGCCTTAGTAAACCGCTACATGCTGACATCCTCACAGGTGTTGATGTAAGGCACAGCTCGCCGCTGTATTACACCAGCATCAAAACTGCTGATCTAGAGCAAACCTATATAAAAGCAGTAGCACTGCTAAGCGCATACTGTAACGACAAGCAAAAATCGTTATTGATAGATGAGTGTAGTGTGCCAATGAATGGTCAAAAACGCTATATTGGTAGTGATATGGCGCTTGAAACGTCCACGTGTGAGCAATTTTTTAACCAACTGGCTATGAGCGCTGAGAGCTATAATGGGCGGCTTAATCACAGTATCGAGCGCTATATTGCACAATTTAATAGCTATAGCACCTGGCTGTGGCACATTATTATGATTCAAACCGGTATCCGTCCGGTTAAACACGCACCAGGGATGCTTAACCAGCTTGATTTTAAGCGACGCATACTGTGGGTGTCTGATAAAGAAGAGCGTCACGGTCAGTCTGATGGTAGACTTATTCCGTTAAGTCAGTTTTTAATCACTGCTATACAAAACTACATTGATTATATCAAGCAATTTGCCGCCATTTATAACCCTATCTGCCCCAAAACGCCTTATCCCATCGATGCTACTTTGCAATCAGAGCAACCGCTCATTCAAATTTACCAAAAAAATCCAAAACGCTTTATCGGTATCACGCCAAGTCGCGTCCGCTACCAGCTGCAAGACTTTTTTAGTCATCAGGATAATTGGCTGCGCCATCAACTTCGATCCATGCTCACAGGGCGCGTGCCAGATTACCTGATTTGTGCGCTTTACGGTCATGAACATCCGGATCAAGAATTCATGCATCCGATGTCATCAAGCTTTATCAATCAATTACACCAGATCAGCCTGCACCTAGATGCAGTCGCCAATGATCTTTGCCTAAAACAAATTGAGGTTCGCTTGTATGGATAATATCAGTGCTCATAAACTGCGACAGCTTAATAGAGAAGAATCTAAAAAAAGTGTTAAGCGTGACGCTAAAAAATTAATCGAAGAATATATCAATCAAAATTCTATGCAGCCGCCTTGTCAGCTGCAGCATCATTATTCAGCAATTAACCAGTTGCTAGAAGGGACGTTCGACACCGCTCAAAACTTCCAATTGGCTCGGCGTGGTTTTTTAGAGTTTGTTCGTGATTATAATAAAACTCATCAGATATATCTTAATGAGCCTGTGGTACCGATACTGGCAACTCGTGAGCGCTTGACTATTAACTATGATTGGTTTGTGAATGGACGTGCTGTGGTAGACAGTAGTACGACAATGATAGAGGTTTGGCAACGAAAACGGCGTTTCTCAGTGAATGACTTGGTTGAAGGGGTGCTGTATTGCAGCATCATGTATGGTGGTATTAATGACATTGAGGTACTAAGAGCGTTATACGATTGGCTGTTTGGTGAGCGTCAGATGTATCAGATTGACATGCCAGCGACTGATGAAAAAAGTAGGGCAGAGTCAGTGGCTGTGATACCGCTTAGAGTGCGTGATGATAATTATGGCTGCGCGGCTGATGACAGTGAAAGCTTACACCGTTTTGTTGATTATATTCCTGATGATATGAGCTTGTGTTTTTTATATGCTCTAAAGGATAAAGAGTTAAACACTGCCAAGATAAAGCCATTTAATACCATAATTAGCGATATCTCAAAAACGCTTAAACTCACTAATAAAGATATCGATCGCCCGCAGCACTCACTGCTCATAAAATATGCTAACTACCATTGGCGACAGCTAGAGGGTAGCCTGATTGATGGGGCGCTTTCCGTGGTAAAAAAAGGAGATATAAAGACGACAGGTTTGCCTACTGATAAGCTAATCCATTATAACCGAGAGGACATTAAGTCAAATCCTGTACCACTAACGTGGTCTGAACTGTTTAATGCCAGCTATCAATCACCGATAAAGTCGAATAGCCAAGGCGGTACCATAAACTACCCTAGTTTTAGTAAAAATCTGATCAAAGAAGTTCAAGAGGCACTTAAATTAACCAGAAATGACGCTATTTCCACTATCACAATATTAAAAACAGTCGCTAGCCAGCCCAATGTTCAGCGTCTACTGAGCTGGGCGCTATCTTTACTTGGTGATCATAGCATTCGACTTAATACCATCAGTAAATACTGCGGTTGTATCGGTCGTGATTGGCTCATGCTAACCATGGATGAGGACGTTAATCAGTGGGAAGGCAGTGACTTTGAGGAAGTTTATGAGCAGATTATTCAAAGTAAGGTTAAGGACGGTCGAAAGCCATCTTTATTTAGTAAGTCATCAGAGTTTGATGATACGTCTAGTGGTATAGATAATGATAACAATACTGCCGGTCAACCGCTCTCTCATCTTGATCGCCTAAAAGACAGCCAGAAATTTACTTATGGGCGTCTGAAAGCATTTCACGATCACCAGCGTATACACTTTGATGCGCCTTACGTTTATTTTCCATGGGGCAATAATCGGCAGGTAGTAAAAGCTGAGATAGTGTCACCACGTGTGTATCATGCGATGAAAGATTATATTCAGTCATCAAATTTAGATTTTGAGAAAAAGCAATTATGCTTTGTGGTTCTAGCACTTGCTTATCGCACTGGTATGCGTATCAATGAAATCATTGGTACTAAGGTTAACGACATTACAGATATAGGGTTTATCAATGGCCAAGTGATTGAAGCGCCAAAAATAATCCTCAAACCCAACCGCTATCGTAGGCTTAAAAGCAGCAGTGCCAAACGAGTGATACCGATAGACAAGCTTTTCAAGATTGATGAGTTGCAACCGTTCATCGCATTCTATTATCAACAAAAAAGGTTAAAGCGCCGTTATTTATTCTCACAAGGCTCGGGCGATCAGCCGTTGCCGCCAGTATTTTTCAGTAATATGATGAAAATAATATGGGATCGCTTATTAAATAATCATGACTTTACTTTTCATAGCTTTCGGCATACCGCAATTAGTCAATTGGCACTAGTATTAAGTGGATCGCCACTAGCGCAGGTGATGACAGATTATAACGCTACTCACTGTAAGGCCATCTCGAAAGGGGTTCTTGCTCATAATGAAGCTCAAGGGTTATGGTTTGGGCTGGCTAGCTTCGCTGGGCATCTGACACCTGATACTACGTTTGAGCACTATATCCATACAGCGCATCTGCTGGCGGGTTGGCAAATGAGTCAAGCTAAGCTTGCTATGCCTATAACCGTATTTGAGATGGTGACAGGTATTGGTTACCAGACGGTGAATAGGCAAGATGGCAGGGCATATAATGCCAGTACTAAACATATGCATCTTGATAAGATGCGTGGATATTTAATCAATCATATTGCGGGCAAAGAGTTTCTATTTTCTTATAACAGCACACCAGCTAACATGGCTTGCCAGCAAGCCCCGCAAAATGATGCAGTAGATACTCAGCTGTCTATATTTATTCATCCAAAAATTTATGATGTGATTGGACTGTTGGAAGAGCTTCAAAAAATAAGTGTTGATAAGAGAGCAGGGCGGTTGGCAGAGATCGCACTTCGTCATGGCATCACTGTCAATGATGCTAGAAAAATTTACGATAAAGCCAGTCAGGTTTTTACTGATGATAGATTGCTTTTGAGTGCGCCGACGGGACATAAAAATCAAGAGATTTTAGTCAAAGCGTTTGATCGTATGTATCAAATGTCAATTGATACACCTGATAAGCTACAGTTATTTTTGGATATATTTGCAGATAAAAACAATTTAAATACTTCATCAATTCATTTCGGTATGAAGGAGACCCAGCTTAAAATGCTACAGGAGTTCATGATAGTTGGTTGTCAGCTTATTGATGCCAGTCATTGGCAAGTTAGGGCACATAGCGAGCAAGCAGTGCGTAATGTTAAAAAGGAGCTATGGCTCGATAGCTCAATACGTGTTGGTGCTCGTAAGAGTTTTCATGGTTATGAGGTTAGGGTAGTACAGAAAAAACGTAAACATTCTGATGGAAATTTAGCTATGACAGATAGTTACTATGCATCTTCGGGTATACTGAAATATTTAGGGTATCTACTAGTCATAACGATTAATTAATTTAGTCATACATTTAGATAAATGAGATTTTTCATTACATTTTTGTCCCATCTGTCCCAAGGTGTTTTCATGCTGTGGGAAAAAAGCCAGCCCTTATACTGTCTAGGTTGTCCCACTTGTCCCGACTGTCCCAATAGTTTTAGTTATTTCTGTCAAAACACCTTTTATACGAGTTCCTGTAGATATAAAAAATTCATTTAATAGCGTAAATCATGACTTATTCAATCGACTTTCGTAAACAAGTATTACGTAGCATTAAAGACGGTATGACTATTCGAGAAGCCGCTAACTTTTATCATCTTAGGTCAAGCCCTATTCACAGCTAGCAGCAGGACTTATCTCGTAAAACAATCAGAAATAAAGCACCGACTAAAATATCTAATGAGGTGCTATCAAAAGATGTCGCACAGCATCCAGACGATTATATGTATGAGCGATAACAGCGTTTAGTTTTGTAGCAAGTCAGGCATTGAGCTGGCTCTAAAACGCTTTAGCATTAGTCAAAAAAGGCCTTAGCGCATCCAAGAGCGTGTCTGATAAAAAGAGCGGAATATAAGAGTAAGCTTAATAGTTTTATGCTTCAAGGCTATCCCATTATCTGTATGAATGAAAGTGGCTTTGAGGCTGAAAATGTTCGTCCTCACGGCTATGCAACGATAGGCAAATCTTGTATTGATCACTATAACTGGCAAGCGAAAAAGCGTACCAATGTCATTAGTGCCTTGTATGAAAAAGCACTACTTGCACTGGATTACTTCGAGAAAAACATCAATGGGCATGTATTTTATGACTGGTGCAAATACACACTTATTCCAAGTTTAACAAGACCATATGTAATCGTGATGGATAATGTGACTTTCATAAGCGCGTTCAACGACTACTCAATAGACATGATCATTGTCTGTTATTTCTACCACCCTATAGTCCTGATCTGAATCCTATCGAAAAGAAGTGAACTCAAGCGAAATCTCTACGCCAAGGCTGGATAGAAAATAATCTCACTAAACTTTTTCATGATGTAGGATGTTCCAGTTTTATTGTGGATTGACTATACGCCCTGAATCCAATTTCATAATTTCATCAAAGAGGCAGATCATCCCCAATAAAAGCTGATCGAACTCAGAAGAGTAATCCCCATCATTAATTTTCAGCTTGGAAATGGTCTTTTCGTATTCGGTGCCTTTTCTATGCGCAACACCAGTTGATCTAACCGATTGAACTCCTCTCAACAGACTGGATAGAGCGGATAAATTTGGGGATTTTAAGCGTTCAAGAAGAGTTTCGATTAATGATATTGATTTGGTCGAATTATCTGTTACTTCAAGGTGGTTCCTAAGAGACTTAATGTTTATTGAGTCTATAGTTACTTTGGTAAGAGCAAGCACTTGCGCATCAAACTCTGATTGATCGTTGGTTAGCATTGATCGTATAGACTCATAAAAATGCTCATCTTTAATTGAAAGCGGTAAGAAAAGATACCACCCGTATTTTTTATTCCAATATTCTTGAATATCTCTAAATTTTTGCTTGAATCTGTGCGCTGGATTTTCTGCATCGTAGAAATTACCTAGGAAACTCCGCTCAAAATTTGTTCTACTTATTTTTCTTTCGTCGGGTATTAAATTAAAGCTCTTCCAATAGACCTGCTCCTTGCTAGGTAGGTCCTGACCTAGATCACCTAAAAATACTGACACATGATTTGGTGAGTTGTTGTCAAATCTCAATCTCCACGCGCCTGTTCTATCTAAATACCCATCTGTAATTTTATAGTCAGAAGAACTATAGTATTTCTGCATAACTTCCTTTCGAAAAAATACAGGCGTTAAGTAATGTGGAGAATCTGGATTGGCACCGAAATTATTAGCTAATTCATCAGGGTTACAAGAATATATTTCAGGTTCATCAGTATCACCACCAATAATGAAATTCTGATACTCTTTCTCTTGCTCAAATGGCCATACGCCACACTTTTCCACTGTCTCACACCTAATTAATTTTTTTCCTACTATCCTAGAAAAAGATGTGTATCCAGCCGAATAAGAGTCACCCGAATAGATCGTATATGTAAGTGACTCATTCTTTATGTCATCAGAAAAGCCCACGCTTTCATGGTAGTGCTGAGTAAGCTCAAAGTATAAGAGTAAGTTCATTTGACGGGCAGCCATAAAAGAGCGTAAATATCGCCTTCGAATTTTTACTTCATTGTGTTCGATCTTTATAACTTCAACTTCGTCGCCAACTTCGTCAAAACTAGTAAATGAACCACTTTCATTGTCATGGTATAAATTATGAAAAAGGCGGAACTCTTCAAGTATTTCAATGTAATCTTCTTTCCTACCGTGAAAATCACGAACCAGAACTGGTCTCAAAAAGTCATCGTCTGGATTAGTGTAGTAAGTAGTAATTTCTTCACCATTCTCATATGACATACTAAAACCTGGCCCTCCACTACCTACCATCAAATCCCAGCCGGGCCTTTCCATTGTACGTTCTGATTTTTCTTTCTTAACAAGTGCACAATACATTGTGCCATCATGGGCTGTATTGTTGATCGGCTCGCGCTTATAAACGGTGATCCAGATTTCTTCGCCGTGCTTATTGGATAAAAAATCGATAAAGTCTTCAAAAAGGTTGTGTGACATATTTAAAAATCCTTTCTTGTTCTAAAGTAGTGTCTTGTTATGCATTTTATGGCCTCTTAGCCCAAGATGCATTTTCAAAATAGCCTAGCTCTTTTTGTATTTTATTTACTTGTTCTTCGAAATTATCATCCCATTCTGGAATGTCCACATAAACAATATCATGAGAATAACCAACCACTGACGGGCCTAGCTTATCTCTGGAAATACCAACTACAATTTTGACGTCAGGAAGTCGACCTCTAACAACTAAGCATCTTAACCCTAGCTCTTGAACCCGAGCTTCTCGATCACTACTTGGCCCTAAATGGAATACAAATGCTGTATTTTGGTGTGCCAGTACTACTCTGGCAGCAATTTTTAACTCGGGTTTTTGCAAAAATTCAGAAAAGGCATCAACTAGATTTGCTCGATGATCACGGGGCTGGAGAGCCATTTGGATAAGAGCATGTTGGCTATCAGTGACCTGATTTGCGCCATATTCAAACATACCGTCTGTAAGAAGATCACCAATAAAGTGCTCTATTAGCTTATCCCAAAAATACGAATCCTTATATGACTCCTGCATAGATTTATAGTCATCAGAGTCTATGAATCCTTTAAAAACTGTATCGTCAATTATTAGCAGGTCAGCTTCTCTATAAGGGAATGAATAGTTGTTTAACAAATAAATTGCTAATAAATCTTCTATTCCTCCGCCGCTGAAAATTATATTAGCTCTTCTTGTTAAATCCTCAACTTCGGTCAAAAAATTAACAAAATCTGTGATCGTATCCAGTAGACCAAAAATTGCTCCAAGACTGAACTCATCGCAGACATGCACGATACCATTTCCTAAATCACCTGACTGTGTTGGTATTTTACGCTGTGAGCCAAGTGATACTGATACTCGATGTACGATTCGATTTTCTTTTGGAGGCAATTCGACTTGTCGGCCATCGTGCCTAGTGAATTCAACTGAAGAATTCAACCATCTTTCAGCGCCCCATATTTGAGAAGCCGATTTATCTATTGCAGCCTTAGTCCACCTTTTAAAGCCTGCTTCATCCCCTGTATCTTTGTACTTAATATCTTTTACAGAAATGATGATGATGTGTTTACCACAGACAATTAAGCAATCGCAAAGCTCTTTTCCTTTTTTTCCAATCGGATTTGGATGAGTCCAAAGATTGAGAAAAGCTCTCTCACATATAGAGTTCACAAATTTTTCTGATTCAGTCAATCCTTCGGACATAACATTCTCTTTGTTTGGTAACTAACATTCATGTTTTCAGCTGTTTCGGAGCGAGTGGAACTAGTCCAACAATATACGCCTACAGTGCCTTTTTACAGCTCACTTATATTTAGTCCCAGCAATCACAATCTTCACCACAGCAACCTTGTATATAACAGTTTGAATCAATAGGCGGGGAACTCAAATCTTTGGCTTTATATGGGGTTCGAGAAACACCTTCAAGTAACTGTTTATTTTCCCAAGAAAAAATAACACCAATATTTCGTTCACTACAATAGTAAGAATACATATATTGATTGAACCTATCATATAGAAAGTCATGTACTAGATTTCTCATTTTGATGAACTTTCTGTGGCTCGACACCATGTTTAATCTTAAAACCACAAAGTAGGGTGTAGAACGGATTTTGACTACAACCAGCCCTAGTCGCTAATGATTTAGTAGTGAGTCCAATTTTAGCAATATTATCTTGTCTTATATCGATACCTATATATATCCATCCAACCGTAGACATCTGCTGTTTCAAGTTTTCACGATGTATGTACTCATGCTTATAATCACCTTCCCACCATTCCTGACTCATGACGAAATTAAACCTATATAAATAATCGTAATTCTAAAGGCTAACTCAAAATGTTAGACCCCACAACAATAATTTATAAACCCAATATTAATTCTAAAATAACTAGAGCGTGTCATCAATTAGCGGAGATATTTCAGAATAAGCTACACTTAGATCATATTTAAAAATATGAGATCGGATGCTATGACAAGACGACATGCCCAATGGGAGCGAATTAAAACATTTCTACCATGACAACCAAATGACGTTGGTGTTACTGCAAAGGATAACCGATTATTTATAGAAGCAGTTCTGTACTGCTATAAGACAGGCATACCTTGGCGTGATCTACCTAAACGTTTTGGTGACTTTAGAGAGATTTATACTCGTTTTAGCCGTTGGTCACAAAAAGGCGTATGGGAACAGGTTTTTAATCAGCTATCTGAACAATCCTATGATGAATATGCCATGCTAGATGCCACTATTGCAAAAGCCCATCAGCACAGTGCTGGAAAAAAAGTGATCAAGCCATTGGGTGAAGCCGAGATGGTCTAACGACTAAAATACATACCCGTACAGATACGCTAGGCAATCCTACGGGTTTTTATTTAATAGATGGCTCAGCTCATGACCTGTGTGGCCCAGATGAACTACTCGATATCAGTATTAGCCAAACTTGGCTTGCCGATAAAGCTTAAGATGCTGATACCCGTGTCATTGAACGTATTAAAGCAGTATGAACCGCCCCGGGATTGTCGGAGACTCAACATTCTGAGAGAATACAACGATGAAAACACGACACTACACCCCCGA
>NZ_JBPYDE010000015.1:0-78565 GCF_051847555.1 Psychrobacter sp. 1Y4 | reverse complement strand
GTTTATTGTCTCTGATGTCATTCGCTTGGTTATTCTGGTTGCGTTCCCAGCGATCTCTTTGGTGCTGCTTGGTTAAAGCTGATGAATAATAAGCTTTAGAATTAATCTCTTTAGGCCATATCGTTATTATAACGGTATGGCTTTTTTGTGGATTTTGTATAAGACTGTTTACTCCAATGCTACCTTGTTAGATTTAGATGGTAATGCTCAGACAAATGATTAATAGTATTTAACATCTTAATTTTACTAATTAAATGATATTGGCGTATCAGTTCTTAAGATTATAAGAACACTGAAGATGTAGTAAACTGGTCACCTAAAATGTTGAATATATGAAATATTATAAGTAGAGATAGTCATGGCAGTTGATTTTAGTAATACCTTGATAGTTGCAATTTCTGCAACAGCGCTATTTGATTTATCAGAATCAGAAAACCATTTATTGCAATTGTTGCAACAAAGGCCTGATAATGCCGTCAAAGAATTTCGTGATTATATGGCAGTACGTGAGAATGATGATTTGAACATAGGTGCAGGTTATCCGCTCATTCAGGCTCTTCTTAATTTAAACAACTACAATCAGCCACCAATAGATTCAGATGTTGAAGCCCCTTTAGTAGAAGTTGTTATTGTCTCAAAAAGTAGCCCTGATACTGGTATTCAAGTACTCAATGCCATACGCGCTCATGGACTAAATATATCACGTTCAGCTTTTATCTCTGGCAGTCCGGTTGCACCTTATATTGCAGATTTTAAAGTAGACCTATTTTTGACTACCAATCGTGACGACGCGCAACAAGTTGCAGATGCTAATATCTGTGCTTGTGCGATACTTGATGCCACGCCTGTAGATACCTATGAGCTTGATACTGAGCAGTTGCGTATAGCTTTTGATGGCGATGCTGTACTGTTTGACGATTCAGGAGAGTTGTTATATAAGCAACAAGGTTTGCAGGCTTTCCATGAACGTGAAGCATTGATGCGTGATTTGCCGATTGAGAAAGGTCCTTATGCTGAACTGTTAATTAAGCTTTCAAGCTTACAGGAACGTTTACCAGCACGGCTCGATCATTGTCCAATAAAGATTGCGCTAGTGACAGCTCGTAATGCACCCGCTGATTTACGCGCTATCAAGACGCTACGTGAGTGGGGCGTAGATGTTGATATGGCATTTTTCTTAGGAGGGCTTGAAAAAACAGCAGTACTTAAGACCTTTGCACCGCATATCTTTTTTGATGACTCCATTCAGCATATTAACGCGGCTCGTCACTTTGTTCCTACTGCATTGGTGCCTTATCACTCAACGTCTTTACTATATGCTAATAGTTATTTAACTGCTAACAAAGATACTTCGCTATTACCCTTTACCTCCGCACAGCCTGTTATTTCTTCTGTAGACCATTAATATAAAGTTAAAAGAGAGGATCAAAGATGAATTGGCGACAAGTATTAGCATTGGTGATGGTTCGACTTAAGCAGGTTATTGGCTTATATGCTTTTGTACTTGTACCAATGTGGGGGATGTTTTTTTTAAATGAGTTTGTATTATTTGGACTGTGGAATATTTTTGGTATTGTGCCACGTGCATTAGACATAGGCAGTATGATCGGCATAGTTGCTTCATGGACAATGCATGGTAATTTTTCTCACTTACTCGGTAACACAGTAACCTTATTACAGATTTTATTTTTGTTTGGGTTTTTTGAAAACAACGCTTATCGCACCGTTTTTAAATTGGTTGTCGCCTCAGGAGTAGTTACGTGGGTCATTGGTTCGCCATTATCCATACATATCGGTGCTTCAGGGCTGTGTTTTGCCATGCTCGGCTATATGATAGGGGGAGCCTTATTCGCTAAGCGTTGGGGTTACTTACTGGCCTGTATTGTCATGGGAACAGGTTATTGGCTTATTATCAAACAAGGACTGATGCCACAGTCTGGTATCTCTTTTGCCGCGCACTTTGGCGGTTTATGCGCCGGCTTGCTATTAGGAGCAAACTCGAAGCATCATTATACGAGTACGACCGTTCGTAGTTAGGCTTTAGTGGGGCAGACGCTGGTATATAGTAGCTCATCTTTTGCCAAGTCTCGCCATGCAGTTGTTTGTCTCACATGCTCATCAATTGTAAGCGTACTGCCTTTTTCTGGTAGTACGTAATCTGCACGTGCAGGAACACTACAGTCTATAACTTGTGGAATTTTCTGCACACTCCTACGTCTTTCAAACAAATACAAATTGACCAAATATATATCCGAGTTGTCCAGCTGTACGCTCGCATTATCAACATCTGCTGCTATAAAGCGTAATATTTGTGGTTTAACGTAAGACCATGGACGAAACCATTCTGTACTTTCAGCTGTTTTAATAACGGTTACACCTTCAGGGAGCTTAGCGACTTGCTGATGATACCAGTTATATTCTTGATGAATCTGAAAACTAAAGATACCAATAGCGGCAAATAGAGGGATTAGCCATTTTGGTGCGCGTTTACCAGCCAATTTACTGAGGTGAGTTATGATAAGTGCTAATCCAGCCATACCAAAGGCAGCAGCTATGGTGGCAATAAACTCAAAAAGCATAAAATATTCCTTAACATAATAGCCATGTTTGATAAGAGGCATCTAACAAAGTAGAACATATCAACTCTTGTGAGATAATTATTAATTATGAGATAAAAAAATCACTCACAAGCAGTTACTGCCTGTGAGTGATATATAATAACAAAGCATATATCATTGTACGTAAGACTAGTGATCTATTGCACCACCAGCACCGCGCGGAGAACGTACGCTCTCAACCAATTCTTGAATATGCATCGGTGGAGGCGCAGTAGCGTAAGATACCACAAAGGCTACGATAAAGTTAAGTAGCGCACCAATCGCACCAAATGATAATGGCGAGATACCAAACAACCAATATTCAGCAGTATCAGGGAAGTTGGCAGTACCACTAATAAAGAACCAGCCTTTGAAGACAAATATGTAAACCAAGGTCGTAAGTAGGCCGGTAAGCATGCCACAAATAGCGCCTAAGTTATTAATGCGCTTGGAGAAAATACCCATCATTAGCGCTGGGAACAGTGAGGCACCTGCAATACCAAAAGCCAATGCAACGACCTGTGCGGCAAATCCAGGTGGATTTAGTCCGAGCCAAGTAGCCACAACAATAGCGACCGCCATAGAGATACGAGCGACTTGTAACTCACCTTTATCAGTGATGTTTGGATTTAAGTTACGTTTGATTAGATCATGACTAATGGCTGATGAAATTGCGAGCAATAGACCTGCTGCTGTCGATAATGCTGCTGCCAGGCCACCTGCAGCAATTAGACCAATAACCCAAGGTGGAAGCTGTGCAATCTCAGGATTCGCCAATACAATGATATCATTGTTGACATCAAGCTCGTTACCAGCCCAGCCAGCATCAGCAAAGCGACCATCAAGCTCTTGATCATGAGCGTCTTGTGCTTTTGCTACCGCCGCAGTAGCTGCAGCAACGTCGCCTCCTTCAGATTCAGCTGCTGCTAATGCCAACTTAGCATTACCAAGACCACTATCAAAGTATCTTTGAATACGGCCATCGTTATTTAGATCATTATACTTAATGAGACCTGTATCTTCCCAAGTTTTCATCCAATCAGGACGCTGATTGTACTCAAGCGCAGGCTGATCAACCCCTTGCGGGTAAATAGTATCGTTTAAGTTTAGACGCGCCATAGCACCAACTGCAGGGGCTGTAAAATATAGCAAAGAGATAAACACTAGCGTCCAACCTGCAGTCCAACGCGCATCAGCCACCTTAGGTACAGTGAAGAAGCGAATGATAACGTGCGGTAGACCTGCTGTACCGATCATAAGCGACAAGGTAAATAACACCATATTAAGCTTATTAGGCACATCAGCAGTATAAGCTTCAAAACCTAAGTCAACCACGATCTGGTCAAGCTTAGTTAATAATGGAATACCTGATTCTACGTGTGTTGAAAATAAGCCTAATCCTGGAATAGGGTTACCAGTTAGCTCAAGTGAGATGAAGACCGCAGGGATAGTATATGCAATCATCAAGACCACATACTGCGCAACCTGTGTATAAGTAATCCCTTTCATACCACCTAGTACGGCATAGAAGAAAACCACGACAGCAGCAATAATCAGACCCGTATCATTCTCAACTTCTAAAAAGCGTGAGAAGGCAACACCAGCACCTGTCATCTGACCGATAACGTATGTGGTAGACGCCACAATCAAACAAACCACGGCAATCATAGCTGCAGTCTTAGAATAAAAGCGATCGGCAATAAAATCAGGAACGGTAAACTTACCGAACTTACGTAAGTAAGGAGCAAGTAACATGGCTAGTAGAACATAACCACCAGTCCAACCCATTAAATAAGTGGACGCACCATAGCCACCTGCTGCAATAAGACCTGCCATAGAGATGAAAGACGCCGCACTCATCCAATCAGCCGCGGTCGCCATACCGTTGACGACAGGGTGAACGCCGCCGCCTGCCACATAGAACTCACTGGTCGTCCCAGCTCGAGCCCAAATAGCAATACCGAAGTAGAGCGCGAAAGATAGCCCTACAAAAATAATATTAATGACATACTGACTCATGGCTTATTCCTCATCTACGCCGTATTGTTTATCCAACTTATTCATACGCCAAGCGTAGAAGAAAATTAAGATAATGAATATACCAATGGATCCTTGCTGCGCAAACCAGAAGCCTAAGTCAGCACCACCGAATTGAATTCCTGCAAGTAGCGGACGTAATAAAATAGCAAAGCCATAAGAACATAGAGCCCAGATAACAAGGCTACCTAAGATGAGACGGACATTGGCACGCCAATAACCGGATGGGTCGTTGTGGTTTTCCATAGGACAACTCCTTTTGCCTGACATAAATACAAGACTAATAATTGAGTTTTAATAAGTCATTATGGTTTAGCATATACTGTCTAAAGCTGTATCGTTTATAGCGAAAGAATAGAGCCACAGGGTACAAAAAACTAAAACAGAATGACCAATCAATATTATTAATCAAAAATTACCAACAACATGGATAAGCTTGAGGCGATTTCTTGTAACACTAAAATCTTATAAAGATATAATCACTGGTGCAATATCGCTGACAATGTAACGTAGTAACGTATCTTAGAGAACAGCGTAATTTAAAAATTCAAAGGAGGTTTATATAAATTAACACTCCGTCGTTTTTATCCAACCTTTTGAATATTCTGTTTGTTAAACTCTATTTGACTTGTATCTGAGGTAGATAAAGTTAACAATACAAATTTGATCATAAATAAGTTTATTATTGATTAAACAACATCACTGTAATCGTTATTTTTACACATATGTTTTACACTTGCCAAAACTAAAAATGTATATAAGAATTATAGACAACTACAAAATCTGTACATCTGTTATAAAAGTCAAATAACAATATTGTTATTATTAAACTGGTTAGTCATAAACTTATTAGGAATATATACAATATTTACTCAATTAACAATAATTAAATGTAAATTACTTATTGTAACTAAATGTTTATTTAGCAGAAACTTAATATTAATTATGGTGCTGATTGGAACAAAAACGATTTCTCAACTATCGTTTTAGACTGAAAAATAGTAAATTTCCTTGTTATCTTAATGGTTATATTCACTTTACGCCATTTATTTTATAAAAAAATTAACGTAAGTAGTAACGTAGGTTGATAGGGGGCACGCGAATAATGATAATTTGACTAAATTCTTTGTATATTTAAGAGAATTATGTTGGTTTAAGCTTATTGCCTTCTAGTCGGTTAGAGTAAAAGAGCCAAAACACTCATAGTGAGTTAAAATATAGATACAGGAATGTTCGGTTTGGTTACAGCCAATGTAATCATATAAGGCATTTTAAGAAAAGATCGAAGATAACCTTCGTAGTAACGGTTACTGATGGCGTTGCGCTCTGGCTTTAAAGACAGCGCTAACTACAAAACCATCGGACAAACAATATAAGCTTATGATGCAGTTTACAGCATCACTAATATATGAAATGAAGGTGAAAGTATGGGCGAAGGGATAGCAAGTTGGTTTAACAATATCGTAAATTACGGTGTTAGTATCATTTGGGGTAATAACGATTGGTTAATTGTTAATAACCCTTGGTACGGATTATTAATGTTCGTATTAATTGGTGCAGGTCTTTATTTTACAGTGGTCACACGCTTTATTCAGTTCCGCCATTTTGGACATATGTGGAAACTATTACGTGTGTCTAATCAAGGCCGCAAAGATGGTGGTATCAGCTCGTTTGAAGCTTTGATGACCTCTCTTGCTGCACGGGTTGGTACGGGTAATTTGGCAGGGGTCGCGATAGCCATTTATCTTGGCGGGCCTGGGGCTGTGTTTTGGATGTGGATGACTGCAATCGTTGGTATGTCGACCAGTTTTATCGAGTCGACTTTAGCGCAAGCATACAAAGTACCTCATAGCGATAACGTGTACCGAGGCGGACCCGCTTACTATATCGAAAAAGGCTTAGGTAAACGCTGGCTTGCGATATTTTTCTCCATATGCTTGCTCGTTGCGTTTGGTTTGGCTTTTAATGGTGTTCAATCAAATACTATCGCACAGGCAACCAACGAAGCATTTGGTATTCCTACGTGGATGACGGGCGTAGTATTGGTGGTATTGGTCGCACCAGTAGTCTTTGGTGGATTACGTTCGGTCGCGCGTATTGCAGGTAAAATTGTCCCAGTAATGGCCATTTTATATATATTATTAGCGCTATTTATTATCGTCACTAACTTTAGTCAATTTCCATCTGCTATCGCATTTATTGTCAAGTCCGCATTCGGTTTTGAGCAAGCAGCAGGCGGTGTCATTGGTTATGGTATTGCTCAGGCAATGATTAACGGTATCAAGCGTGGTCTTTTCTCCAACGAAGCCGGTATGGGTTCAGCACCTAATGCTGCGGCAACTGCTAAAAGTTATCCAGATCATCCAGCGGTGCAAGGCTTTATGCAAATGCTAGGTGTCTTTATGGATACATTGATTATTTGTACTGCCACAGCCTCCATCATTATTCTGTCAGGTGTGGTTGATCCAAACGTTGAACAAGAAGGTATTCAGCTAACGCAGTTGGCTTTATCACAGTATGTTGGTGATCTGGGTGTTATATTCGTTGCTATTGCTATTTTCTTTTTCTCATTCACCTCTATCATTGCTAATTACAGTTATGGTGAGTCTAATCTTGAGTTTATCTCTGGTGCCAAAAACGCCAAAGTTATGATTATGATTTTCCGCTTTATGGTATTAGGGATGGTGTTCATCGGTGCCATCGCAAGTCTACCTGCGATATGGAACTTTGCTGATTTATCTATGGGGCTTATGGCCTTAACCAACTTAACAGCCATTCTAATCCTATCACCTGTGGCACTTAGAATATTACGTGACTATGAACGTCAAGTAAAAGAAGGCAAAACTGGAGACCAAATCAAATTTGACCCTGATGACTTTGTTAAGTTGAAAGATGAGGCAAATCGTGATGCTTGGACCGACTAAGCTTTATTTTAATAATTAGATAGATAAGTATAAAAAACCGCCCTTAACGATAAGGGCGGTTTTTATTGGAAAGTAGCTAGCTGTTTATAATGAAAATTATCTAAAACATGATTTACATGTTTGGATAGTTAGGACCGCCGCCGCCTTCTGGCGTTACCCATGTAATGTTCTGTGACGGATCTTTAATATCACAAGTTTTACAGTGGACACAGTTTTGCGCGTTGATAACAAACTTTGCGCCTTCAGCGTCTTTTGTCACTTCATAAACACCAGCTGGGCAGTATAAACGTGCAGGTTCAGCATACAACGGTAAATTAATAGACACAGGTACTGTCGGATCTGTCAGTTTCAAGTGTGTGGGCTGGTTTTCTGCATGATTGGTGTTGGAGATAAATACTGAAGACAATTTATCAAAGACCAGTTTACCATCAGGTTTAGGATATACGGGCTGATATGCATGAGCTGCACGCTCTAGCTGATCGTAATCCTTTAAATTATCATGAATAGTCAATGGCATTTTGCCACGTAGGATATTTTGTTCGATGAAGTTAAAGGCACCACCCATCCATTGGCCCATACGGTGCATCGCAGGCGCGAAGTTACGTGCTTCATAATTATCTTCATAAAGCCATGATTCTTTGTACATCGTGCTGTATGCCACCACATCATCATGCTGACGATCGGCTTGTAGTGCTTCAAAGATGGCTTCAGCTGCAAGCATGCCTGACTTCATTGAAGTATGTGTGCCCTTGATTTTTGCTGGATTCAAAAACCCTGCATCATCACCCACAAGTACCCCACCTGGGAAAGTGAATTTTGGTAAAGAGTTTAGACCGCCTTTGGTCAAAGCGCGCGCACCATAAGAGACGCGTTTACCATCTTCTAGGATATTGCGAATAAGCGGATGTAACTTTAGACGTTGCATTTCATCAAACGGTGACATGTATGGATTAGAATACGATAAGTCAATCACCATACCAAAGCTAACTTGATTGTTTTCGTCGAAATATAACCACCAGCCGCCTGTCGACCCCGTGTCAGTTAAAGGCCAACCTGAGCCATGCATGACCACACCCTGCTCATGTTTATCTGGTGCAATTTCCCATAGCTCTTTTAGACCGATACCATAATGCTGCGGATCAGAGTCTTTATCTAGGCTAAAACGGCTAATTAAGCGTTTGCCAAGGTGACCACGACAACCTTCAGCAAAAATAGTATATTTTGCCAGTAATTCATAACCTGGCTCAAAACTGGCTTTGGCTTCACCATCGGCGGCTACGCCCATATCACCGGTCAAGATACCTTTTACTGACCCATCATCGTTGTATAAAATATCAGAAGCTGGGAAGCCTGGGAACATCATAACTTCCAGCTCTTCTGCCTGCTCAGCAAGCCAGCGTACAACATTGGCCAATGAGACAATATAGTTGCCTTCGTTATGCATACTGGCTGGTACGATTGAGTCCATCAGCTTGGTACTTTTAGTCTCAGAACCTAGCATGTAAACACGGTCTTCGATAGCCGGCACGTTTAAAGGCGCGCCTTTAGCTTTCCAATCAGGTATCAATTCGTCCAAAGCACGTGGCTCAATCACCGCACCTGATAACGTATGTGCGCCAAACTCAGAGCCTTTTTCGACAACACATACCATAAATTCGTCATTGCCTGCTTCAATGGCAAGCTGACGTAAGCGAATAGCCGCAGACAGACCTGCAGGACCGCCGCCGACGATAATAACGTCGAACTCCATCGATTCGCGCTCAATTTCAGGCTCTACTGGTTCAGGCTCAGGTGCTGTATCAGCAGGTGCTTTATCAACAAGGTTGTCTTCAGCGGCTTCTTCTTTGGTAACTTCTTCAGTGACAGCAGCCTCAGTTGACGCTTTTTCAGCAGAGTTGTCTTCTACATTGTCTTGTGTATTTTCTGGCGATTCTGTCGTGGATGTATCTACAGTACTTGGTGCGTCAGTATTAACGATATCAGCATCAATGACTGGCGTTTGTTTATCTTGCTCTTGCATACCTACTCCTAAACTCTATAGTGGCTTATCTCTGGGTATCACGTTCGCACTTAAATAATATGCTTGCGACACAAGTACCTCTCAGACATATGGCTGCCCGATAAAAACTGTCTTTGCGGCTTTAATCGACAATATCTTCATTGAGATCATATTAATGAACAACATAATAAAGGACAATCAAAACGACATAATTATCGTCATTTTAATAAAATTCGTTACTCATTATAAAAGAAAAGTCCTATAAACACGATACGCATTTATAGATATCAGTGTTAAGGTAAGACTAATACGATGAGCATCTAAAGTCTAATCGTTTTATCATACCCGAAACTATAATTAATAATAGTGCTGTCGTTATCAAACTTTGATGAATATTAGGAAACAATGCTATGAGCAGTAACACGATTAATGAGACTAGTGATATAGACATGACAGCTATTGATGATAGTAAAGGTAGTAAGGATAGTGGGCAGAGCTCTCAAAGTCTAAACAACTTAGACTCTCTAAGCCACTATCTAAAATCATCCGCTGGTACTCGTCAAGGACGTTCTATACCTCCGCTTGATAAATGGCAACCAGAGCAAACGATAGATATGGATCTAGTCATCAAAGCCAATGGAGAATGGTGGCATGAAGGGGTCATGGTGACCCGGCAGTCATTGATCAGCTTGTTTGCTACCGTCTTATGGAAAGAACAAACCAACAGTACTACTGAGTATTTTTTAAAAACCCCAGTCCAAAAGTTACGTATTCAGGTCGAAGATGTCCCATTATTGATTAATGATGTAGGTATCGTGACTGAAGAGGGGGTAAGTTGGTTAGAGTTTACAACGACGACAGGTGATGTGGTGCGTTTGGATAACGAGCATCCGATTGAGCTGCGTTTATACAAACCAAGCACACCGCAAAAAGAAACTGCAAAAGAGCAAGTGCGCCCTTATATGCTTGTCCGCAATGGTTTAACGGCATTGATCGGCCGTAATACATTTTATCATCTCACAGAAATTGGTCAGTTGACAGAGCAAAACGATGAAGTGATACTGACCTTACAGAGTGGGGGACAGTTTTATCAGTTACTCATGCCTGATAATTAATTTTTACTCATTATAAACATGGATTACCGATTGGGTGCGTCAGACGTTGGTATGCTTTAAAATAAGTCTTTTATCAAACAACATGGCAATACATACATTGTGAATCAACATATAAATCTTGCTAAGCTCGCTCTACACCATGATAGTAGTACTAAGCTATGAGTACTGTTGATGCTGTTTTGCCTTCAGTGACAAATAGACTTGTTACCAACGCTAAAGACATATCGGTCAATTCAACCAACTATAAATGTGGTATGAAGGGCGAAAACGACTCAGCGCCGATTGGTCTTTTCGACTCAGGTGTGGGCGGGCTATCAGTTTATCTGCATTTAGCGCAGCAACTACCAGCCGAACACTATATCTATTATGCCGATACATTACATGTACCCTACGGCAATCGTGAGAGTCAAGATATTGAAAAACTAACGCTAGTAGCAGTAGAATGGCTGTACCAAAGAGGCTGTAAGTTGATCGTTATCGCTTGTAATAGTGCGTCTGCACACGGATTAGAGGCCGCGCGTCGACATTATCCAAACCTTCCTATTGTGGGTTTAGTCCCAGCACTCAAACCTGCTGTCATAGCCAGCAACAGTGGTCATGTGGCCGTACTGGCCACCAAAGCCACCTTAGATGGGACGTTACTCAATCAAGTCATTACTGATATAGCGATCCCTAGCGGAACTCAAGTAACCAAATACTTTGATCCGCAATTGGTGCCATGGGTAGAGTCTGGTATGACAGAGACGTCTGAGGTCGCGCAGCGTTTACGTCAGCAGCTACGACACTTTGCACATGCTAAGGTAGATTATTTGGTATTAGGATGTACGCATTATCCTTTTTTCAAAGATTTTTTGATTCATGAGATCAAAGCCCAACAGTTTGCCATACAGGTAGTAGACTCAGGACAAGCGATTGCCACGCGTGTCCAGTCTTTACTCGCTGAAAAAAAGCTATTGGCTCAAAAGTCTTTAGTGGCGACTTGTCATAACAGGCCGCCATTGGTTTTTTATGCAACCAAACATGATGAAAGGCTAGATAAGTTGGTGTCGTGTCTTTTAGGTGAGCATATACAAATACAGTATATGCTTTAACTGTTAAACCAATTGTTTAAATGTGCTTTTCTGACAGTTCAAGATATTTAGCAGTTTGATATACTATCGTTACTAGAATAATTGCCACAAATCAATCACAAATCGTCCATACTTTGCTAAGATTGTGCTAAGTTTATATTTATAAAGCCTGCATGTTTGGGCACTTTTTTATGTCATTATTATCACTGTCGTTGTAGGGGGTATATTGCAAAGTCGTCGCTATCACGTCCATATAATATGCGTAGCTCATGAGCAACCGTTGGTACTAGACGGTTTGGCAGTGTTTTTTCAATCTCGTGCGTTCTTGACCTATGACGTCTCACCTAGACTGCCGCAAGCTTCTTTATATGGCCGACAATCTGTTGACGCTTGTGATTACGCGATCGTCGTTATCGGTGACAGCTATGGTACAACACAAAATCTAGGTGTTAGCCAAATGCATCTGAGTTATCTAAGTGCAAGGGCCAAGCTAAAACCTATGTTTGTGCTAGTTAAATCTCAAACTCGCTCTGTCGATGTGGGTCGTCAATTACACGACTTTACCCGCTTGGTGGAGCAACAAGTAGAAGACATCTATTATTATGATGACAATACCAATATTGACGAGCTTCTTAAAATCGCTTATGACAATATAACTGCCGAATTAAATGGGGTACCAAGCCGGACAACAATAGATCGTAGTACCAAAGATTCTATCACTCAGAGTCATGTGACGCCGCGTGACTTTGGGTCAACATCGAGCACTTTTACTAAGGTAAGTCGTAAGCCTCGTGATGATGATAATCTCGATAGCCAATCAGATGAAAGTATTGATGCAACGGATAACATCACACAATCCATTGATTTATCAGAAAAATTTGACATGCAGTACAGTGCTCAAGCCTACGAAGGTGGTAACTTAACTGATATCACAATGTCAACGAGCCTGACTTGGGAGCAAATATTACATGCGCTGGCACGCATGCCTGGAACCTTTTCAAATCATGGTTTGCAAGGTTGTCTAAATCGTCTAATTACCATTAAGGCAGACAAAGACATTAAAAAAATGATGCCTAATGTCCATGCAGTTTCACGCTGCCAAATTGCTCAAAATGATTTGAATAAGTTACAAAGCCTATTGGTGGCTGCTAATTGGATTCAGTTGACAGCGTCCGGTGCAAAGGCATCACAAGAGTTATGGAAAATGACTTTTTATGCCAAAAAAATATATAAAGATAGCAATATGTGAGTACACTAAGGTTTATATGGGTTAGGGCGCAATCATCACGTCATCGTCTAGATTTATTCATGATCATAAATAGGTAGAAGTAACAAACAAACTGTATTTTGCCACAACGATAATAGGCTACGTTTTGTAATACAAAGCATACGAGGCAGTAGTTGTTAATTTATCATAGACTAGCGATAATAAGACAGTAGATAAAGTATATGCTACTGAATAAATGAATGTAGATAATATTTATAAATATAAAAACTTATAAAAATATTTTATTAAGCATAATTTTGAATACTGAACCAGATATTTTAAACCATTAAAGGAGAGCGTAATGACTACTGGCAAACATGATGATTTAACTCATGAACTCGACGGCCTTGAAAAAGCCATGCACGATGCTGATCAGTTTCGCACACTAGAAGAGCAAGTGGCAGATATGAAGCGTCGTGGTATTGACCCTACAAAAGCTTATAAAGATTTAGATAGAAAAGCTGAAGATGAGGATTGGGGCGATGCAACTTGGAAAGAAAACGGTAAGTGGGAGCCTAAGACACCAGCTGATTTAGATGACAAAGCTCGTGAAGAGTGGGGCGGCGACAATGGCAAACCAAACCCTCCCCCTATTGTTTAAATCCTCCTAAGTATCTACTTTATTGACAGAGGTTTTAAAATAGCCTAATAAATCAGCAAAGAAAAAGCCACGTTAGGTATAGCGTGGCTTTTTTTTGACTTGCTATTGCAACCTCTATAGCTACGACCCTTCATCAACTCTGATTAAACGAGTTACGCCATCATTACCAACTACGCGGCGATAACGAATGTTGCTTGAAGGTTGATTTGGTGACGCATACGAAGGCGTGCTTGGCGTAATCGTCGTTTGCTGTTGGATCAGTTGACCCATACGATCAGCAGATGCTGGTGTTAGAGGCCTACTATTTGCGGGCTGACCATAGTGGTTGCTCTCTTGAACCCTATGAGAAGTAGTATTACCCATAATCAAACGATGGAATTTTTGTCCTGCACGGCCATCAGCTGGAAAAATACCACGACTGGTTTGATATTGCTGAATAGCAGTACGCGTATTATCACCGATGATGCCATCGACACCGCCAATATCGTAACCTGCGTTTAACAATGCTTGCTGGATATCTTTGGCTTGTTGACGGCTGATACCTGGGTCATCCGTCGGCCATGCGGTAATGAAGTCAGTTTTGCTACTGTCCTCTTTAGTGATTAAGTCTGATAAATGGGCAATCGCAAGCGCATAGTTTTCTGAGGCATTATATGAGTAAAACGTATCGAAGTTTTTACCCACTAAAAAAGCAGGACCATCCTTGCCAGCAGGCAGTAATAAGCCAGCACGATTCAAGTCATAGGGTAGCGGACGACCGTTAGTAAGGGTTAAGCCTTGATTACGCCAGTGGCTCATCGATTTTTTATCTTTGCGATTGGATGCTGCCCAATAACCATCGGGAAGTTTGACTTCATAACCCCAAGGTTCGCCTGTGCGGTAGCCACGATTGTCCAAGAAGTTGGCGGTAGAGGCCAGCGCATCGGGTACGTTATTGACCAAGTCGCGGCGACCATCACCATCAAAATCCACTGCCAACTCTAAAAAGGTGCTCGGCATAAACTGTGTCTGCCCAAAAGCGCCTGCCCATGATCCAGTCATATCACTTGGTGCAATATCACCGCGTTGTACGATTTTGAGCGCATTAGCAAACTCGCCCTGAAAGTAGCTTTGGCGACGATCAAAACAAGATAAAGTTGCTAACGACTCGAACAATGGTTTTTTGCCTAAGGTCTGTCCAAAGTTGGATTCTACGCCCCATACACCTAGTACATGCTCAGCTTTTACGCCATAACGCGACTCGATTTGACGTAGTGTATCCGACCACTGACGCTTGGCGCGAATACCGTCTTCTACGCGCTCCTTGTCCACTAACGCTGACAAATAATCCCAAACGTCTTTTTGAAATTCTGGTTGATAGTTAAGCGACTGAATGACGCTCGGATCAGGCGCGCTTGGACGATAGTTATTAAAAGTATAACTGTCCACCCCGCGGAACTTACTCGAATTTTTTAAATTATCCAAACATTGCTGAAATTCACTATTAGATAAGTAGGGGGCATCAGGTTTGGCTGCTTGTGAAGTGCTGGCAAGGCTTAAGCCAATTGCAGCGGTTAACAAAGAGAGAGTAGAGAGCTTATTCAAACGCATGAAAGTATCCTATAAAATTTAAAGAGGCTATCAAAAAAGATAGGTAAAAAGGGATAGTCAAAAGAGCGACTAAGAAGAAAAACAAGAAAATATGAGGTGACAATAGTGCATTATAATAGCAGGTTTTAGAGTAACCAATATTACTAGTAAAGAAAAAGTATTGAAGCCTGAAGGTTATAAATAACTACTATATAAGTGGACGAAGGGATAAGGCTAGAGTTATCGTCTATATAATAATGGCAAACACTATAGCTTTTAAATTGGCTCATGTTCTATGTATGTCCAAAACTAATCAATCACTCAAAACCTCATTCAACTCGTCAATAAAACTGCGAATACGCTCAGCATTTGTGCCCAAATCGCTACCGCCAACCCGTGATTTACTGCGAATATCGACCAGATGTTCGCCACCTTCATCAGTTACCCGTATGACGATATCATCTTTAAAACCAAACCACGTCGTCGAATCGGTCGCCTCAACGATACCAGTGCTAGCATCAACATTTACCAAATCCCAGCCCAAGTTAACAGCGGCTTGTTCGGTAGCTTTCACTAGTTCAGACTTTGATTGCGTATAAGTTAAGGTTTGCAGTTCAGGATAAGCGTTGCGTTGTTGCTTTGCCGTCTCTTCACCAGCATATTCGACTGGGTTTGGTGCATCGGCACGTAGAGGGACAATAGCCACAAACTTAGGTGGGTTTGTTAGGTCAGTTGAAATATCATGAATAGGCGGTACGTTTTTGGCAGTATCCATCATACTAAGCGGCACAATGATAGCAATCGCAGAAAATATCACTGCTACCAGTGCGCTACTAAGTCTGACAGTGTTACGTTGAAATAGTACTTGTATACCCAGCAGTACGAGTGCAGCGATACCAACAAACACACCAAATTTAAATCCTGTAAAGGCAGTACCTAGGTCAACGACACCATATTTATAAAGCGGACCTGGTAATGCGACCAGCGAAAAGGCGATTAAGCTTACGAGACTAACTATAATTTTCATCAGGTTTCTCCGTTATGATTGAATCATTGCTTAACCACTATTTCGTCGTTAGAGATAGTTAATCTTGTTTATTATTTAATAGCCAAACATGCTCGGTCACTGTCATCTCAGGATTGGCATTTAAGGTGGCAGGTTCACCTTCAAGCTCGGCTATTTGATAGTGATCACTATAATACTGCTGGATTTGATCATGACTAATTGAGAACGGCGGGCCTGCCCATTCATTTTGATCATAGTTTAAGGTAAGTAACAGTTGAGATGCGTGATGGCTGAGCTGCTGAATCTGATCGCTATATTTTGGACGCGTATCAGCGGGTAGGGCGATTAAAGCAGCTCTATCATAAACTGCATCGATATCACCGATATCATCAGCGGCCAGTGCAAAAATATCAGCAACCCATAACGTGATGGTTTGTTCTGCAAGCTGACCTTGATAATATTTGATCGCTGGATTATCCGCATGCTGATGTACCGTAGGGAAGATATTTTGTTCAGCAAAAAATTCTTGGATGGCGGTCTCAACCAATTCAACCCCGACCACATCATGGCCATGCTCTGCTAGCCATACCATATCAATAGACTTGCCACATAATGGAACCAGTACACGACTACCAGCAGGTAAGTTTAAATGGTTAAAGTATTTTATGAGTAATGGATTAACTTCAGACTGATGAAAGCCAATACGACCTTCTTGCCAACGCGATTGCCAGAATTCTGAGTTCATATAACTACCCCAAAAAGATTAATGTCCTAAAAATATCAATGTGCTAAATATTTATCGTTACCAACTATCATACCGCTAAATGCAATAAAAAAGCCAAGCGTATTAACCCTTGGCTTTTAAAGCTTACAAGATGGCTGCCAGTATTTAGCTCACTATGTATTTACTGAATTCTTTACGTAGTTTTGCAAGCTTTGGTGGTATTGCAAAGTTGCAATAGGCCTGTCCTGGATTTCTATTAAAAAAGTCTTGATGCGACTCTTCTGCCTTATAAAATTCCATAGCTGGATGTACTTCTGTAACGACATTAACGCCCATATCACGTAGTTTGTTAATGGTACGGTCGACGGTTGGTTTTTGCTCTTCGTCAGTATAGAACACCACGCTACGATACTGGCTACCGACATCATTACCTTGACGATCTTTAGTAGTGGGATCATGAGTGGCAAAGAACACATCAAGCACCACTTCTAACGGTACGACAGTCTCATCAAACTCAACTTTGATAACTTCGACATGTCCTGTGTTGCCACTGCAAACCGCTTCATAATTAGCGGATACAGCATCACCGCCCATATAGCCTGATACAACAGATTGCACGCCTTTCACTGATAAAAATACGGATTCGGTGCACCAAAAACAGCCACCGCCTAAGATAATGGTTTGCATAATTTTTCCTATTGTTATACCTGTTATTATAAAAATGAGCTAAGGTCTTTATTTGGTTACAATATCTGCATTTTTCAATGCTTAATCGTCCTTAGCAATACTCATTCAGCTTAGCAGGCAAGCCTAACGTGATAAGTAACAAACAGTAATGTTATAATGAGCTTTTGCTACGTTAGTCTGCTCTGGAACAATGACATCTGTCTTATATAATCAATGAGATATAACATCTGTTCCTTAACAGCCAAATGCTACTGAGATAAACTTTCTTTTCATGCTGCTCTGCCTAGAGGCTGCGAAAAATCCATCTTAATAGTATTTTTTCGGTTTTAAAGAGAATTGACTAAAGCATTAATCGAATTTGCTGAATAATTCCTAAGCAAAGTTCCATTGTTAAAAACCAAAAATGAGCCACCCCATGAGCCAACCCAAGCCTGCTATCAAACATGACACCTTATTTGATAAACCGTTTACCACGCCACTCGATAAAGCGGCGCGTTTTTCTTTCGATGAGCAAGTAGTGGCGTGCTTCCCCGATATGATTCGCCGCAGTGTGCCTGGTTATGGTCAAGTGCTGGCGATGCTACCCATATTTGCCCGTCGTCATTGTAAGTATCGTCAGCAGAGTGAAAGTGGTCAGCGTGTCAGTCGCATTTACGATTTGGGCTGCTCGCTGGGTGCTGCCAGTATGACACTGGCAGGTGAGTTTGAGCCACAAGATTTACAGATTAAAGCCATTGATATTTCACCTGCGATGACAAACGAGGCAACCACATTATTGAGTGATAATTATCCTGAGCATGATATTGAAGTTATCACTGCGGATATTCGTGACGTCAAGCTTGAGCCATGTGATATGGTGATTCTTAATCTAACGCTACAGTTTTTGCCAGCCGCTGATAGGGTAGCGGTATTGGAGACTATCTATAATGCGCTAGAGGAGGGTGGCATACTGGTCCTGACCGAAAAGACCCATGCGTTTGATGAGCAGTACGATGCGTGGTTGGTTGAGCGTTATTATGATTTTAAACGCGCCAATGGCTATACCGAGATGGAGATTAGCGGCAAACGTAATGCGCTAGAAAATGTCCTGATCACCGATACTTTAGATGAGCATCATCAGCGTTTAGACCAAGTTGGTTTTCAGCGTCATCTGACCTGGTTTCAGTTTTTAAACTTTGTTTCTGTTGTAGCGTTTAAATAGCTATCTAAATTATTGACTCATCTTTCCATTTTTATCAAACATGGTTTTTTATGATTAATGACACCATTGCTAACGCCGAACGTGAACTGTATTTAACCTTATTGACACTTGCGCAAGAAAAGCCCAATGCTTATGAGTGGCTTAAGCAACTGCCAACATGGCTGGGTGATATAAAAGACAAAGCCAACTATGCGCACGCGCCTGCTTACCAAGCATCGGTGGCGCGTTTGCCAAATTTAACCGTTAATAGTGTCGATCTAAACAGTGATGTACTGACGATTGAGGCAAATCTGAGAGAGTCTCAGCGCAAACAAACAACGGCATTGCTTAAGCAGCTCATGCCATGGCGTAAAGGGCCTTTTCAAATTGGCGATGATGAGTCAGGTATTAAGATTGATACTGAGTGGCACAGTGATTGGAAATGGCAGCGGGTCGCACCGCATCTGGGCACGTTAAAAGGTCGGCGCGTATTGGATGTAGGTGGCGGCTCTGGCTATCACGGTTGGCGTATGGCAGGGGCAGGGGCAGATACAGTCATTATCGTAGATCCGTCATGTCTGTTTTATCATCAGTTTATGGCGATTCGTCATTTCGTTGGTACTGCCGATGCTCATGAGACAGGCCGCTACCGTACCCATTATATTCCTGTACCACTTGAGGCCTTGCCTGCCAGTAGCGACCAAGGCAGTCAGCTATTTGATACGGTATTTAGCATGGGTGTGCTTTATCATCGTCAATCACCGTTTGAACATTTGCAACAGCTCAAAGGCCAACTGGTAAAAGGTGGCGAGCTAGTGCTTGAGACCTTGGTTATTGAGGGCGATGCCAATACCGTGCTGGTACCGCATGACCGTTATGCGCAGATGAATAACGTATATTTTTTACCATCGGTGGCGGCATTAATCGGTTGGTTAGAAAAGGCAGGATTCACTGACGTGCGTTGCGTTGATGTGGCAGTGACCTCGACTGAGGAGCAGCGCAAAACCGAATGGATGACGTATCATTCGTTAGCAGATTTCTTAGATTCTAATGATGTTACAAAGACTGTAGAAGGTTATCCTGCACCGATGCGTGCGACCATCATTGCCAAGAAATAGCCTGATTAAGAAATAATATAACCTCTGACGTGTAGCTTTTGGGGCTTAATTTGGTATTTTAAGATGGGCTTACCGATGTGATTATTCACTATGTATTGAGTCATGTTTCGTACTCATTGATAATCAAAGATTAAAGTAGCCATTTATCAAAGGCAACTTCCAATAAAATTTTGAGCACAAAGCCCATAAAACCTGCTCCTAGTGCTAAAAATATCCAAAAAGTACCTGCACGGCCCGCTTCGGACTTTTTAGTGATGTCCCAAACAATAAAGAATAAGAATGCGATAAATATAGGTAATAATACGTACAGTCCCCAACTGGTGACGGTACTAGCGGCAATAGCAAACATAGCATAATCCTATAAAGTGGTAATGTGCCCTCTATTTATATCTAAATTTTATAGCTTTTTTTATAATAATCGACCTAATGAGCGCGTCTTACCACTCATAATATGAGCGGTGACAAATAGAAGGCACGACAAATAAATAGAAGGGTACAATATAAACAGCTATTATAACGCGGAAATACATAGGTATAAACTACCGCTATGGATGAGGCAACAGGAACGCTACAATTGACATGACTGCTCCGTCAATACTACTGGTCAAGGTTACTTAACGCTTCACACTTGAATATAATATAAGCTGAATAATCAGGCTAACTTAGCCATTACAAGACCACTAAATAGACAAATGTACCAATTGATGATCTGCTTTAGTATAAGCATAAGATTTTAGCGCTAATTTCGGTGCAAATAGTGCAATAAAGTGCAAAGATTGTTATATTTACAGGTTACTTATTTTTTTATATTATTTTATTCCTTCAAATGTCGGGCGCTATTATAATAAGCAGTTATCGACTGTGCGCACCCTCCTATTTTATACTGTTTTTTGTTGTTTATTTAACTGAGTTAAAATCCCTATGTCACAAGCCCAAATCGATACGCTAGCATCACTATTTGATGATGCTATTCGCACCCTACAAGCAGATGGCACGTTGCCAAATGATTGGCAGAATAATAGTCAAATTACCCGTACTAAAGACCTTAGTCATGGTGATTTTGCCAGTAATATCGCGCTCACAGCCGCCAAAGCTGCTAAAGCCAATCCACGTCAATTGGCTGAAAAAATCGTCAATGCGCTACCTGACAATCAAAATATTCGACAGGTAGAAATTGCAGGCCCAGGATTCATTAATGTTTTCTTAAACGCCGAAGCTAAGTTTGCGGTATTAGATGATATCTTTAAACGACAAGAGCGCTTTGGTTTAAGCGATCAATTTGAAGGACAAAAAGTACAAGTTGAGTTTGTGTCGGCAAATCCAACATCAAGCTTGCATGTCGGTCATGGGCGCGGTGCAGCCTTTGGTATGAGTGTGGCAAACTTGCTTGAAGCAGTTGGCTATGACGTCACGCGTGAGTATTATGTCAATGATGCTGGTCGTCAAATGGATATTTTAGCGACCAGTACGTACTTGCGTTATTTGGAGGCCAATGGCGAGCAAATAACGTTCCCAGTCAACGGTTATCAAGGAGAGTATGTCCGTGATATCGCCCAAACATTAAAGACACAGCATGGTGATAGCTACGTACATAGCTTTGCCCAAGTCGCTAAAGAAGTAGTAGAAGATGCGCAGTTTGAGGTAAACGCTGATGGTGAAAAAACACTGCTATCAGGTGACAAAGAAGCGCATATTGATGGCTTGATTAACAATAGTAAAATCTTACTTGGTGCCAGCTATGAGCTGTTTTTGAATGCAGCGCTTAGTAGCATTTTGGCTGATATCAAAGATGATTTAAACGACTTTGGCGTACGCTATGAGTGCTGGTTTAGTGAGAGATCGATTGACAGCGAGATTGAGCCTGCTCTACAAGTATTAGATGAAAAAGGCTACTTGTACGAAAAGGACGGCAACATTTGGTTTAAATCGACTGATTTTGGTGACGAAAAAGATCGTGTGGTACGCCGTGCCAATGGTCAGACGACTTATTTTGCCTCTGATATCGCTTACCATAAGAACAAATTTGAGCGTGGTTTCGATAAGGTCATCAATGTTTGGGGCGCAGATCACCATGGATATGTACCGCGAGTAAAAGCAGCATTATTGGCGCTTGGTATCGACGCTGAACGTCTTGATGTTGTATTGGTACAATTTGTGGCCTTATGGCGTGGCAGTGAAAAAGTGCAAATGTCATCACGTTCGGGTAAATTTGTCACTCTACGTGAGCTACGTCATGAAGTAGGTAATGACGCGGCACGTTTTTATTACGTGGCACGTAAGCCTGAAGTACACGTTGATTTTGATTTGGAGCTTGCTAAATCACAAAGCAAGGACAATCAAGTTTATTATATTCAGTATGCACATGCACGTGTTTGCCGAGTATTGGAGAAGCTACAAAATAATGGGCTTGTGGTAAACGATACAATTGGTTTGGAGCATCAAAATCTGCTCACCGCTCCCAATGAAGATGAGCTTATTAAATTGCTGGCAGGATATCCTGCGACATTGTTACGATCTGCGACAGGTTACGAGCCTCATGTATTAACCAACTACCTAAAAGAGTTGGCGGCACTGTTTCATGGCTGGTATGACAGCAATCGTATTTTGCCTGTGAGCTTAACGTCAGGTGAAACACCAACCCAAAGCGAGATTGATTTGATGCAAGCACGTTTGCGCCTATCTAAAGCGGTACGTCAAGTGTTGGCTAATGGGCTTAGTTTATTAGGATTGTCTGCACCGTCTAGCATGTAGTATAAGCGCAGACGTCAAAGCGCAATAATTTGATTATGATAGATTCAGTAGGGAGATAAAGATCCATGCTAGCCAAAAAACCTAAAGGTGCGACAGAAAAGCGCAAAACAAGTAGCGTATCAGGCTTATTATGGATGTTAGTCGGGGCTATATTAACGCTTATGATAGGAGTGTTTTTATATCTTTCACCATTATTTGATTTTAGTCCTGCTGATAGCACTGCTGATTCTGATCCTGATCGGCAAGTGCAGCCGCGTGTTGAGACGGATACCGATAATAGCGATTATGAATTTTATGATATCTTGCCAAATCAAGAAATGGCTACTATCCCTGATGAAGACCTTAATCAGAACGGTCAACTAGGTGATTCAGGAGCGTTTGAACCTGATGTCGTGGTTACTCAACCTGAAGACAGCTCTAGCAGCCGTAATGATGACCCGGGCAACTTTGGTATTTCGGAAAGTACCACCATTGAGCCCAGTCGCGGCAACAATGCGGCCGATAATGATAGTGACAATGATATTGTTATTGTTGAAGAAGATGCGACCTACGACGGGACAACGCCTACTAGCAACAATGGCAACAGCAACTCTACCAACCGTGCCAATAACGCAAATTCGGGTACTGCTAGTATACAACCTGCCAAACCTGCGACCACTTATATTCTACAAATCAATAGCTTCGGTGACGCTGATGAAGCCGATCGCCGCCGCGCTCAAGTACTAATGGCTGGTGTTGACGCTAGAGTGGTCAAGAATACCACAGGTAACGGTTTGCCAATTTATCAAGTTATTTCGCGGCCGATGAATACTCGTCAAGCAGTGACCACTGCCCAGCAACGTCTACAGAATAACGGTATTGATTCAATTATCGTTGAGCAACGTCGTTAGATTGGATTACTTGCGAGTGTTTTTATAGTTTGTCACTGATTAAAAAGCGTCGCAATGACGCTTTTTTTATCTCTTGTTTTTATTGAATATATCTCCCCTAGCTGTTTTATTATATCTCTATTACCAAAACGTTCATAAAGAGTATGGCTATGACTGTATCTAACTTGGCACTACCTATCAGCATGATTAAAGCATTTTTTCAAAAATATTTTATTGATGCTTTTACTGGTATGGCTTTAGGGCTATTTGTCACTCTGATTGCTGGTCTTATCATCTCGCAAATCGGTGGCTGGTTAGATATGCCCGCCCTTATCGCTGTCGGTAAGCTGGCTTCGATCTTGATGGGCGCTGGTATCGGCGTTGGTATTGCTTATTATCTTAAAGCACCGACGTTGGTTATGCTTAGCTGCTTAGTGGCAGGTATGCTTGGCGCGCATTCTGAAGCGCTAATGGCAGGGACGCTCTTTACGCCGCAAGTGGGTGGACCGGCGACCTTTGTCGCTCTGCCCGGTAATCCGATAGGTGCATATTTGGCATCAGTATTTGCTTATCGCGCCGGGACATGGGTCGCGGGCAAAACAAAGCTTGATATCTTATTAGTACCGCTACTGGTCTGCGCAGTAGCATTAGCTGTTTGTGCATTACTTAATCCACCTATCGTCGCTGCTGTTGATGCTATTGGACAAGGTATCCAAGCGGCCACTGAGTTACAACCGTTATTAATGGGAATTGTCATTGCAGTCGTAGTTGGTATTTTATTGACGCTACCAACCTCAAGCGCGGCTATCTGTATCGCTATTGGGCTTGGCGGTTTGGCTGGCGGGGCGGCTGTCGTTGGCTGCGCGGCACATATGATTGGCTTTGCCGTGGCGAGCTTCAAAGACAACGGCGTGAGCGGTGTGGTTTCTCAAGGTCTCGGCACGAGTATGCTACAAATTCCTAATGTATTAAGAAAGCCGCTAATACTATTGCCAGCCGTTATCGCTAGCGCTATCGTTGGTCCTATCGCGACAGTCGGCTTTGGACTTGCTTGTACGGCGACAGGTGCTGGGATGGGTACGGCGGGATTAGTCGGCGTATTTGGCGTCATTGAGGCGTCAGAAGGGATCATGAGCACAGGTCAGTTATGGGCAGCGATTATTTTATTAATGTTTGTACTACCAGCAGTGATTGCTGGTATCATCGCCTATGTAATGCGCCGTATGGGCTGGTTGGTTGCTGGTGATATGAAACTGCCTTAACAGTTTAAAGAAAGTTCCGCGTTTTGCGAAAATAGTTTTATCTACATTAATTATTATTTCAAAACTGAATACTGATTTACTTATCATACTTTATATTATTCTTTCACCTTATATTGCTATAAAGTTGCTGTTTTGTAATAAATTCCTTATAATACTGAGACTAATCAAACTTTTGTTTAACCCACTATTTTTTGGATTTTGAAAGATATGAACAGCTTTAATAAATTACTCGTCTTAACATTTACTACTCTTATTTTGTCTGCTTGTGCTAGTACACCTAAGTCTTATACGACTTGGTATAAAGAAGGAGCAACTAAACAAAGCGTCAAAGATAAAATTGGACATTGTCGAGTAGAGGTTGGTGCTAAAGATCTTTCAGAAAAAAAAGCAAAACAATTAGTAGGTTATTGCATGAAATCAGAAGGTTATCGCTTAGAAACCTTTACTCATTAATTGATAGATTGTATTTATTTGAAAATAATACGTGAAATATCAAAAAGCCCATTTATTTAAATAACTGGGCTTTTCTGCAAATAAAAAGCCAATAAACAAAACTATTTAGCGGTGCTTGGTTTTTTATCACGACGTGGCTTTAGCTTGCGAGAAAGCTTGTTGGCGTCGTTTAACACCTGACTATAACGCGCTGGAAATATCCGTTGTACAGCATCTATCATCTTGGCATCATTGCCAATCAAACAGCGTCGCTGATTGGTCGCCGCCGCCTCTAATATAATCCAAGCAGCTTCATTAGCATCAAATTTCAAAAACTTATTAAAACTTCTGATGGCTTTTGGGCCAGTACGCATGCCAATGTCGTTTATGCTGTCATTACCGCGCGCACTGTTGGCGATATTAGTTTTGATGCCACCTGGATGAATGCAGGTCGCTGACACGCCGCAGCGCTGGATATCTAACTCTTGGCGCAAGCTCTCGGTGAAGCCGCGCACAGCGAATTTACTGGCGTTGTAAGCGGATTGTGACGGCTGAGCGGTCAAGCCAAACAGACTTGAGATATTGACGATATGACCATGCTCATTAAACTTTCGTGACTTATTGTCTGTCTTAGCAGCGCTGCTTTCAGTTTCACTGAGTTTTACGCTATTTTTAATCAATGGCAAAAATGCCTTTGTGCCATAAACCACGCCCCAAAAGTTGATATCCATTACCCATTCAAGCTCGCTAATGCTACTGCCCTCTACGGTAGAGTAGAGTGCCACGCCTGCATTATTGAATATAAAGTTCACTTTGCCATGATTGCTCATGACCTCATCGGCCCAAGCTTCAACCGCTTTATTGTCTGAGACGTCGAGTACTGTAGTAGTCACTTTGACATCGTAACCAACGAGTAAATCCTTGGTTTGTGCCAATTGCTCAGCGTTAATATCTGATAACGCGACATGACAGCCCATTTGCGCTAAATGAATGGCAAGCTCGCGCCCCATGCCAGATCCTGCACCAGTAATCGCGGCGACATGGTTTCGGTAATAAGGGGTGATGTCATGGTCTTGATTAGATGAAAAGGGCAGGTGTTGGCGTAATGAGCTCGCCGTAGCAGTAACGTTATTTAGCATGGTAAACAGTCCTTTGTTATAGTCATTAATGATCAGTATTCTAAACTTAAGATTCAAGATAAACGGCAGCAATTGAAGATAAGGATTAAAATAAAATATCTACATTAGCATGATTTTAATTTTATCTACTTCTCATTAATAGACGCCGCTGTCATTTTTGGTGCAATGAACATTTTGAGGATTCAATGAGAACAAATAAACAAACATAAAAAAAGCGTCTTAGCACGAAATGCTAGACGCTTTTTTGTAGTGATAGCGAATTATTTATAACTAACTATCTTAACTGAACCATAAATTAAGCAATTTTAGGGGTTTTACCATCGTTGATCACATGCTCATCAACCATTACCGTTTTGGCATTTTTCATTGAAGGTAGCTCATACATGGTCTCAAGTAGGGCGTTTTCTACGATAGAGCGCAGACCACGTGCACCTGTCTTACGCTCCATAGCCTTTTTAGCAATGGCATCAAGCGCTTCTTGAGTAAAGCTAATATCAGCGCCTTCCATATCGAACAGATACTTATACTGTTTTACCAGAGCGTTTTTTGGCTCAGTTAGGATCTGTACCAATGCTTCTTCGTCAAGCTCTTCAAGTGCTGCCAACACTGGCAAACGACCGATTAGCTCAGGGATAAGACCAAACTTGATTAAATCCTCTGGCTCGACTTGCTGGAGCAAATCTGAGCTGCGACGGCTGTCATCTTTTGAGCTGACATCGGCGTTAAAACCAATACCGCCTTTTTCCGTACGCTGCTGAATCACTTGATCAAGACCTGCAAATGCACCGCCAACGATAATCAGGATATTGCTGGTGTCTACTTGAATAAGCTCTTGCTGCGGATGCTTACGACCACCGTGTGGCGGAATCGCAGCGACAGTACCTTCGATAAGCTTGAGTAGGGCTTGTTGCACGCCTTCGCCTGATACATCGCGTGTGATAGACGGGTTATCGCCTTTTTTACTGATTTTATCAATCTCATCAATATAGATAATACCTTGCTCAGCCTTGCTCACATCATAGTCAGAAGCTTGCAATAGCTTTTGTACGATGTTTTCAACGTCTTCACCGACATAACCAGCTTCGGTTAAAGTAGTAGCATCAGCCATTGCAAAAGGCACATCTAATAGACGTGCTAAGGTTTGCGCAAGTAAAGTCTTACCAGAGCCAGTTGGACCAATCAGCAAGATATTACTTTTGGCTAGCTCAACCATAGCATCATCAGCACCGATCTTGGCCTTTTTACTGTCATTGGCCAAGGTTTGGCTGACTTTTAGACGCTTATAATGGTTGTAAACAGCGACAGACAATGCTTTTTTGGCAGCATCTTGACCGATGACGTACTCATCAAGCTTGGCACGCAACTCTTTAGGAGTTGGCAGTTTTTTATTGACCCATGAGGTATCAATCTCGCCATCAGAGTCATCAGTTGTGCTATCAGCGATTAGATCTGTACATAGTTCAATACATTCGTTACAGATATTGGCATCGTCAGCGGCAATAAGCTGCTTGACTTCACTTTTAGCTTTACCACAAAACGAGCAATGCGGGTTGTTATTTTCTGCCATATAAAGGCACTCCTAAAATTTAATGCTTGTACCATTTCCAACAACAAACTAACGCTCAATCACTAGTACTGTCTATACTTGCTAAACCTATGTACGTGATGCTAATACTTGATTGCTGCGTTTATTTGAGTGTTGGCAATAGTAATATTAGTTTCATACCACATAGCTATCTATCTAGCTGGGTAGGTGCTGTCTTTATAAAGAATCAGGGCGACGTTCTAATACTTCATCAACCAGACCGTATTCTTTTGCTTCTTTAGCATCTAACCAAAAGTCACGCTCAACGTCTTTTTCGATTTTTTCTACTGGTTGACCAGTACGCTCAGCCAAAATCTCGTTTAAGCGTGCGCGAGTTTTTAGAATTTCACGCGCGTTAATTTCGATATCTGTTGCCTGACCTTGAGCACCACCTGAAGGCTGGTGAATCATTACGCGAGAATTGGCTAGTGCATAGCGCTTGCCTCTTTGACCAGCAGCCAATAGGAAAGAACCCATACTGTAAGCACCGCCCATACAAATAGTCGATACTTCAGGCTTAATGAAATTCATAGTATCAAAAATAGCCAAACCTGCACTGACTGAACCACCTGGTGAATTAATATATAAGTGGATATCTTTATCAGGGTTTTCAGCTTCTAAAAATAGCAGCTGTGCCACGATTAGATTGGCCATGTGGTCTTCAACCTGACCTGTCAAAAAGATCACACGCTCACGGAGCAAGCGCGAGAAGATATCAAAAGAGCGTTCACCGCGTGACGACTGTTCTACAACCATCGGTACCAATGCTGCTTGAGGTGCATTTTGCATGCTTTGCACATCGTTATGTGCACTCATTAACATATCAAAATGAGGGTTGGCGGTGATGCGATCATAATCTGTCATAAAATGTCCTATAAATAAGTGTATAAAATAGAGTTACAAAATGAGCTAAGGGTTTATCGTGCTACAGTCTAATAGTGAGATGCAAAATAGTGTATCAGACAATAATATGTAAGCGTTATTAAGTATTACGCCTTGTTCGATATAAATGCTTTGTAATCATTAGCCATAGTAATTAACAACAACTGACGCCATGATAACTGGTTTAATTATGAGGCTGTATTAATTTTCAGTTAACTTTAATAATAATTAATAGCAGTACCCGATAATTAGACGCCTAAAATAATTGCGTCTCTACGTTTGCGTTTATACAAATCCTAAAAAGTAGCGATTAAACGGACAGCGTGACTCATAATAACAACTTAGATGGTTGTACAAAGAATGATTCCCTATTGATAGGGTGTTTGCGCTCAATTATCAAGGGGCAGCCTCATAAACCACGAATAAAAATGCCCCAACAAACCGTTAGGGCATTCTTGTTACACTCTAGATCAATAGCGTGAGAACGCTAATTTACATAGCTTGTTGCTGTTGTTGCTGAGCCGCTAGTAAGTCTTGGTAGCTAACTTCTTTGTCAGTGACGTTACCTTGATCAATGAGATAATCAACCACTTGGTCTTCTAATACGACAGACTCAATGTTTGCACGTTGCTGTTTATCATTGGTGTAGTACTCGATGACCTCACTTGGGTCTTCATAGTTTTCTGCAGCTTCTTTGATGAAGGTCTCAACGCGCTCTTGATCTACTTCAAGGTTTTGTGTGTCGATAACACGGGCCACGATGATACCAAGACGGGCTGCACGTAACGCTTGCTCTTCAAATAGCTCATTTGGCAGCATGTCTTTATCAAAGCTATCAGCATTAGCGCCAAACTGCTGAGAAAAACGCTGCATCATCATGTTGCGTTGACGTTCGATTTCTTGCTCTAGCATCGCATTTGGTACATCAAATTCGTTCTTTTCTAGTAGCGCATCAAAAGTCGCTTGCTTAACTTGGCTACGCGCTGCGTTTTTGATTTCGCGTTCCATGTTTTTGCGTACGTCTTCTTTTAGCTTGTCAACGCCACCTTCAGTCACGCCAAATAGCTCAAGGAACTCGTCGTCGATTTCAGGTAGTTTTGATTTTTCGACCAATTTTACATTGATTTTGAACTGAGCTTCTTTACCCGCTAGGTTTTCAGCTTGATAGTCTTCTGGGAAAGTTACGTCAATGACTTTTTCTTCGCCAGCTTTCATGCCTTTGATGCCAGCTTCAAAACCTGGGATCATCTGGTTGCTACCGATAACCAATTTAAAGTCCTCAGCTGAGCCACCTTCGAACTTCTCACCATCAATTGAACCTTCAAAGTCGAAAGTCACTTGATTGTCTTTGGCTGCCATGCCTTTTTTCTCGACGAACTCTTGACGCTGCTTTTGCAAGTTTTCGATCATAGTATCGACGTCTTCATCTTTAACAGTCGCGGTATGGCGCTCAACTTCGATCTCATCGATACCTTGGACGTCGACTTCTGGGAAGATTTCAACAGTCGCTTGATAAACTAAGAAGTCGTCTTCTAATTTGACATCATCGATGTTTGGCATGCCAACGGCGCGAATGTCTTCAGATTTGATTGCTTCAAACACGGTATCGCGAATCACATCATTGATCACTTCTTGCTGAATACCAGCACCATACTGTGAACGGATATGAGACATAGGGACGTTACCTTTACGGAAACCGTCAATCTTGGCAGTCTTCGCAACTTGACGAATACGGCCTTCAACTTTGTTTTGAATTTTTTCAACAGGAACTTTCACCGTCAGCTGGGTTTCTTTTTCCGACAGCTTGTTGGTTGTGACTTGTAAATCTGTAGCCATGTTAATTACACCTTTATGATTAAAATAACAGGCAATCGCCCCTCTAGATATATAAGGGTTATGCCGATTGCCATTGGAATGAATAGGGGTACTAAAATACTTATATTTCGATACTGATAAGTCGGTCATCAAATAGTGCAAATAACACCATCTAGTATCCAATATCGATAATCCAAGACCAATCTTCTCTACCAAAAGCGCTGCAATGACTATTGCACTTTCATACGTTAGGCTTTTATAAACATTGTGCTTTTATAAATGGTACAGTCGACCAGAATCTTGTAATAAAATTTTAAAAGTAGAACAGTATAATCTATCTGTTAATTAAAGTAAAAGCTATCTGTCAGGATGGACGGTAAGCAAAAGTACTAATAGACAAAAGCACTAATAAAAAAGCATTAATAAACAAGTACAGAAAGTTAAGACTAAAAACCTATTATCGTAAAAAGAACGAGCGCTATTTATGTCAGTAGCCATTATATAAATAGCTATAACTGCTCTAATAACTGCTGGATAGCTTGCCCGCGGTGGCTGATGCTGTTTTTGTCAGTGGCACTTAAGCTTGCGGCAGTTGCTTGCAGCTTGGGTAACCAAAACAGCGGATCATAACCAAAGCCGCCGTCACCATGCGGCGCCTCCAAGATTTCCCCATGCCATAGACCTTGGGCGATAATCGGCAGCGGGTCATCAGCATGACGTACCATTGCCAGTACGCAGACGAACATACCTTTAATGGGTGTATCTGGCTGCTCATCACGGATAGGAAGCAAGTCAGTGACAAGCTTGGCGTTGTTCTTGACATCGTTGCCATGTTCGCCTGCGTAGCGCGCTGAATAGATACCTGGTGCATTTCCTAAGACTGGCACACATAAGCCTGAGTCATCAGCAATAGCTGGCAGTCCGCTGATTCGGCTGGCATGACGCGCTTTAATAATGGCGTTTTCAACGAAGCTCAAACCATCCTCGATAGCGTCCTCAATCTCTAACTGCCTTTGCGGTACGATAGTAACGTCTAAGTTGGCTTCAGCGAAGAGTCTTTTAAATTCTGCCAGCTTGCCTTTATTATTACTGGCAAGCACCCACTGGTTTTGAGTAGTTTTGGGTAATGGTAAAGCTGGACTCATAAAATATATCCGTCATTGATAGTCATATATGATTAATAGTTATAAAGTTAAAAAACAACATTAGTCCTGCGTCGTAATCTAATGGTTTTATTGTACGCCCGACTCTATAGTTTAATAGAATGTGCACGAAACAAGATACTATCAATAAAGCTTATAACATTCAGTAACTGATATTGTGTGAATGCTTTGCTATAATAGCTGGCAAGCTACAGTGAATTATAGCTTATAGCTTGTGAATTTAGAGTTAATAATAGCTTTTAAGTCAATCACTTGGCTTTTAAGTGAATAACAATGTTTTCGCTAATTTGATTAAATTAGTCTTTAGATTCATCCTGATGGGCACTAGCACATCAAGCAATAACGTTCATTCATTAACAATAAACTCAGCCAATTTAGCTCGGTATTTTGTGGTGTCTTGTTTGATATACACAAAATATGAGTGGCCAAATAAGCAAGGATAAAATAACTATGTCAAATATTAAACTACCAGATCTTCCTTATGCAAAAGACGCACTTGAGCCACATATCAGTGCCGAAACGTTAGAGTATCACCATGATAAGCATCACGCAGCTTATGTGAATAAATTAAAAGACTTGCTACCAGGTTCTGGCCTAGAAGACAAAACGTTGCCAGAGATCATCGAAGCGACTGCGAAAGACGATAGCAAGCAGACTATGTTTAACCAAGCAGCGCAAGTTTGGAACCATACGTTCTACTGGAACTGCATGACGCCAAACAATGGTGGCGGCGAACCTACTGGTGATCTAAAAGGTAAAATCGAAGAAGATTTCGGTAGCTATGATAAGTTCCGTGAAGAGTTCAAAAACGCAGCAACGTCACAGTTTGGTTCAGGTTGGGCATGGCTTGTAACTGATAAAGTCGGTGGCAAACTATCTATTATGAAGACCAGCGATGCTGATAACCCATTGGCTCATGATAAAGTCGCGGTATTGACTTGTGATGTATGGGAGCACGCGTACTACATCGATTATCGTAACCGTCGTCCTGACTATGTCGATACGTTCCTAGACAAGCTAGTGAACTGGGACTACGCAAACGCTAAATACAAAGGTCAAGATGCAGGTGTTGAAGGTAAGTAAGCATTTTTAGACTTGACGAGTAAATAAAAAAAGGACGCTGAGAGGCGTCCTTTTTTTTGGTTTAAAGCATAAAACTATGTGGCGTTAATTGCTTTTCATATGGTTTAAATATCAAAGTACCTCAAATCCAAACTTATCCAAAGCATCCCTAAGCATCGCAATATTATAATAAGCATGAGCCTTAACGGTGTTTTGAAAGAAGATATACAGCGTATCAAAATGCTGACGCTGATTGGCAATGGCTTGCGCCCAGTCCTGCATCTCAGACTCAGAGTAGCGATAATCATGGCGGTCGGCGGCACTCATGGCATCCCACCAGTTTAAATTATTGCCATGCATCCGCAGGTAGCCAGTGCGCTCGGTAAATATCAGCCGTGACGGCGGTAATCCGCTGACTTTGGGATAATCGACGCTACACCAAATCAGACCTTGTTCTTTAAAGCTATCGACCACTTGCGGGGTGTGCCATGCGTTATGACGAAACTCGACTGCTAGTGGATAATCTTGAAACCAGCTAACAAGATTGGCTAGATAAAGCCGATGCTCGCGAGTACGATCAAATCCATGCGGGAATTGAAGTAATAGAGGCGCAAGAGCATCAGCTTCGATTAGCGGCGTCAAGGCATTAAGAAAAGATTGTGCGTGCTCCGCTGTGCCTTTACGGGCATGAGTAAAGTCTTGATGCAGCTTGACGGCAAACTTTAACTGACTGTCTGCTTGCACGTACGCTTTATTGACCATCCCAGCAAAAGCTTTTTGGCCAATAGGTGCATAAAAAGTGCTGTTAATCTCTACCGCACCGTATTGCTTGGCATACTCCCGTAAGAAGTCAGCCTTCTTAGTGCCTGTTGGATACAACGTACCTAATAAGTCAGTATCGCTATAGCCGCCAGTGCCAAGGTAAATACGCGGAATAGGGGTACTTTCCATGTTGACCACTCTTTGCTGTTTTTGATGATTAAAGTTTTAACGGAGTTTTTAATCTATAGTCAAGATCAAATAAAACAGATACATGGTTTTATGACGTGTGACTGGTATAAATTTTCCTTGTTTGCTGTGCCTACGCCGACAGAGGCTGCAAAAAATTCATACCAGTCACGCTATATCGTTTCTATATTGAGTTGACTGTATTATTTTTTACGCGACCATAACCATTCTATCAATGCTAATAATGCATTATCATCTGCATCACCACCAAGCTCGCGAGTGATAGCGGCTTGTCCATTATTAAATAATGATTGGGCGTAGTCTTTGGCAGCGCTCACGCCCATTAATTTGACATAGGTAGATTTGTCTAGTTTTTCATCGCTACCAGCGGGTTTGCCTAAGGCGTCGGTGGTTGTAGTGACGTCCAAGATATCATCTTGCACTTGAAAGGCCAGTCCAATATGCTGCGCGCATTCTTGTAATGCCATACGCTGCAAAGCCGTTGCTCCAGCACAAATTCCACCCATTAGCATTGCCGCTTCGATCAGCGCGCCAGTTTTGTCGCGGTGAATGGCTTCTAGTTCTTCTTGAGAAATATTAGTACGCGCTTCAGCATTCAGATCCAGCATTTGACCTGAGACCATGCGGCGAGCGCGCGGTGCAAACACGGCCAATAGCTGGCTTGCAATGTCTGAATCAAAAGGCGCGAAGGTAGGCAGCTCTGCGGTTAAAACCTCAAAGGCCAAAGTTTGCAATACATCACCCGCCAGTAGTGCCGTCGCTTCGTCAAACACAATGTGACAAGTTGGCTGGCCTCGGCGCAGCTCATCGTCATCCATGCATGGCAAGTCATCATGGACCAATGAATACGTATGCAATAGCTCTACAGCCAATGCAGCGCGGCGACACATGTCATAATCTGAGTCGTTTTCTAGCAGTGATTGTAAGTCAGCGATTTTTACGTGATCTGTTAAATTTGAGATGTCAAATAAATCATCTGTCTCAATATCTGCTTCACCATCTACATTTATACTGGCATCAATACTGACAAAACTACTGGCCACTAATAAAGGTCGTACCAATTTGCCTTGTCCAGTCATCACATAACGACATGCGTCATCAAGCGGACTTGGTAAGTTTGCATAAGCAAATAATACGTCAATATCTTGCGCTAACTGTGCGCGTAATGTGCTATAAAAGTGCTCAAAATTGGTAAAAGGAACAAAACGAGGCGCAGTAGAAACAGACATAACTCAACCAACCACCATATAAATAAAAATAGAGAATACGTGAATAAAAATAGATAACAAGCCAGTGTAACATGATAGCTGATATGGCTTATGCGTATATGCTAAGCGCTGTTTTATTTTGGTTACGTATTGGTGATTTAACTTATAGGTTGAATGTGTTTTGATGAAGTAATCACACGTCTTGGTACTGTTGCTCAATCAAATAGATGGTATTTAGAATTCACAAACTAATACGCATATAAAAAAACTAGTGACAAGGTATAAAGTACAAGGTAGATGTCAGTGATTGGTTGACGAGTTTGGATGTTATCAATTAATGTTAATAGTGACTTGTGAGTCTGATATTAGCTTGTGACAGTTGGGGGCATAATCCCCTACACTAAATGACGTCAAAACAGTATAACCAAGCGCCATATCAATGAGCGCAAAATAATAAACACATCATCACTGTCTTTTATCAGTCGTTGGGTTGTAGACTTATAAATTGACAGTAATTTTATTCGTTTTATTTACAACCATTAGCTAGTTATTTTCATTCTAAAACGTAGCTTTTATAATTTGATCTTTATTACATAGCTTTTATTACATAGCAAGGAGTTTCAAATGGTATATCAAGGAAATCGCATCACGGTGACAATGCTAGAGGATGGCATCGCCAACATGCAATACAACGCCGAAAATGAGAGCGTGAACAAGTTCGATGCCGAAACCAATAAGCAGTTTACTGAAGCGGTCAGTGCACTTGAAAAGTCTGATGACGTCAAAGGTTTAATCGTCACTTCAAGCAAAGGCGTCTTTATCGCTGGTGCTGACATCACTGAATTCGTCGGCTCATTTAAGAAGCCAGAAAGTGAGATTAAAGAGTGGGTCGTTGGTATTAACGATACTTTTAATCGCTTTGAAGACTTACCGTTCCCGAAAGTAGCTGCTATCAATGGCGCGGCGCTTGGCGGTGGTTGTGAGATGACCTTAGTTTGCGAATATCGCGTCATGAGTGACAAAGCGATTATCGGTCTACCAGAAACTCAATTGGGTATCTTCCCAGGTTTTGGTGGTACGGTTCGTAGTACACGTGTAATCGGTATTGATAACGCGCTTGAGCTCATCGCGACTGGTAAGCCCCAAAAAGCGTTGGATGCCTTAAAGCTAGGCTTGGTTGATGCGACCGTACCTGCTGATGACTTACAAGATGCGGCAATTGACCTAGTCAAAAAATGTATCTCAGGTGAGCTTGATTGGCAAGCGAAGCGTGAAGAGAAGCTTGAGCCTGTTAAATTAAATCAGCTTGAACAAGCGATGGCGTTTAACAGCGCAAAAGGTATGATCTTTGCCAAAGCTAATCCTAAGCAGTACCCAGCGCCTGCGCTTGCTATTGAAGCGATTGAAAAGCATGTAAATCTGCCACGTGATAAAGCAATTGAAGTGGAAGCGACTTATTTCGCTAAAGCGGCGAAAACGCCACAAGCAGAAAGCTTGGTTGGTCTATTCTTAAATGATCAATTGGTTAAAAAATTAGCGAAGCAGCACAGCAAGCAAGCACATGATATCAATGAAGCGGCTGTATTGGGTGCTGGTATCATGGGCGGCGGTATCGCTTATCAGGCAGCGAGCAAGGGCTTGCCAATTATTATGAAAGATATCAAGTCTGAGCAATTAGATCTTGGTATGGGCGAAGCCAGCAAGCTATTAGGCAAGATGGTTGATCGCGGTAAAATGACCCCAGCGAAAATGGGTGAAACCTTGAGCCGTATTCGTCCAACCCTTAACTATGGTGACTTTGCTGAAACTGACATCGTTATCGAAGCGGTAGTAGAGAATCCGAACGTCAAGCGTGCGGTACTAAAAGAAGTAGAGGGTCTAGTAAAAGACGATTGTATCCTAGCGTCAAACACCTCGACTATCTCTATTACTTTCTTAGCCGAAGCACTTGAGCGTCCTGAAAACTTCGTCGGTATGCATTTCTTTAACCCAGTAAACCGTATGCCATTAGTAGAAGTTATCCGCGGCGAGAAGTCATCTGAAGAAGCGATTTCGACCACTGTCGCGCTAGCTTCAAAAATGGGTAAAGTGCCAGTTGTGGTAAATGACTGCCCAGGTTTCTTAGTGAACCGCGTATTGTTCCCATACTTTGGTGCGTTTGATTTATTGCTTAAGCAAGGTGCTGACTTTGTCCATGTTGATAAAGTCATGGAGAAATTTGGCTGGCCAATGGGTCCTGCTTACTTAATTGATGTGGTCGGTCTAGACACTGGTGTGCACGGCGCAGAAGTCATGGCGGAAGGCTTCCCTGACCGTATGAAGCCTGATTATAAGGGCGCGATTCAGCATCTGTATGACAATGAGCGTCTAGGTCAAAAGAACGGTGTTGGTTTCTATAAGTACGAAACAGACAAGCGCGGTAAGCCAAAGAAAGTCGCTGACGACGCCACTTACGAGCTGTTAAAAACCACCACAGATAGCGACACGCAAGCGTTTGATGATCAAACCATCATCGACCGCACCATGCTGGCTTTCTGTAATGAGACCGTCCGCTGCCTAGAAGACAACATCGTCAGCACGCCAAGTGAGGCTGATATGGCGATGATCATGGGTGTTGGTTTCCCGCCGTTCCGCGGTGGTCCTTGCCGTTATATCGACCAAATGGGTCTAGATAACTACTTGGCACTGTGTGAAAAGTACGCACACCTTGGCAAAGCCTATGAAGCCCCGCAAAAGATTCGCGACATGGCAGCTGCAGGTGAGACTTTTTACGCCACAGCGTAACGAGCATACCGTATAAGGATAAGTGGGGTGCGTTTGCAAGTATCGCTGATAGCAATGGCTATATCGAGAAAGTGAACAGCAAGCGTACCGTTTTGTTCGGTTCAATTTGTTTCTAGCCCTAAAAAGTTAGGTATACAAGTACATATCGTATCTAGTATCAAAGCGAACTGATAACACTGACAATAAAAATTGAAAAGGAAGATAGTATGACAACTTTAAGTCCAAAAGATGTGGTCATCGTAGACGGTGTACGCTCAGCCATGGGAAAATCTAAAAACGGTATGTTTCGCCATGTTCGCGCTGATAACATCTCAGCGGAATTGGTCCGTGCTTTGGTAGAGCGTAACGATTTCGATACCAACGATGTCGAAGATATTATTTGGGGCTGTGTCAACCAGACGCTTGAGCAAGGTCTGAACATCGGTCGTAATATTGGTCTGCTGGCTGGTATTCCAAAGACCGCTGGCGGTCAAACGGTCAACCGTCTATGCGGCTCTTCTATGCAGGCGCTACATACGGCAGCGGCGCAAATTATGACCAACCAAGGTGATGTATTTATCATTGGTGGCGTTGAGCACATGGGTCACGTTGGTATGATGCATGGCGTGGATCTAAACCCAGCAGCCTCTAAGCATTATGCAAAAGCCTCAAACATGATGGGTTTGACAGCTGAAATGCTTGGTCGTATGAATAACATTACCCGTGAAGAGCAAGACGCCTTCGGTCTTGAGTCACATCGCCGTGCATGGGCTGCGACTACTGAAGGTCGTTTTGACAATGAAATCATCGGTATCGAAGGTCATGATGCCGCTGGTCGTCTGCAACTATGTACTGTTGATGAAGTGATTCGTCCAGATGCGACAATGGAGCAAATGCAAAAGCTACGTCCAGCCTTTGATCCTAAAGGCGGTACAGTGACTGCTGCTACTTCATCTGCCCTATCTGACGGTGCGTCAGCAATGCTAGTAATGAGCGCACAAAAAGCTAAAGATTTAGGTCTTAAGCCTCGTGCTCGTATTCGCAGCATGGCTGTTGCTGGTTGTGATGCCGCTATCATGGGTTATGGCCCTGTACCTGCCACGAACAAAGCACTTAAGCGCGCTGGTATGAGCATCGATGATATGCAAACCATCGAGCTAAACGAAGCCTTTGCAGCGCAAGGCTTGTCAGTACTTAAAGCCTTGAACTTGACTGACAAGCAAGACATCGTCAACATCAATGGCGGTGCCATTGCTCTAGGTCATCCACTAGGCTGTTCGGGTGCTCGTATCACGGTTACCTTATTAAACGCTATGGAGCAGTCTGACACTGAGCTTGGCCTTGCAACCATGTGTATCGGTCTAGGTCAAGGTATCGCGACCGTGATTGAGCGTGTTTAAGATTTTGAAATAGCAGTCGTTTTGTAAAATTTAAATATGCTAACCCAAGCCTTCGGTTAAATAACTGGAGGCTTGTTTGTGTGTAAACAATCAAAAACCATCTATGACATAACGTTCATAAGTTGTTAATAAAGATTATGTTTATTGACGCACCGGACGAAATATGACTAAATGAGCGTATATCAAATAACAACAAATCAATCATTTAGTCTGTAGCGATGTGCTACAAACGTACAAGGAGTGTACTCAATATGGCCACTATGATTACCGATCGTACTTATCGCATCGCTCGTGAAAACACGCAAGCAATGCTTATCGATGTGCAAGAGCGCCTAACGCCGCACATTTATGATCACGAAAACATCGTCAAAAAAATAACAACGTTGATAAAAGGTCTACAGGCCCTTGATATCCCTATTATGCTTAATGAGCAATATAAAAAAGGTCTCGGTGATACGTTACCTGAAGTTTTTGAGCTATTAGAAGGTGATAATGCTAAAAGTTTTGAAAAAGTTACATTTAGCGCTTGCGACAACGATGATTCATGGCATTATTTGGCGCAGCAAAACCGTAGTATCGTTCTACTATTTGGCGTTGAGACGCATGTGTGTGTCATGCAAACGGCGTTAGATTTACTGGATAATGGCATGCAACCAGTCATCGTTGGTGATGCGGTAGGATCACGCTTTCCATATGATAAAAAACAAGCCATACGGCGTATTCGCCGCGCAGGTGGGGTAATTACTACGGTTGAGACCATATTGTTTGAGCTATGTCGCACAAGTCGCGACCCTGCATTTAAGACTATTAGTAATCTGATTAAGTAGTCAATTATCGTTAAAGGTAGTTATTAAACAATCTAGATAATGAAGTGCCTAGTCAGATTTTATTAAAAATAGACAATATAAGGCATAAAAGATGAATAGGGTAAAGCAGTACGGTTTTAAACCGCTCTTAGCAGTTGTATTTTTAATAATGATGATACAACCAGTGATGGCTGCCAGTCCTAACAGCAGTGGTAGCAAGCTGGCAGCAGATGCCAAAAAACAAATCGGCGTGACAGTCAATTATGACGCCACTTATCAAAAACTGGACTTTCCACGTGGTGATGTACCGATGAAAACGGGGAGAAGTACCGATGTCATCGTACGTGCTTATCGTTTGCAAAATATAGATTTACAGCAGCTGGTCAATCACGACATGAAGTCAAATTGGTCAGAATATCCAAAGAATTGGGGATTAAAGTCACCGGATAACAATATTGATCATCGCCGAGTGGCCAATCTTGAAGTGTTTTTTGAGCGTCATGGAAAATCACTATCTGTCACTGATAAAGACAGTTTTAAGACAGGGGATATCGTGACGTGGCGACTGCCAAAAGACAATGTGCCGCATATTGGTATCGTCTCAAACAAAAAGACTGCCGATGGAACGCCGCTTATTATTCACAATATTGGAGATGGTACGCAAGAAGAGAATATCCTTTTCACCTATCCTATTGTCAAACATTTTCGTTACTAAAACATTTGGTACAGATGATATGAAGTTATTCATAGTGTAAACGATGGATAATGCGGCGCAAAACAAAACCCAGCCAATAGTGTCATGAGTGTCATGCTATTGACTGGGTTTTTTATTGGGGTTTTATTTATTTTCCCGTATGGGCAGCCCCTAGTAATTGACCCATTTGTACCACGCTGTTCGCCATTATATTATCTTGCCAGTCAGCTTTTGCAGCTTTAGGCAATATAACAATGGCGGTTGACCCCAGATAAAAGCGCCCAAGCTCATCACCTTGAGCCAACACCATACTATGCTCAGCTTCTTGAATATCGTCGGTACGGGTAATTTTTCCTGTCGCTACCGTCTCAATACCGGCGACAATCATAGCGCCAACCATCACGACTGCTGCTTTGCCGTATTCGGTATCAAACATACAAACCAAACGCTCGTTACGGGCAAATAAGTCGGGCACGTTAGCAGCAGTGGTATTATTGACTGAAAATAATGTACCTGGCACATAGCGAGTTTTGGTCAAGGTACCTGTAAAAGGCATGTGCACACGGTGATAGTTGCTGGGCGCTAGATAAACAGTAGCAAAACTACCATCAGCGAAGTAACTACCATCATCACTATCAGCAAGTAGCTGTCCGATGTCGTAGTAACGCCCTTTAGCCTGAAGTAGCTTATGATCGTTAATTTGACCAAGCTGCGAGACAATACCGTCAGCAGGGCTTACAATGCCATGGACGGTAGTATCGATAGCACGAGCATCATCTTTGAGTTCACGGGTAAAAAAATCGTTAAAGCTCTCGTAAGCATTTAAGCTTTGACGTTCGTATTCATCCAACTTTACATCATATGCTTTTGCAAAGCTGCGAATAAAAGCACGTTTAACCATTGGATGACGGCTAGCCGCCAAACGTCCAGCAACTTTACTAAGTTTTTGCTGCGGTACAAACTGCTGAATGGTGGTAAATAAAGTCATAAAGGGTTACCAAAGTAGTTGTTAAAATAAGAAAATAAAAGTTAGAAATAATAAATATTTATATTTTACCATGGTCAGTACTCAATCGTATGACCATAATTGTTTAAGGAAGCAGTTTATGAAAGCTCTAATTCAGCGGGTAAACCGTGCTAGTGTTATAGTTGATGAATGTTGTATAGGCTCAATTGAACATGGGCTCTTGGCATATATTGGCTTAGGACCCGATGATGACTTACAACAGGCAAAACGTATGATCGATAAGATTGTCACTTATCGTGTTTTTGAAAATACAGCTGATCCAGCTAAACTTGGCAAACTGGATAAAAATGTACAACAGGTAGGTGGCGGATTATTACTGGTATCACAATTTACCTTGATGGCCAAAACAGACAAAGGACGACGCCCTGACTTTGGCGGTGCGATGCCGCCCGAGGCTGCAAAAGTATTGTTTGAGCAATTAGTCGCTTATGCAAAGACTCAGCATCCCAACGTTGCAACGGGACAGTTTGGAGCTGATATGCAAATCGATAGCGTCAATGATGGGCCTCTAAACTTTTTGTTAGAAGTTTAAAGAGCGAATGTCATCAAACTGTCATAATTAACGCGTTTAATAGACGGTCATTAACGAGTGTTTACCGTCTTTTTTAGCTTAAATTTCCCTCTTATATAATTATTCAGCGCTTAACAATAAGGTTGTCCTATGCATAATGAGCAAATTTTGATTGTCGAAGATGAGCCTGCGATTCGTGAAATGGTGGTGATGACATTGGAGATGGCTGGATTTGACAGCTTGCAAGCGGCTGATGTGTCAGAGGCGCATCAACAAGTGGTTGATCATCGTCCTGCGCTCATATTATTAGATTGGATGTTACCTGGAGATAAAAGTGGTATTGATTTTTGTCGTATGCTTAAAAGCGATGAGCTGCTTGCTGAGATACCAGTCATTATGCTGACGGCCAAAAGTGAAGAGGACAGTAAAGTTCATGGGCTTGATGCTGGTGCTGATGATTACATGACCAAGCCTTTTTCAACACGAGAGCTAATCTCAAGGATTAAAGCGGTATTGCGTCGTAGTAGTGCGCTGAGTGCTGATAAGCCCATCGAGATAGGTAAGCTGAGCCTAGATCCTAAAAGCCAACGCGTTACGGCTAATGATAAGGTTGTGGATATCGGACCGACAGAATATAGGCTATTGGCGTTTTTTATGAGTCATCCGGAGCGTGCTTATACGCGCACACAACTGCTTGATCAGGTATGGGGCGGCAATGTTTATATCGAAGATCGGACGATCGATGTGCATATCAGGCGTTTGCGTAAATTATTAAAACCCCACGACTGCGATACTTTAATCCAAACGGTTCGTGGTACTGGCTATCGGTTTTCGAGTCTCATTGAACCAGTATGAGCCAGTTCTAAACAGAACGACATATGAATGACAATGTAACGCAGTAGATAGTCGTAAGGGTAATGAATGATATGATAATGCCTATAGAAAACGAGCAACAAAACGAGCCAGAACAGCACCCGCAAGATCAAGCAACCCAGCAAGAAGTGATGGGTCAGCTCAAAAAAATAAGAAGCTCATTACGCGCTCTACAAGACGCCGTAATATTGCTCAATGATGATGATAGTCTAGAGTGGTGGAATCAAGCTGCTGAGGATTTGCTATTGTTACAAGTAGCGGATAAAGGTAGGAGTATTTTTGATTTTATCAATGTGCCTGAGTTTCGCCAGTACTATCAAGTCATGACGACACCCAACGATGGTGTGCATATGGCATCTTGGCGAGATCCTAAGCGTTATTTGAAATGTGAGCTCACCCCTTTTGGGGACGAAAAACTATTAATCATCTATGATGTGACTCGCCTGCATCATTTGGAACAAATGCGCCGCGACTTTGTGGCAAATGTCTCACATGAGCTTAGAACACCATTGACAGTCCTCATGGGTTATCTCGAAAACTTTTCAGATCAGCCAGACATGCCGCCGCATTGGCAGCGTGGGTTTGAGCTGATGACCCAGCAGACAGCGCGTATGAATAGAATCGTCAATGATTTATTACTGTTGTCTCGGATTGAGATTGAAGAGACGCATGAGTTTCATTATATTAATATGACCAAACTGCTTACCCATATCTATGATGACGCGCAGGCCTATAACCAAGAATATAATCATAGCATTCACTTGCAGATAGACACCTACGATGGGTTGTACGGGTCAGAGATGTACTTAAATAGTGCCTTATCCAACTTGGTTATTAATGCTATTAAATATACGCCAAAAGGTGGCAATATTACAATCAGTTGGGCGAAGACCTCTGAAGGCTGTCGCTTTGCTGTTGAAGATGATGGTATCGGTATTGCGCCGCAACATATCACGCGGTTGACTGAGCGTTTTTATCGTATCGACAGTGGTCGTAGCCGTGCTACGGGCGGTACTGGGTTAGGTCTAGCAATTGTCAAACATGTCTTGTATCAATACGATGTAAACTTACAAATTGAGTCAACAGAAGGCGTAGGGTCGACGTTTAGTGCGCTGTTCCCCACCAATCATGTACGATCTGAGCCTATGCTTTAGTCTTTTTGTAAAAGTGGGTAAGGATTGACAGCACTGCCGCTGATATAAATACCATAATGTACATGTGGCGGTGTACCTTTGGCATTACCACTATCACCAACATAGCCAATGATATCACCAGCATCTACCCAGTCGTTGGGAGTTATATCAGCATAATCTTCTAGGTGTGCATAATAATGTCCTGCACCGCCAGGACCTACGATCACCACCACACGTCCGCCTAATGTATTTTCGCCAACCTTACTGACAATGCCTTGCGTCGTTGACTGTACTGGTGTGCCGCGCGGTGCAAAGATATCGATGCCTTCATGTGTGCGACCTTGACTACGAGCAGCGCCCCAAGTATCGGTCAGGTGCTGATCTGGTAGTGGACTTGGCAGGCTATCTTCTGTTGGCAACTCTTGTTGTAGCAGACTCAACTGTTGCCATTTTGCGACGACAAAGGACTGTGTTTGTTGACTGATACTTGGGAGAAGTTTGTCGAATACAAATAATAAGGCCAATAGCACAGCAGCTTTGATTAACACACTCAGCATACGGCGCAAACGTGCAGGCTTTGGTTGCTGGTTTTTTTGATCTACTGGCATCGACATCTCTTATTGTGTTTTGTGGTTTACTCTAAATCGTGTTGGACATTTACAAAGGTCGAGTGTACAACACACCTTAATATTATAGATGCCTTGTTCTTTAATGTTTGTATGTCATTGTTATATGACGCTTTTATCCCCATAAAGACTGAGCATGCATATGACAATACTATAGTTAGTATAGAAAAAAATCGATACTTTTATAAGAATTTACTACTGGCATAGATTTTATAGTGAATTGGCTAGATTCTTGACTGACTCTTTTGGGACTAATACTGATGACTGGTTTTTTATGACTGATACTGCGCTTGTTATTGATACTGAAACCGACCAAGGTCGAGATCCACGACCTATCCAAGTTGCAACCATTAATGTGGCCAGTGGGTTTGAGTGGATGAAATACTTTAACAGTGGCCGTCCTATATCACCAATTGTGATCAAAGTTCATGGCATTACCGATGATGATGTCGCTGGACTTGAGCGTTTTGAATTGGATGAATTTGACTTGCCGCAGTATCTGATTGGCCATAACGTACGCTTTGATTGGCGAGTGATCGGTAGGCCGTCTGCTAAGCTGATTTGTACCGTGCGACTGGCGCGCGTCGCTTTTCCAGAATGGCGCTATTATGGGCAGTCCAAATGTATTGAGCAGTTATTGGGACAAGAGGAAGCCAGCAAAATGACCATTGCTGCACATGATGCACTAGGTGATGCGCGCATGTGTTATTTGCTTTACCAAGCTTGCTGTGAGCGCCTACAAATCAAGCCCATAGATTTTGAGACAGCGCACAAGATTTCGAACACCGCCAACCCAGTCGCGAAGATGCCATTTGGTAAGTATAAAGGCAAGCTTATTAAAGAAGTACCTATTGGTTACGTTAAGTGGATGCTAGGCAACATTCATAACATGACACCGTCATTGCATTCTGCTTTGACTAAGCGCCTCAGGGCAGAAGAGGCTAATAGCATCAACAAATAAATAAGCGGTTTGAATATAAGATGCATTATATTTATTGTGATTGCTCGTTTAGCCAATCCACTGCCATTTGCCACAGTTTAGGAGCTTTAGCGTTGGTTCTACTACTAAAATAGCGCATGTGTCCAATGCTGTTTAGGCCAAAGTCTTTTGGATCAAAGATGCGTTTTTCGATTGGCATTTTGGTAAATACGCGAATCATGTCATCCATGTTTTTACTATTGGCAATGTCATCATCGCTAAAGCCGAGCCATAATGCTGGCATGCTAATCTCAGCATAAAAATGCGTGTGGACACTTTTGCCAAAGGCGGTCTTGATATAGCCTGCGCCATTGCACCACGCGCGCCACTGACGAGCTACGCCGCGCGGTAGCGGCTCGCCCATACCGATTTTATCAGCTGGGGTGTAGCCTAAGGTTAAGTTAGTGAGTGGAATAAAGGCGTCCATAAAACCCATGGCCTTGAGCTTATAAGGCATGTCCATATTTTTAATGCGCCCTGATGAACAAGCGACATTAAAAACTGAAGCAATAGAGGCATAGTTGGGCATAAGGCCAATCAGCTGACCGCCTGCGCTATGGCCAATCAGGTGATAAGTGGCATTACCGAACTCATCTTGTAAGGCATCGAGGGCGGCTGGCATATCATGTCGCCCCCAACTGATAAGAGAGGCATCACATTTGGTCAAATCGGTCGTCAGCGACTCACCAATACCTTCATTATCAAAGGTTAGTACTCCAAAGCCTTGCTCTGCTAAAAAAGTCGCGAAACTGTGATAGAACTGACGTTTGATACCAGTCGCTGGCGCGATCATCACGGCTGTGTTTACAGAAGTTTTAGGACGGTAGACGGTCGCTGCTAACGCTCGATTGCGATCAGATATGATGGTCAACGCATAAGTATCGATACTTGTAACCTTCGTCTCTAATGGAGCGTTGCTTGTAGTATCAAGAGGCGTGGCAGACATGCGCTCTTGTTTATTTGCAGAAAGTGGTGTTTGGTTTTGATGCATTGCCATACCTTATGATGTGTACCAATAAGCGATGATTATTAATAAATGATATGCTGTAAAGGTTAGCATACTTGTAAGTACAGCGTATTATTACCAAGATTGGTCATTATACGTCAGTGATAAAAAGTTGTTATTAGCCATTAACATAGCTTATGCTAAGAGGAATGCTAGCAAGACAAATGCTTGGTTGTATCTCTTTATCTAACATTATCTTTCATCGTTTATATATTCCAAAGTCCGAAAATAGACGTGAAACCAATTTATGTTTATTATGCGTAATTAACAGAGCATCGACAACACTCTATCTACAATGAAAAATAAACACACTTGGTATCAGCTGCGAGCAATGTATTTGTTCAAAGCACACAATTATTAAAACAGTTTAATATAGTCATACACACAAATGATAATCCATACAAAATTAGGGGCGCTTTATGCAAATGAAAATTAACAATGACACTTATGAAGTATTGACCAGCCAAGATATTGCACATATTGAAAAGGCAGTAGATAAATCAGCGTTGACTATGCCATTGGTCGCAGTCTATTGCGGTTCGCGTTTGGGCAATAGTGATATTTATGAGCAAGCAGCACGTGAGTTGGGACAAGCCTTGGCAAAAAACGGTATGGGCTTGGTATATGGTGGTGCCAGTATTGGTCTTATGGGCTCAGTGGCTGACGAAGTTATCAAAGGCGGGGCACAAGCTGTCGGTGTGATTCCAACGTTTATGCTCAAACATGAAATTGCGCATGACCAGCTAACACGGCTGCATCTGACTGATACGATGCACACACGTAAAACGGTCATGGCAGAGTACGCAGACGCTTTTATTACGTTGCCAGGCGGGCTTGGGACATTAGAAGAGATAATGGAGATTGCCACATGGCGTCAGCTGTATCAGCACGAAAAACCGATGATTATTCTCAATATTAATGGCTTTTATGATCGTATGATTGAGCATTTAAAATATACCACTGAGCAAGGCTTTATGAAGCAGCAAGATCTCGATCGTTTGGTGGTGTGCAATACTATCAACGAAGCAATCGACTTACTACAGACACTAGTAACGATAGAAGATGCGGTTGATACAGAGAAGATGGCTGGAAATGAAAGCCAAGTATCATAAGGTCAATCAATTGATAAGTAAGATAGCCTGTATTCATTATTAGTAGTTATATAGCAGGATAGAAAAAGGAGCAGACAACCAGTATTTGGTCATCTGCTCCTTTTTTGTATTTTCTTACCTGTGTGAGTTGGAGTGATATATTATATTGTGTTAGACGCCAAATTTGCTAAAGTGGCTTCACGAATACTGCGATTGACACCAGCCATAGCTTGAGGAAACCCACGCTCCTCAGCCAGTACGCGTGCCACATTATCAACAGCTGTACTGTCGTTATGTACAAGATAAGTCCATTCGTGCGCATAACGACGACGATCCTCAGCAGTATCGTTTGCGATCAGTCCAAGCTGTGTTAATTCATGAACGATCTGATCAGCGGCAATCAAGGTTGATGAGGCTTTGACGTTTTCAGCGCGCGCGTAGCGTATATTAGAATATAAGCTTACATCAGCCACTCGTAATGTGTCATCCTTGCCCGGGATTTGTTGTCCTCCATATAACGCATTACCAATGGTACGTGCACTATTAAACGTCGGTACAAACTCAGCCACATATTCAATCGCTTGCTGGCTACGTGCTTGTAATGGGGCTTTGTCCCAGCCATCTTCGATATAGTGTACATATTGCTGCGGTAACTTAGGCTGGGCGCTACCTTTATTAGAAGCAACTAAACCATCATTAAACAAAGTAATCGCCTTACTCATACCATGAATTTGAAAATAACCATCTGGGTAAGGCGTGAGCTGTGCCATACCTTCTGGTGTGCCTCGATTACCATAGACAATAATCTCTGGTATTTGCCCGCCTGCATCATCCCAGCGCGTGATATAAGAGGATTTAAATTCAACCATACGCGTGACTTTAACCCCGACCATATCGTCGATAACTCCAGTACGAAAACCACAGGCATTCACTAGGTAGTCGACTTCAACCGCTTCCGTTTGTGATGCATTAGCCTGCTGGTAGTCAATACGCCACTTGGTAACATGATGATCCGCATTTGTACAATTCTCACAATCGACTGGCATCACTTGCTTAACTTGTGTGTCAGTAAAGACATGAGCATGATTGTATTCTTCTAATGCTAGCTGCGCAGATGCTGCTAAACGAAAAATGTTCCAGCCATATTCTTGTACAACAATCAGTGGAAACTTAACTTTATTTAAGTCCAAATATTTAGCAACGGGTATCATCCATTCATCAACTGTCTCTGGTACCGCAACTTGCTCTTGTTCAGAAAGCTCGATCATCTTTTCATGACTATATAGTTGATAGTAATTGTCAGGCTCGCCCAATACTTTGTTATTAGCATCTTGCGCGATAAGCTCACGATAAGCGTCTGTTAAGATATCAAGGCGCGGCAATAAGTCTTCAGGTAGCCCTTCATCACGTGTCGGCACTGCAAATACAGTCGGGCGTACATCAATGGTATAAGGATAAAGGCGCAAAATATCGATACATTGTTCAAGGAGTGCGACGCAGTCTTCGTCAGGTATTTCGCGGTACAAGTTGCCACCTGCATGCAAATGGCACATTGGCGGACCGTCAATTAAGGATTTTTTCTTTTCAAACAAATAAGTTTCAAGCCCTAAGGCTGCAAGACGAATAGCAATCGTTGCGCCTGCTGTACCACCACCTAATATACCCACACGTTTAGCAGGGGTATTGAGCTTTGCTGTCTGAGATAAAGCATCGCCTAAGGCTAATTTTGATTGATCTTTAATAAAAGTTTGAGTCATTGTCGTTGTCATATCCTTGATAGTCTCATCTTGAGACCGTATTCAGCGTATTCGTTAAAATTTCGTTAGAAGTATCTGGTTGAATGTATGGTATGTACTGATATGTGTATGCTAACTACCAAGTTCAACACATATATGAAGTCGTGAGAGTCATGTTTTTAATTGTTTAGCCATACTTACATTCTATGGTGTTATTTTACGAAAATCTGTAATGAACATGACGGTAAATACGTAATTTGATGCATTAATTTTGTCAACAAACAGTGATGGAATGTACGGTTTAAACAGGACATTTTAAATGAGCAGGCAATATCAAAACTTTATCAAAAAATACCTATATGGTATTTGAATAATAAAAAATGGACGTTTTTAATTAATTTGTAAGTTTAAGGCGCTTTTGTAAAATTATATTCTAATGGAAACGACAGGTTTGTAGCGTATGCTATATTGAGACGCTTGCAGTCGGATTTAGGCGTATATTGTATGGTTAAAGACATCGCTAAACAAACGCTAAGATAAAAGACCACAAGTAAAAAGAGACATATAAATTTGAACCCATATTGTTTTTAATTACAAGGAAGTTATGATGAAAAATATTCTTATGTTGTCTGCGTTGACAGGAGTTTTGACGCTCACAGGGTGCTCTACGTTAAACAACGTATTTGGCAATGACACATCAGGTATGCATGATGTGCAAGCGACGAGCAATAACACTGTACCAGTGGCGAGTAAAAACGGTATGCTGGTTGATGCAACCAATCATATGACTTTATATACTTTTGATAAAGATTCGATGAATAAATCAGAATGTGGTAGTGCTTGCTTGGTAGCTTGGCCTGCATTTATGGCACCTAGTAATGCCAAGGCTTCTGGTCAGTTTGCTGCTTTTCAACGTGAAGACGGTAAATATCAATGGGCCATGAATGGTAAACCATTATATTTTTATGCCAATGATACCAAAGTGGGTGACAAAGACGGCGACAATAAGCTTGGCGTTTGGCATATTATTCCAACCAAATAAAGCGTAATGCAAATAATAAGAAGACAGTCACCATAGTGGCTGTCTTTTTTATAAAACGCTTGTCACGTACAGCGCTGGGCCAAAGCAGATAATAAGCAATTAAATTTATTCTACTTTTTCTATCAGATCGCCATTAGTCGAGGTAGAGACATCGATTATGATAGCGCTGTTTGAAGCTGTGATATCATGGACTATGCGCTCATTGTTGCTAGCAGTATAAGTACTGAGGACTTACATGCTGCTTGCATCAAATACCAAAAACCGTTAAAATCGCGGTTTAATTTTCCCGCTGGGGAAGGCTAAGAGAGCAAAGATATGGTGCTGAGTGCTGGAATAAGCCAGTGACGCAGTTGCCAGATTTGTACATGTCCTTAGTGCCTCAGTTACGTATGCAATCATCTGACCATTGGTCAATGATGTTAAGCATGCATCGGACATAGAGAGCTTATTATGCGTAAAGATATCCATCCTGATTACCAAGAAGTTTTGTTCCATGATACTAATGCTGACGTGTTCTTTTTGACGCGCTCAACAGCTAAGACTAAAGCGACTCGTGAATATGAAGGTAAAGAATACCCATATTATCCACTTGATATCTCAAGTGCATCGCATCCTTTTTATACTGGTGAGCAGCGTAAAACTTCTACTGAAGGTCGTGTTGCAAGCTTCAACAAACGCTTTGGCGCGTTTGGTGGCCGTAGTAAAAAAGCCGCTGACTCTGCTGAGTAATTTGCGCTTATTGCGTCAAGTTATTTTGCCAAGTAATAAAAAACCGCTGATAATTCAGCGGTTTTTTTACGTTTTTTAAACGTAGTTTAAGTGGCTTATTGGACAAAGGCTTTTATTTGCTATGCTCATCAAGCTGAGATTCAAGCAGTTGCGCAATCAGCTCTGCCAACTGCTGTGCCCAAAAGCCATACGTTAAGCTACTGGGATGAAAGCCGTCGCTGGCAAACATAGTGGCGCTATCGATAGGGGTACCGTTGGCATGCTTTTCTGTCATTAGCGTAAAGTTTGCTGCCATATAATGTACATCATTATATTTGGCACAAACATCCTGCAATACTTGGTCGAGCTTCGTGGCTTTTGCCCCGATAAAGTTATTAAGCGGTGACGGTAAAGCAGGCATCTGCGCCATCGGTGGTAGGCTTGAGAAAATAAGTGTTTGTACGCCAAACTTACGCTGAGCAATGGTAATGATTTGCTCAAGTTGCTGTTGCCATTTTGCTGTAGAGACGTTGGAGGTCGTATCATTAACGCCGACACTCAAAACCATAATATCAACTGGCTGGCTGGGAGTAGGTAGAATATATAATCGGCGCAAAATATCGAAACTGGTATGTCCCGTTGTCGCTTGCAACTCCCAGTTTAGTGCATCGAAATGAGCGTTAATGACTGGTTGTTGCTGCAAGGCAGGTATCAACTTGCCAGCAAGCGCTTCTTGCTGCGTTAAACTACCAACACCAGCGGCTGCAGAGTCCCCAACGATCATTAAGCTTAGCGTTCTTGTAATCTTACTTACTGCCATTTTAGCAGAGTCACGTAATTGAGAGTCACCTAATTGAATATGACCGTGTCTTTCGCCATCTGGTTCAGGAAGGCGCACAGTGTCGCGTTTGACTTTGTGACCTTGATATAAGTAAATAGGGGCGAGTAATACATCTTTGGCAATGGCTGACATTTTAAGAGGAGCTACCATCCTGCGCGCTCCCGTATACTAGTGAGACTGTCTTCCACGAGCAGTTTGCCATCGATATAGACATCACGTAACAGGTTAGCTGTATCAGTATTTAAATCATCTATTTTTATGGTTTTTATTTGTCCGTTATCGTCTTTTATCAGCGCTAAGCGGCCTTTTTTTGAGCGTTTAGAATGGCTGGTGACGGGGTCTTTATAGATGTCTTTCCATACGCCATTGATACAGATGGCGCTGGCTTTCATAGCCCAGTTCATCGTATCGCGATTGACTTGTTGCAACAGGCCGCCGCCCATACCAAAGGTGATGTTTTCTGCGCTAAAGCCAGCCTTCATCACGACATCGATGATTTTACCTAAACTTTGCGGGCTAATGCCGTCGCCTTGGATGATACGTACGTAATCAGGCAAGACTTTATAGCCTTTGCTGTTAAGCCTGGTACCAAACCTTACTGCTAGGCGCTCCAGTGCCTCACGTACGACTTTGGCCGGCTCGCCACTGTCTGGTCGAATAACCAAGGTACCACCCATATTTTTGACATCGTCTTTTAACGCATCGCCCCAGATATTATCAATGGCATTCCATAAGTCATAGCTATCAGAGACCACTGAAAAGGCGTTATTTTTGCCACCGAACTGTTCAATCATATTGGCAAAAGCAGCGGCCTCTCCATCACGGCCCCAGGCAGTCATAGTGCTGTGTTCAGCGGCAGGAATGGAGAACGCTGGCATATCATTGCCCATTTGATACCAACGACTAGCAGCAACCAAAGCAGCCATAGAATCAGTACCAGCGAAATTAACCAAATGCGCTAAGCTACCGAGCGCTACCGACTCATGACTAGAAGCGCCACGTGAGCCAAAATCATGCAAACGGAAAATGAGTGATTCTGAATTATCGGCAGACTTTTCTAACGCACGGCGGATAACACCTTTGCAATAATGTGACACACTAGCGACGGTTGAAGGATACCAGATGGCGCGCAGCAGGGCAGTTTCGATATAGCTTGGTAACCAATAAAACTCAGGATCAGTATTGGTAATTTGGCAGACTACGTTGGACACAGGCACGATGCTACCTTCAGGCACAGCCTCGATACGTAGAGGTAAATAACCGCCATGCTTATCGACCAGACGCTCCCATCCCGCACGATTGAACGTTAGACCGTGAGCATGAATCACCGTTTCGGCTTCATCGATATCCTGATGAGTAATAGGGGTGCTTAAGTATTCTTTAATAAAAGCTTGTAAGCCGAAAAACACCACCTCATAGTCGCCACCGCGAGCTTCGATATAGCTGGACAGATACTCACTGCCAGTTGGGTATTGCACCCAATGTGAGGTTTTATAGCTGTCACTGTTAAGAATTAGATTGTTCAAATTGCTGGTGTACATCACAGAACTCCTCTGCTTTGATATGTCGCAGCTGCGCTAATAAAAAAACAGCTGCGACGATTAGCCCTTGCCGTCTATCAGCTTGGGCGCTAAAACCTATAGAATAAAAATTTGTGAAAGAACGCTCATAAAATCATATAGAATTTTGTCGGTTAGTAATCACTTAAATAATGAACTAAACGGTCAGTTAGATGAGCTATACCTGTTACTAAATAAAATGGACGCATTATTTGATAACACAAAACTGGTATGAATTTTTCTGGCTTGCTGTACCTACGCTGACAGAGGCTGCGCAAAATTCATTCCAGTTCCGCGGTATCTTTTTCATGTTGGACTGACTATATTACAATCCAACCATCTTAGTGATAATCGCATAATGGTCTTCAAACATCATGGTGGCATCAAGCTCGGCTAGGGGTAACCAAAAAGCGTGTACAGCATCATCACTACCTTTTACTTTTGGCAGGCCATTTGCGTCATTCTTTAGTTGAAAGTAAAAGGCTTGGGTAAGCGTGCGTCCGCGTGCCGAGCGGTAAGGGTCATCGAAAGTATGCTGACTATGGCAAGAGCCTCGCAGTACAGGCTCAGGGACTTTAAGACGGGTCTCTTCACGTAGCTCACGGATGCAGGCGTCAAATAAGGTCTCTTTTGGATTAAGGAATCCACCAGGCAGCGCCCAAAGCCCTCGTCCCGGCATGCTGCGCCGCTCTACCAACAATATGTGTCCTGACTGTACGACCAAGGCGTCAGCAGTCATAAATGTCGGTGGGTAAGGCGCGGATTCCCACTGTTTTTTATACTTATCAATAAAGCCTGCTTCTTCGTGTAGCTGCTGATAATGACTCGTCTCTTTAAATTCATCTAAGACTTTGCGAGTAGACTCAGGTGTACGCTCAGGGGTAGGGGTTGCGCCCATTAGGTAGCTATCACGGATCGGTGTAGCAGATAAGTTATGATAGTTAGGCACAGAAACTGATGCCCAGTTTGGAAATAGCGACAAGTAATAAGAAGAGCTGTCTTTAGAGTGACCGATAAGACCGATATCAGCATTTAAGTCACTGGTGATAGACTTGACGCCTGCTTGTACATATTGTAGCCAGCGCGTGTCATTATAGAGTGCATCATCCAAGCCGACGCAGTGAATACGAGCTGCTTCATCTGCTGAGTAAGCGCCCTGAATCATCGCTGCACGCTCAGTGACACTGAAAGGATTGCGCAAACTACGCGGCAAGTTGGCTGAACCAATCAACATGATAACTTCATCAGCACGTTTTAAAGCTTCATCGATGACGGCTTTATGGCCACGATGGAACGGCTGAAAACGACCAATAAATACCAAATAGCGGTAATGTTTGCTCTCTTGCTTATCCAAATGTTGCTCTGACAATTCACTCATAGATGCCAATTTCCTACTACTTATTTTTTTGATTGAAAACAATTTAATGACGCCAATACTGACACAGCATAGGAGTTGCTGACAAGTGTAAAGATGTTTAGTGGTGTGTCGTTACTGATGTTAGTTTATTTTGATACTTGTCCTTAATATGGTGTGAAGTTCATTTGATTAGATGTAATAGGGGCGATAAATAAGATAAATAAACAATCACTTCGCATGCTTATCAATCCATGCGACAACCGTCGGCCATATCTCTTTAGCAGCGTTGCGGCTAATCATAATACGGCTATGAGTATAGTCGTCCAAATCCCCACGGCTGATTGAGTATTCACGAAACACGTTAGTAGGATTATTAAAAGTATTGAAAAATAACTGACAGCCAGCAGTGGGTGATATGAATTTATCGCCTCTGGCACTGATAGCATAGATAGGCGTGGTAATCATTGGCATATACTGACGATAATCAAAGCTGTCATCAGCATTGGTCACTTCATTCTCAGCATCTTTATTCACAGTACTTTTATCAATAATGTTTTTTGCAAACACATCTTGTTGAATATTACTTTGTTTAATAAAGCTGCTGTTAAAGTTCTTTTGTAGGTTCCAATCAAACCACTGACTCATCGTATAATAACTTTCGTTAATAGGGCCCATTTTGAGTTTTTTTGCAGGGATGTAGCCAAATAGTCGGGTAAGTAATTTGGCTGTTAGTATTTTAGTGTAGTTTTTGACATTTACGACCGCCCCGAACGCTTGGCAGGCAAACATAGTGATGCTATTGATTTTATCAATATAGCGTGGGTTTTGGACTAAAAACATGGTCAAGCCAACGCCGCCACCGCTATGAGTAACGCAGTGTAAGTTATCCAGCTCTAATTCATCAAATAAATAACCAAAAGTCGCTTCAAAGTCATAAGTTGCGACGGTTTCAAAGTTAAATTTATCTTTTGGCACTGAGCTGTGACCATGTCCGCGCCATTCCATAATGTAGCAGTGATGACCAAGACCGGCTAAGTACTCTGCGATTTTTAAGCAGGTGTGTTTGTCCGAAAACGTACCATGCGTCAGTAATATATTTTGTGTTTTAGCTACCTTTATACTTTCAATAGAGGTATGAGCTGCAACATTATCATCAGATGTTTCACTAACCTTTATGCTTTCAATAATTCGCCAAATAGCAATTTGCTCACCATCCTTAGTCTCTATTAAACTTAGCGTTTTCGTGATCATAAAAGTGGTCTCGTACAAGTCGTTTGGGAGAAGTACTAATGATATAGGTATTAAATAGGTACTAGGGATTCTTAAAAAATATCATTACTAAGTAAAGCATAAATAAATATCGTTCAGATAAATTAATAACATGTTAAAAATTGGAACACTGCTCTTATTAGCGTTTTGCGTATTTTATTTTGTCTATCATAAGAGTCTACCAACGCTTGATAATTAACAACACAGTCTTAATATAGGCTATAACACATACTCTATTTGTTTTGTATTATCACGAGGGCTTAACGACCTCTACTTTTTAAATTTGATTATTTAAAAAACCAATCGCAACCATTTGTGACGGTCATAGTTAGATCATAGTGGCGCAGTCGGAATTATCATCTGAATGCGTTATAATAGTCGTCATAACTTTATTAAAACTGTAGTCAAACCAAGCTCATACAACGATAAACTGCAGTATTTAGTAATTCATCTATTTCATTTATAAAATTTATGTTTATAAAATTCACGACACAGCAACTATGACAGACATAGCATTTGTGTCACAACGCATAGGAAACCTTATGAGTGAGCACAACCAAACTGCTGGTCAATTAGACCAGTCTGCAGACTTTGAGTCAGCATTAGACACTGAACAGGCTGAGACCAAGAGCAATATTACGATTACCGAGTCAGCGCAAGGTTATTTGGCTGATCTGCTGTCAAAGCAAGATACTGATGGCATCGGTGTACGTATATTCGTTGAGCATCCTGGTACACCGCGTGCAGAATGCTGTATGGCATACAATCAGCCAGGCGAAGAAGACAGCGCTGATTTGCGATTCGATTACGAGAATTTTTCGGCCTTTATTGAGGCGGCGTCAGTCCCTTATTTAGAAGACGCAGTCATTGATTATAATAAAGACCGTTTCGGTGGTCAGCTGACTTTTCGTGCACCGAACTCAAAAGTGCCCAAAGTCGGTGCTGATGCCAGTGTTGAAGAACGCATCAACTACGTATTGCAGTCTGAGATTAATCCAAGCTTGGCTGCGCATGGTGGTGATGTACAACTGCTTGAACTGATTGAAGAAGAAGGCGTAGGCCTGACTGCGGTATTAAAATTTGGCGGTGGTTGTCAAGGTTGTTCAGCTGTCGATATGACTTTGCGTCAAGGGGTTGAAGTACAGCTCAAGCAGCAAATACCAGAGCTAACCCAAGTAGTTGACGAGACGGATCATACTCTTACTGAAAACGCCTACTATAAGTAAATATTTAATAGTAAATTGGTGACCTATAAGTGTGAAAGACGGTATGAATAAAGCTTATTAAACTTATTGCTTATGAATATCAGGCATTAGCCGCTGAATAAATGGCTATTCTTTTAATAAAGAAGCTGGGTTATGATGAACTCAGCTTTTTTTATTGCTATGATTTAGGAAATAGCTTTTTTAGAGATTATTTTTATTCAATACGTTTTCAATTAATGTTAAGGAGTATGTGATGAGTGATGGACAACCAGAGAATAATACTGACAATAACCTAAAGAATACTGCGCACTTAGAGACACTTGCCATTCATGCAGGTTACACTGTTGAGCCGACAACCAAATCAGTGGCAGTGCCTATTTATCATACCAGCTCCTATGCCTTTGATAATACGCAGCACGGGGCAGACTTATTTGACCTCAAGGTTGCAGGGAATATCTACACCCGTATTATGAATCCGACCAATGCGGTACTAGAGGAGCGCGTAGCAGCGCTTGAAGGCGGTATTGGGGCACTTGCGGTCGCCTCTGGTATGGCTGCCATCACTTATGCCATTCAAACCATCTGTGAGGCAGGCGACAATATTGTTGCAGTATCGACTCTATACGGCGGGACTTATAATCTGTTCGCTCATGCGCTACCACGCCAAGGTATCGAAGTTCGCTTTTTTGATCACAAAGACCCTGAGGCTATTCGTCATTTGATCGATGATAAAACCAAGATGGTCTTTGCCGAAAGCATCGGTAATCCGCTGGGCAATATTATCGATATTCAAGCGGTCAGTGATATCGCCCACGAGTATGGGGTGCCTGTAGTGATTGATAATACGGTGGCGACGCCAGCACTCTGTCGTCCGTTTGAGTTCGGCGCTGATATCGTCATTCATTCATTGACCAAATATATGAGCGGTACTGGTACTTCAATTGGTGGCGCTATCGTTGATGGTGGGACCTTCGCGTGGGGTGATTATCCTGAGCGCTTTCCACTATTAAACACCCCGGATGACAGTTATCATGGCGTAAACTTTGTAAAAGATGTGGGCGCGGCTGCCTTTATTGCTCGTGCTCGTGTCGCACCGCTACGTAATACTGGTGCAGCATTAAGTCCCCTTAATGCCTTTAGTATTTTGCAAGGTATGGAGACGTTAAGTTTACGTATGGAGCGTCACGTACAAAATGCACAAGCCGTTGCTGAATATCTGCGTGACCATGATGAGGTTGCTTGGGTGAAATATGCAGGCTTGCCTGATCATCCTGAGCATAAGCTTGCCAAAAAATATATGAAAGGCACACCATCTGCTATTTTGACTTTCGGAGTAAAAGGTGGTCTTGAAGCAGGGGCACGCTTTATTGATGCGTTGCAGCTGATCACGCGCTTGGTCAATATCGGCGATGCAAAGTCTTTGGCCTGTCATCCAGCGACGACGACGCATCGTCAGCTAAACGAGCAAGAATTGGAGCAAGCGGGCGTTAGTAATGACATGGTGCGGTTGTCTATCGGTATCGAACACATTGAGGATATAAAAGCAGATCTGGCACAGGCATTAGCGTCAGCCTCTGTTTAAAAACAGTTCGTCACCCAAAAAAGCCCATATCATCATGATATGGGCTTTTTTATTGATCTAACGGTATGAGCTCTATAGTGGACTAACAATGTCAACAACGCTTATCTAGGCGACCAGTACTCGGCAAGCAATGTCTTTGTAGTCTTGGGAGTCGAGTCGCGGACCAAACTGTTGAATGACTTGACTGGCGACTTCGCTGGCAAGACGACCACATTCCGGTAGGCTATATTGCTGTGAGAGGGCGTATAAGAATGCACCTGCATAGTTATCACCGGCTCCATTTGTATCAATTACATTGGTCACTTTGGGCGTTGGTACTTCATGAATAATAATGTCGCTGTTTTTTTCTTCGGGCTTACAAGCGATGATTGCACCATTAGCCCCATCAGTAACCACGGCTATCTGACAGTATTCAAGCAGTCCACGTGCTGAAGCTTTGAGTTGTTTTTTTCCAGTAAACAGTCGGGCTTCTTCACTATTACAGAATATTACGGCAACTTTGTTACCCAGCATATTAAGTAAACCTTCTTTTGCAAACTTCACCACCGCTGGATCGGCAAAGCTGACTGCAATTTTGGCATCATGAATCCCTGCTTGTTGACGGAGCTGGGTCATGGCAGGTTGAATGCTCTCAGACATCGCCAAGTAGCCTTCTAAATATAGCCAGTCTGATTGTGTTAGTGCGTCAAAATCAACATTATCAGCAGTGATATCACTGGATGTACCAAGATAGGTTTGCATCGTACGTTCACCGTCATGGGTGACAGCGACCACACAAGAGCCTGTCACGCCGCCTTCATGTACTGACTTAGATGAGGTTGCCACGCCTGCTTGGTTTAAATCTTTTAGATAAAATGTGCCTTGGATATCGTCACCTATACGACAAGCGTAAAAAGGTTTACCGCCTAAGCTTGCAAAAGTAAACATAGTATTGGCAGCTGAGCCACCACCCGCTTGTTTTGATAGCTTAATGTTTGCCAGTTTTAAAAATGCCAGTACTTGCTGCTGCTCCTCAAGACCTGCCAAAGTCATATTGCCTTTGGTCAGCTCAGTCTCTTCCAATGCCTCATCACTTAGCACGAATTCATAGTCAACCAAGGCATTACCTATCGCCATCACATCGTACATGTATTATCTCTCCCTTTTTAATATTAAAATAAAATAGCCATTCAATTGATTGCTAAGCTTGCAGCTCAAGAAGGCGCTGGTACAAAGCGTTCTTTTTGACACCTGTAATATCAGCAGCTAAAGACGCCGCTTTTTTGACGGACATGTCTTCTAGTAAACGCTGCAATAGTTTGTCATGGACACTGATATCGTCGTCCTGTACGACGCTGACTCCTGCAATGACCACAACTATTTCACCACGCCGCTGATTATCATCGGCTTTAACAAAGTCAACAAGACTTCTAAGGGTCGTTTTATATACGGTCTCAAAAGTTTTGGTCAGCTCACGACAATAGGTTACTTCGCGCTCAGCACCAAATACTTCTACCATATCTTCTAAGCTTGCCACAATACGATGCGGTGCCTCATAAAATATGAGTGTCTCAGGACGTGATTTCAACGCAGATAGCTGCTTTTGGCGACCATGCGTTTTTGCAGGCAAAAAGCCAATAAAGCTAAAGCGATCAGAAGGGAGTCCGGCGACTGACAGCGCGGCAATCGCAGCTGAGGCACCGACAATAGGCGATACTTTGACATCAGCTGCATGCGCAGCCTGCACCAACTGATAACCTGGATCGCTGACCAGTGGCGTGCCTGCATCGCTAATTAAAGCGACCGAATGCCCTTGTTGGATCATCTCGATGATTTTGGGCGTTTGGATAGCGCTGTTGTGTTCATGATATGCCCACAGTTTATTATGTCCGCGATTTTTATTGTCTGCTGTGGCATCAATATTGTCAATTTTATTAACAGGCTTATCATTGGTATTGTCGCCTTTGGTGTCGATACCAAAATGCGCCAATAGTTTCCCTGAAGTGCGAGTGTCTTCACAGGCAATAATAGCCACATTTTTTAAAGTTTCAATCGCATGCGGCGTCATATCGCTTAAATTACCAATTGGAGTAGCAACGATATACAGACAAGCTGGCATCGCAGTAGGGGTAGACATGAAGACCTCGCAAATGTGATGTTGAATACCTAAAAGTAGTTAGTTTATCATGTTGTGCTATGATTAATCTGAATTGACTATTTTTACGGTTACTTATCGCTATGGCTAAACCAACTAATGGCCATCGGCCACTGACTTTGACGTCTCCTAAGCAGCGTCAGGGAAGTGTGTTTGAACAGCAGGCTTGTCAGTTTTTACAACAACAGGGTCTGATACTTATCGCTCAAAACTGGCAACAACCTAAAATAGGTGAGCTTGATCTGGTGATGTTAGAAACAGGTCAAACGTGGTCGACGTTGGTATTTATTGAGGTACGTCAGCGGCTACGTTCAAGTTTTGGTGATGCAGCACTTAGTGTGACCAAAGCCAAGCAGCGCAAAATTATCAAAACTGCCAAATACTTTTTGCAACAATATCCAGAATATGCACAATTTGAGTGCCGATTTGACGTGATTGCTTACGATATTGAACGTCCTACGAGCAATGTTATAAGTCACAATGCAAACGATAAAAACAATGATAAAGACGGTTTTATCGAACGTCCAGCACTACGGTATCAGCCAGAGTGGATTTTGGGTGCGTTTGTGGCAACAGCATGGTAGCGTATTTAGTTGGCCAATAAAGAGAAGATGTTTGGAAAGATACGTAGAGTATTCATCCAACAAGTTGCCGTTACCAAAAACCTAACCGCTGATTATAAAAATTAAGTAAAGTGTTTGGCATAGTGTTTAGAGCAAGGTAGAACCTCCCTATCTTCATTAAGTATCATTACGATTAGATCTTATTATGATTGTGATTTTGTATGCAACAAGGCTGATATAACAAACAATATTACCTATAAAATCATTATAATGTTTACTGTGTTCTAGCGACACAAATTTTGCCAAATGCTATTAGGCCTTATACTAAATTTTAAATACTGACTGTGTTTGATGAGGAAGATAATGACAAGGTTGTATACACTCAAATCCGTTTATAAAACACCACGTGTCGATATTAATCGTGCGATGATAGGTGCTGTTTTAATGGCTAGCATGGTTAGTACAGGCTGTACAACCAATTACTTAACCAATAGTACTGAGGGGACTTATGGGGTACCTGTAACGGAACGTACCATCCCGCAACGTCTGCTCGATCGTAGTATCGAGCATACAGCAAAGATCAATGTTTATGGCTTACAAGAAGATCTACAAACCAATAGCCGAATAAGTATTGATAGCTTTTATAGTGAGGTCCTGCTTACAGGCGAGGTGCCAACAGAGGCCCTAAAAACGCAAATTGAAAAAGTAGTCGGCTCCATGCCCGATGTTCGCCGTGTTTATAACGAGCTAAATGTCAGTGTCGCTAGAGGTTATAGCTCAACCGTACATGATGGTTATATCACATCAAAATTGATGGCTAAAACTGCGGCTAATAATGCAGTCAAAGCATCACAATTAAAAGCTGTGACTAATGATGGTGTGGTCTATATCATGGGTAGAGTGACACCCACGCAGCAAAGCCATCTAATCGATATCGCCAACAGTACTGCTGGTATTACTGAATTGGTCTTACTAACGACAGTCGTAGACAATAGAGGTTTGCCTATTAATGACGCAGACATTATGTCAGAGAGTGAGCCCAAAAACGCTGCTACGCAAGCAACCGGTGCAGGACCTATTGTCAGAGAGATCGAACCTGCAACGGCCGCGGGCAACGTAGCACCCACTACGCCAGTAGCGAATAATAGTGCGTCAGAAGCTGGTGACCTAACTGAACAACCATCTTCTAGCCCTTATGTTGATTTATACCAAAATCCATAAGCTAGCTGGTGTTATGAGCGCTTCGTAAGGTAGAGCTATCCTTAGTCACAACTTTGGATCAATCGCTATGTCAGTCAACCTCTTGGTAACTACGAGCTGGCAATAATAAGGATAACAATAATGAAAGGTTCAAACTTTGATTATGCACAACAAGCAATGGACACGACTGCGTCAACTAGTGACATCTCTGCCCGCAAGCCATCTAACCATAAGTTGAAGCTGATAGGTGCAAGTATAGTAGCCGTAGGTGCTATTACCTTTGCAACCCAACAGGCTCAAGCATTGTCAGCGCTGGCTGTGGTGAACGGTATCACTGCAAACGGTGGCGTGGGTGTCAGTAAAGATATATTATATGGCGATGAGCCGTTACAAGATTTGGATATTTACTATCCAAAACCGTTGGCGCAGGGTATGAAAGCCGGGAACACTATCGTGGATACTTATCCAATGGTTGTGTTCGTACATGGGGGCTCGTGGGAGAGTGGTAGTAAAGATGAGTATGCGTTTGTTGGTCAAAGCTTAGCCCAAGCAGGTTACGTGACCGCAGTCATCAACTATCGAAAAGCTCCTGAGCATGTATACCCTGATTACGTTAAAGACGCTGCACAGGCAGTTGCATGGAGTATTAATAACGCCTCAAGTATTCATGTCGACCCTAAGCGCTTAGCTGTCATTGGTCATTCTGCTGGCGCGTTCAATGCAGTAGCTGCCGTTTCTAACGAAGACTTTTTGACACCTTACGGCATCAAACCAAACGATATCGCTGCCGTTATTGGTATTGCCGGTCCCTATAGCTATGACTTTCGTAAGTTTGCTAGTGTGACTGCTTTTAGCGCCGATGATACGCCAGATGACGTGATGCCTGATCGCCAAATAAAGGGTACGCAGCCGCCGTACTTACTATTGACTGCCGAAAACGACAAAACCGTGCACGATACAAATACTATCAAAATGACTCAAGCATTAAATGACTACGGCGCCAAGGTTGAAAATGGCCAGATTAAAGGCGCCAGTCATGCTACGAGTATCGGAGCGATGGCACCACCATTACGCTGGGTTAATGACGTACGTGCGCAAGTATTAACGTATCTAAACAAAACGTTAAAGTAAATAGACTAACAGCTGTAGAGTTGACACTCATGCTTGTGAGTAGACAATACTGTAAGATGACCAAACTCTTGTTATAATAATGCCTTTATATGAGACGTAGCCTTCTTATATAGACCATACAAACATTACTTTTAATACAATAATAGGATTTTTTATGAGCATGAACGCTGATGATTTGATTGCATTTTTACAGCAGCATTTCCCAGATGCTTTTATTCAAGCTGCCAATCAAGGCAATAAGTTTGATGTACGTGTCGTCGATGCCAGCTTTGAGGGCAAACGTGCGGTACAGCGACAGCAAGCTATTTATGGCTTGGTAAATGATAAGATTGCCAGCGGTGACATTCATGCGCTCAATATTCAAGCATTGACGCCTGCTGAGTGGGAAACACAGTCTCAAGGTTAAACGGTTCTTATTTTTATAATGCAAGCTTTTGATTTTTATTCATCGCATTCTTCTTCACATATATAGCTAGGTTGTCACTTTTATGGATCAGTTTTTAATCACCGGTAGTAGTCGTATCGCAGGGGAAGTTACTATCTCTGGCGCCAAAAATGCCGCTTTGCCTTTGCTTGCAGCTATGATATTAGCTGAGACGCCCACCACCTTGCATAACGTGCCATCATTACAAGATGTGAGTACATTGATTAAGCTGATCGCTGGCATGGGTATCAATATTCAAAAGCAAGGCGATACCGTCACTTGTGATACCAAAAGTATCGACAATTTCTATGCACCTTATGATCTTGTCAAGACAATGCGAGCATCGATTTTGGTATTGGGTCCGCTACTGGCGCGTTTTGGTGAGGCAGAAGTCTCACTACCGGGCGGCTGTGCGATAGGCTCACGTCCCGTTGATCAACATCTAAAAGCCTTTGAGGCAATGGGCGCTCATATTACTGTAGAGAACGGCTACGTCAAAGCCCAGGCTCCTAAAGGTGGCAGGCTGATTGGTTGTAACTTCTCTTTTGATATGATCACCGTTGGTGGTACCGAAAACGTCATCATGGCAGCGGCACTAGCCAAAGGCACGACCGTCTTAGGTAACTGCGCACTTGAGCCGGAGGTGGTTGATTTGGCCAATATGCTGGTTGCAATGGGCGCTAAGATTAGCGGTATTGGTACAGCGACCATGACTATTGAAGGGGTAGAGCGCTTACAAGGTTGTGAGTACTCAGTGGTCCCTGATCGCATTGAAACGGGCTCGTATTTAGCAGGCGCCTTGATGACTCGCGGAGATGTACTGACCAAAAAAACCAATGCAGCACTACTATATCCGGTGCTAGAGAAGTTTGAGGCAATGGGTGCGACGATTACAACGGGTGAGGACTGGATACGTGCACAGATGACAGGACGTCCGCATCCTGTTGATATTCGTACCCAGCCACATCCTGGGTTTCCCACAGACATGCAAGCTCAATTGATGGCAATTTGTTGTCTGGCAGATGGGACAAGCACCATTATCGAAAACATCTTTGAAAATCGCTATATGCATGTTCCTGAGCTCAATCGTTTAGGTGCCTCTATTCAGGTAGATGGTCATACAGCAGTGGTCAAAGGTATCGAGCACTTTACAGCGGCGCCAGTCATGGCAACGGACTTACGCGCATCGATGTCATTGGTAATGGCAGCATCTGCCGCTGAAGGTGAGAGTTTGATTGACCGTATTTATCATATTGATCGCGGTTACGAAGATGTCGAAAACAAACTTCGAGCCTTAGGGGTTAATATTGAGCGTATCAATACTAACGACTAGATTTATAATATCTTGCGTAGGGCGCTTATTTTTATCAGCGGTATAACACACTCCCTAACCTTTAGGGACATTAATTCTATATGGACACCTTGTCATTATGACTGAGCAAAATGAACGCTTACAGACTAACGACTTATTAAATGAAGTAGACAATGAGTTTAATGGCCTCACTTTAGCATTATCAAAAGGTCGTATTTTAGAAGAGACAATGCCGCTACTACAGGCAGCTGGCGTTGATTTACTAGAAGACCCTGATGCATCACGTAAGCTTATCTTCCCTACCTCAAACCCAAACGTGCGTGTACTTATCCTACGCGCTAGTGATGTGCCAACCTATGTAGAACATGGCGCTGCTGATTTTGGGGTAGCAGGTAAAGACGTACTTCTTGAACACGGTGCCAATCATGTCTATGAATTGTTAGACTTAAAAATTGCTCAATGTAAGCTTATGACGGCAGGCGTAAAGGATGCAGCATTGCCTAACCGTCGTCTGCGTATTGCGACCAAATACGTCAATGTTGCCCGCGCCTACTTTGCCAGTCAAGGCCAGCAAGTAGACGTGATCAAGCTTTATGGCTCTATGGAGCTTGCGCCATTAGTCGGTTTAGGAGACCTAATCGTTGATGTGGTCGATACGGGCAATACACTACGAGCGAACGGTCTAGAGCCGCGTGAGCATATTTGTGATGTATCATCTCGTTTGATCGTCAACCAAGTCAGCTATAAGCGTAAGTTTGCGCTACTCGAGCCGATTCTTGAGAGCTTTAAAATCAGTATTGCGGCTGCTTCTTGATTATCACATAGTTGATCAATATTGAACGTAGATCATACTTATTATTAATAATATAAAAGGATGTTATGTGAGTTTTAAAACCAGTTTGGCGTTCTATAATGAATATAGCGTGCTAAACTGGTTTTTTAGTAGATAACTACTGAGAAAACTCCATTGTCATTTAGCCAAACTAGCTGTAGTTAATTTATTAGAAGCTACTATTATGGTTTGATTGTTTTCATCATTTTTACTTTCTCAGCAGTCTTTTTGACTTAAACACAGGATTAGATCATGCGCCAGTTGAGTACCCAAGATACCGATTTTGAACAGCAATTGAAGGATCTGCTGGCCTTTGAGACAGTCAACGATGTTGATCTGTTAAAGACTGTCGATGATATTATTACTCAAGTACGTCATGATGGTGATAAGGTGGTGCTAGCATTAACCCAAAAGTTTGATCAGCATCCAGCAACGACGATACAAGAGTTAGAATTGTCTAAACAATCACTCGCTGAAGCTTTTGATAATTTAGACGAAAAAGTAAAGACGGCACTGACTACAGCAGCGACGCGTGTGCAAAGTTTTCACAAACGCCAAATACAAGAGACATGGCAATATGAGGATGAGTTAGGTAATCGCTTAGGTCAAAAAGTCACGCCACTTGATCGCGTGGGTATTTATGTGCCAGGTGGGCTCGCATCTTATCCGTCTTCTGTACTGATGAACGCCATTCCTGCCAAAGTCGCTGGCGTCACAGAAGTTATCATGGTTGTACCAGCTCCCAATGGCGTACTAAACCCCTTAGTATTGGCAGCCGCGCATTTGGCACAAGTCGATCGCGTGTTTACGATTGGTGGCGCTCAGGCCGTGGCAGCGTTAGCATATGGTACCAAAACTATTCCAGCGGTAGATAAAATTACTGGTCCTGGCAATAAGTATGTGGCAGCTGCCAAACGAGCCGTATTTGGGCAGGTAGGGATCGATATGATAGCTGGTCCCTCTGAAGTGCTGGTGTATGCAGAAGGTGAAGCGCAAGACCGTGCCGATTGGTTAGCTATGGACTTATTGTCCCAAGCTGAGCATGATCGCATTGCCCAAGCGATTTTTGTGACGACAAGTAGCGAGCAGTTAGCACAAGTCGCTACAGAGATTGAAAACGCACTGGCAAAATTGCCAAAAGCAGATATCGCTCGCGACTCATTACAGAATCGTGGCGCACTTATTCTAGTCAAAGATAGAAGCGAGGGTATGGCTTTAATCAATCGTATTGCGCCTGAGCATTTAGAGCTGTCTGTTGATGACCCCGATACGCTACTCGATGATATTCGTCATGCGGGTGCTATCTTTATGGGACGTCATACGCCTGAGGCAATCGGTGACTACTGTGCAGGGCCCAATCATGTGCTACCAACCTCAGGGACTGCGCGTTTTTCTTCGCCGCTCGGTGTATACGACTTTCAAAAGAAATCATCTATCATTTATTGTAGTGAAGGCGGTAGCAAGCCATTGGCTAAGACCGCTGACATTTTAGCGCAGCATGAAGACTTAGAAGCTCATGCGCGCTCAGCTCGTTATCGTTACCAGTAAAATACCTATACATAGACGTTATATAGACAGAATAGCGGATATAAAGAACCCTTTATCAGAAATATATAGTGGTTATAACTGAGGCTGTATAGAATTTAATAAGATATCGACAAAATATTATTATTACTGTCATTTTAGGTCTTGCAACCCTTTTAGCTACTAGTAGGATAACTTATGAGTGAACAAAAAGTTGATACCAGACTTTGGTCGTCTAAAGCACGTAACTTGTCACCTTACGTCCCTGGTGAGCAGCCTCAGCATGCCAATTTGTGTAAACTGAATACCAACGAAAACCCGTTTCCACCATCACCGAAGGTAGGGGAGGCCATTGCTAACGTCTTAGAGCAGCAGGCTTACGATTTACGTCTGTATCCAGCCCCTGAATCTGATGATCTGCGCGCAGCATTAGCCGAGTTATATAATCTTGATATAAACGAGGTATTTGTCGGTAATGGCTCAGATGAAGTTCTTGCTTTAGTATTTGCCAGCTTTTTTCTAAAAGAACGTCCTGTATTAGCACCAGATATCAGCTATAGCTTTTATCCTGTTTATGCGCAGACTTTTGGTGTAGAGCTGGTACAGATTGCATTGGAAGATGATTTTAGTATCGATCCCGATGCTTATCGTCAGCCTTGTAGCGGTATTATTATTGCTAATCCCAATGCGCCAACAGGTCTATTATTATCGCTTGCTAATATTCGTAAACTTGCCAGCGAGCATTCTAATTCGGTGATAGTCATTGATGAAGCTTATATTGACTTTGCTTGTATAGATGAAAGCCATTCTGGCACGCAAGTTTCAGCAGTCAGTTTGATTAATGAGTTTGATAATTTATTGGTGACTCAAACCTTTTCAAAGTCTCGATCACTTGCTGGACTACGTGTGGGTATGGCCTTTGGTAATGCCTCATTAATCGAAGCGTTGACGCGTATGAAAAACAGCTTCAACAGTTATCCATTGGACAAACTTGCGCAAGCTGGCGCAACTGCTAGTGTGTTGGATAATAATTATTTTGAACAAACCCGCCAACAAGTCATTGATCTGCGCAAGTCATTGACGGCTCAGCTAACAACGCTTGGCTATCAAGTACTGCCATCGCATGCCAACTTTGTATTTGCTCGTCCTAAAGATGGAAATGCAAGCGCAGTGGCCGCTAAGTTACGCGAGCAAGGCATCATTGTGCGTCATTTTGATAAGCCGCGCATTCAAGAATATCTTCGTATTACTGTTGGTACACAAGCACAGCATGAGCGCCTGATTGATGCACTGACCGCTATGCAAACGTATAGCGAAGATAGTGAGACTATCTCAAATATGGGCTAAGTTTTCATCAGGACGATATTAAATGATTAGTTGACAGCAGAGTTCACTATATGAATTTTGCATGCTGAAATATTTGGTACAAATTCTTATATGATGTTTGATGGGTTCAATACGTTTAGTAGATTGCCCACTTTGTCGAGACACTCTTGATATTCTTCTTCAAGATCAGACGCGACAGTGATACCGCCGCCTGCCCACAAGCTGACCTCTGTCTTGGTATTTGTTAAGCTATTAGCTTGCAACGTACGAATGAGTACATTCCACTGTCCACTTCCATCAAAATTCATATAGCCCATGGTGCCACAATAGGCACCGCGCGGTGCTGTTTCTAATTCAGAAATAATTTCAACGGCGCGTTTTTTGGGTGTGCCAGTGATTGAACCTGCAGGTAGACTGCCAAACAATACGGCTAATGGGTGAGTCTCTACTCTGAGCTCGGCGGTGATGGTACTTACCATATGATGGACATTACTAAAGCTTTCAATAGCGAACAGCTGCGGCACTTTCACACTGCCAGTTTTGGCATATTTACCTAAGTCATTACGCAATAAATCAACAATCATAACGTTCTCAGCTCGATCTTTATCACTGTCAATGAGTTGCTGCTTTAACATTAAGTCTTGTTTGTCAATGCTACCTCTAGGACGCGTGCCTTTAATAGGCTTTGTAATAATATGGTGAGAGCCTGTAGCTGTATTTTTTATAAAAGTAAAAAACAGCTCAGGTGAACAGCTTAATATCTCAAAGCTTAAGGGTGAGTTGTTAAGCTCTTTAACGCTTTTAGTATGATTATTAGCTACCAAACGCTCAGCTTTCTCATCATCTAAATGATTGTGAGCTCCTAAGTAGCCTGAAAATGGTGTTTGCGTATTTTGGTATAGGGCAGGTAAGTAATCGATAAGAGACGTCATAGAGCTGTTATTGTCATATGAGCCATCTAACTTATGAAGACAACCCTGCCATGCTTGCGTCAGATTGATTTGGTAACAATCGCCCTGTTGTAGATAGTCTTGGGTTTTTCCAAAAGCATTATAATAGTCCCCTTTATGCCACCGTGCGTTTAATACTAAGGGCGTTAGTTGACAGTGAATAACCTGGGCTGTTGTTTTTATATTAGACAACTCAAGGTCTAATGCATCCAAATACGATATAAGCTTAGCTACTGCCAAGTTTGTTGGTGGGCTATCAACATCTGATTTTATAGTATTTAACGTCCAGCCAGCTTTGTCTGTAACAGATTGAGTCAAGTATATATCGTAATGTCCTAATACAGCGCAAGGCTGCGCTGCCAGCTCAATTTTAGCCGCTGGACTCAGCTCATGCGCGGCAATATCATAACCAATAAAACCTATTAAACCGTGATGATAATTTGGCTTCTCATAGGGTGTGTTTAGAGAGTTTGAAGCAGTATTGTTAGCCTCATGAGCTCGACTATAAGCAATTAACTCGTCCTGCCACTTGGTATAACTCATATATGCTGTCGTAATAGCATTCTCGTCACTGCGACAGTGTTTTATTACTCTATAAGTAGGCAGCTGTGTATGAGAGGTTTGATTATGAGCAGGGTATACAGACCAGCTTACTTTGGGTAGTAGGCCAATTACAGGGTGTCCATCATTATTTAGCCAGACTAATTGCCAGTTTGCATTGCTATCTTGTGCAAGTAAATGCTGCTGTAGTTTTGGTAGCAGCTCTGTGGCCGACAACTCGCCAAAACGCCAGCTATTTTTGATAGCTGGCGTTTGTACAAAGTGAGTCTGTTTGTGCTTATCTTGAAAAGCGTTCGGTGCAAGCATGTTTTAAGCGTCAAACCTTTTAATAATCAAGGTCGCGTTAGTACCACCAAACCCAAAACTATTACTCATCAGGGTGTCTAGCTTGGTTTCACGTAGCTCAGTGACAATATCAAACGGTGCTGCTGCCTCATCGATATTTTCAATGTTGATACTTGGTGCGATAAAGCCTTTTTGTAGCATAAGCAAGCAATAGATTAACTCTTGCGCTCCAACTGCTCCTAAGCTATGACCTGTCATTGATTTGGTTGAGCTGATAGGGGGAACAGAGTTTTGCGTGGTAGAGTCAGCATCAGAGCCAAATACTTTAGCGATGGCTTTTAGCTCAGTAATATCACCTAACGGTGTACTGGTACCATGAGTATTGATATAGTCAACATGCTCTAACCCTGCTTGATCTAACGCCTGCTGCATACAACGTACCGCACCTTCACCACTTGGAGCAACCATTTCTGCTCCATCAGAGCTGGCACCATAGCCGACGATCTCAGCCAAAATATTTGCGCCACGCGCTTTGGCATGCTCAAGACTCTCAACCACTACCATTGCACCGCCACCAGCAATCACAAAGCCATCACGATCTTTATCATAAGCACGTGAAGACTGTTTGGGCACATCATTGTACTGAGTACTCATGGCACCCATAGCATCAAACATACAAGACTGGGTCCAATCTTCAGCTTCACTACCACCAGCGAGTACCACATCAGCCTTACCCAATTGAATAAGCTCAGCTGCATGTCCAATACAGTGGGTTGATGTTGCACAAGCTGAAGAAATAGAGTAAGAAATCCCTTGGATTTTTAGTCCAGTTGCGAGCGCAGCTGATACCGAACTACTCATAGTCTTAGGTACCGCCATTGCACCGACCCCGCGTAAACCTTTTTCACGCATAGAATCGACAGCACTGACAACATCTCCTGTCGATGCACCACCCGAGCCTGCAACCACGCCAACACGCGGATTATGATTGATGGTCTCAAGGGACAATCCAGACTGTTTGATAGCTGCTAACGCACTCACATACGCATAAAGGCTTGCATCGCTAAAAAAACGCTTTAATTTACGATCAATACCGGAAGTATCTAATTCGGTCTTATCGATGCTACCACTAACTTGTGACTTAAACCCTTGTTCAGCATAAGTCTCATTAAATCTAATGCCAGACTGTCCTTGTTGAAGAGCAGATGTAACGGCTTCTAAATCATGTCCGATACAAGAGACAATCCCTGCTCCAGTAATCACAACTCGGCGCATATTCCATTCCTTATAATAATAAATTACTATCGATATATCTAAAAATTACTGACCAATATTTATAACTATAATTTAACCATATATAGATTTGCAGATTATTACGTCAATATTACAACAACGTATTAACGAAGCAAAAACTGTACTTAAGTACAAACGTTATAATATGCTCTATTATAGCATTCCTAGATAAAGTAGATGGGTTAAAAATCTAACTTATATGCATTATAGAGGATAAGTAAGAATAGAAATAAACCACACCTTTAGATACAAATTTTGTGACATTGATAACATTGTTCACACTGACATAGAGTCTAAGATATAGATAAGATAACGGCTCAAACAGTGATACAAGTACCTATCATTGTTCTTTTTACCCATGTTTACTAGTGTGTTAATATATCTAATATATGACTACATAACGTAAAGGCATACCGACTAATTATTAGGTTGTTTAACCACCATTTTAAGGACATAACGATGGCAAAGCGTAGTACTCTCTCTCAAGGTATCAATACCATTGGTCATTTTACTCGTAATAATCTTGAGCGTATGGGCTCGCTCATTGATAGTGCTAATGCTAAAGCAAGTAAACCACGTCAATATAAAGCGGTAAATTTAGGCGATGAAGACTTCCAACAAGATCTGTTCCGGGAGCAAACCTTAAAAACGACCCAGCAGCTATTAGGTTCACGCTTTGCCACCTATGGTAAATATGCTAAAAAAGTTGTTCCTAATAGTTTGTTCAAATCTGTATTAGACAGCTCTTTTGTTCAGGTTGCAAAACTTGCAGCGAGCTGGAGTCAACTAGACCTACCTAATGAGCATCGTTTTGCTGATATTACTGCATTGGATGGTGAAGAGCGTTACGCGTTAGCGACTGATATTGCCAACCAGAATAGAGCGTTGGCGACTTTGGGCGGTTTGACGGGCTTAGCAGGATTGCCAGGATTGTTGGCTGATACGCTATGGTTGCTATTGGTGTCTTTACGCTCTGTTTATCAGTTAGCGGCTGTTTATGACCAACCTTTAACGGGTAAACAAGGTATAAAAATGGCTTATGAGCTGCTTGCCAGTGCAGATTTGAGCAAAATGCAAGAAAAACAAGCCCTATTAGCAGGTATTGGGGTAGGAAAAGGTCTACTTGATAATGCTCAAAGTCGCGGTTTGCACAGTGAGTTACAAAACCTTGGACTCAAAAACCAGAATGTTAATTTTTATGCAGAGCAAATAGATAATATCGCTGGACAAGTAGGGTTTGATTTGGATCAAGTCGATTTAACGTGGTTACGTCGTTTGTTACCAGTGTCAGCGGTAGCTGTTGGTATGCATTATAATAGTCGTTTGATTGATGAAGTGCTTGGCGTTGCTCAAGCGACTTTCGCGCCAGAGCCAAAACTTGCCAATCGTTTTATTACTGATGATAGTAGCAGTGAAGAACAAGTCAAACAAATGGCAAGCGATGAAGACTCAAATGAAGAAAGTAAGTCAGAAGAGTTCGACAGTGATTCTACACAAGAAGAATCCGATGCGTCGACTAAAAATGATAACAAAGCAGATGACAAAGCCGTTGACGCTAAGAACAAAGCAGATACTAAGTAGATGAGTCATAGCGTTGACTGGTAAAATATCATCCAAAATGCAGTAAACATACCTATAGCTGTCTTGAAAAGTAAGCTTGCAACGCCATATATACGATAACAAGCCCAGTACTCAATAATTTTTCAGAAGCAGGTAGTAAGCTTTTTATGTGTACATTTAATGCTTTGTAATATCACTAACTGGTAGCAAAGTATACTTGATACATATATTTTAGGTATTGTAAAGTAGCATTGTCTATAAGTAGTTGAAATAGCAGTAACATATCTTTATAATACACTGTCCTAAAAATGGGTACCCCAAAATTTTCATGTTTATGGAAAGGATGGTGGGTTTGCCCATTTTTTTGTTTTATACCAAACGGGAGAAGGATGCCTTATGGCAACAACTAACCAATTGATTCGTAAGGGTCGCAAAACCATCAAGGAAAAGTCAAAAGTTCCTGCGTTACAAGCGTGCCCACAACGCCGTGGTGTATGTACTCGTGTATATACTACTACGCCAAAAAAACCTAACTCAGCAATGCGTAAAGTTTGCCGTGTACGTTTGACTTCAGGTTATGAAGTATCAAGCTATATCGGTGGTGAAGGTCACAACTTACAAGAGCATAGTGTTGTACTTATCCGCGGTGGTCGTGTAAAAGATCTACCAGGTGTACGTTATCACACTGTTCGCGGCGCGTTAGACTGTGCAGGCGTTAAAGACCGTAAGCAAGGTCGTTCTAAATATGGTGCGAAGAAGCCTAAAGCTTAATATTAGCCCCGCTTAATCGTATCACCCATTAACTGTGCATGGGCTTGGTGTTAACCGCTTTATTGGTAAGACCAACAATAGGTCGTTATGACATACCGCCATGCAGTAAGGCTGACTGACAACTTGATATATCACCTACATTATTAAATGGTGCCATGTTGTGAATGTCAGACACTCCTGAAGACAAGGAAATTTATTATGCCAAGACGTCGCGTCGTTGCTACCCGTGAGATCCTTCCAGATCCTAAGTTTGGTAGCCAAACCATCGCTAAATTCATCAACCATGTAATGAGTGATGGTAAAAAGTCTACTGCCGAACGTATCGTTTATGGTGCGCTTGATACAGTAAGTCAAAAGCGTAACATCGAAGATCCAGTATCTTTTTTTGAAGAAGTTTTAGAAAATGTACGTCCTATGGTTGAAGTGAAAGCTCGCCGTGTTGGTGGTGCAACCTATCAAGTACCAATGGAAGTACGCCCCTCCCGTCGTACCGCATTGGCTATGCGTTGGTTGGCTGAAGCTGCTGCTAAACGTTCTGAAAAATCAATGTCTTTACGCCTTGCTGGCGAATTGTCTGATGCTTCAGAAGGTAAAGGCAATGCTATGAAAAAGCGTGATGAAGTTCACCGTATGGCAGATGCAAACAAAGCATTCTCTCATTATCGCTTCTAAGCCGCTTACTAATAGTGCTCTATATTAAGTTATAGATTGATAGATCGCTTTAACTGATTTTATATTTTCTATTCTACTGATTGCCGCCACTCTTTATCCAGTTTATAAAAGGTTTAGCCTATTTTTAACTGGGTGGCGGCTATCTATCAAGATGTTTTCTAGTAATGGTCCTTTTTAAATAAACAGATTACTTATTAGAAAACATCTCAAGTTTTATGCCACTATATTCTTAGTATTTGCTCTTTTTTTTGTCCGTATTAGGCCCAATAATCAGTAAGTAATATTACGAAGCTGACTGCTTTGTCATAGAGTAATAGGCAGAGACACAACACATTATTATATACACGAATTTCCTTAGGAAAACACTATGGCTCGTAAAACTCCCCTAAAACGCTATCGCAATATCGGTATCTCAGCGCATATTGATGCTGGTAAAACGACTACTACTGAGCGTGTTTTATTCTATACCGGTGTTAGCCACAAAATTGGTGAAACCCATGATGGTGCGGCTACCATGGACTGGATGGAGCAAGAACAAGAGCGCGGTATTACTATTACTTCAGCAGCAACGACTTGCTTCTGGTCAGGTATGGCTAAGCAATTCGACGAACACCGTATCAACATCATTGATACCCCAGGTCACGTTGACTTCACAATCGAAGTTGAACGTTCTATGCGTGTACTTGATGGCGCGTGCATGGTTTACTGTGCAGTAGGCGGCGTTCAGCCACAGTCTGAGACCGTATGGCGTCAGGCAAACAAATACCAAGTGCCACGTTTGGCATTCGTTAACAAAATGGATCGCGTTGGCGCTGATTTTTATCGTGTTATCGAGCAAATCAAAACTCGTCTAGGTGGTAAGCCTGTACCGTTGGTTATCCCAATTGGTAAAGAAGACGATTTTGAAGGTGTTGTCGATCTTGTAACTATGAAAGCTATTTACTGGGATGAAGCCTCTCAGGGTATGGAATACGACGAGCGCGATATTCCAGCGGAACTACAAGACAAAGCAGAGGAGTACCGCGAGTATCTAGTAGAAAACGCTGCTGAAGCATCAGAAGAATTAATGAATGAATATCTGGAAAATGGCGAATTGACTCAAGAGCAAATTCACGGCGCGCTTCGTCAATTGACCATCGACAATGAAATCATTCCATTACTTTGTGGTACTGCTTTCAAAAACAAAGGCGTACAAAAGATGCTAGATGCGGTTATTCAGTATCTACCAGCTCCAATGGATGTACCAGCTATTCGTGGTATTCTTGACGACAAAGATGAGACTGAAGGTACGCGTGAAGCTTCTGATGAAGCACCATTCTCAGCACTAGCATTTAAGATCATGAACGACAAGTTCGTTGGTAACTTAACATTCGTACGTGTTTATTCTGGCGTTATCAAGCAGGGCAGCAGTGTTTATAACCCTGTTAAGATGAAGCGTGAGCGTGTAGGCCGTATTGTTCAAATGATGGCAGATTCACAGCAAGAGCTAGAAGAGATTCGTACCGGTGATATCGCAGCTCTAGTTGGTATGAAAGACGTAGGTACTGGTGATACGTTATGTGATGAGAGTAACGTTATTACTCTTGAGCGTATGGAATTCCCAGATCCAGTAATCAGTCTAGCTGTTGAGCCTAAGACTAAAGCTGACCAAGAAAAGATGTCTATTGCTTTGGGCCGTTTGGCAAAAGAAGATCCATCGTTCCGTGTACACACTGACGAAGAGTCTGGTCAGACGATCATTAGCGGTATGGGTGAGCTACATCTAGAGATTCTAGTTGACCGTATGAAGCGTGAATTCAACGTTGAAGCGAACATCGGTGCGCCGCAGGTTGCTTATCGTGAGACGATTCGTAATACTGTTGAACAAGAAGGCAAATTTGTACGTCAGACTGGTGGTCGTGGTAAGTTTGGTCACGTTTGGTTACGTCTTGAGCCACTTGATCCAGCGGGCGAAACTGAGTATGAATTCGCTGAAGAAGTTGTTGGTGGTACTGTACCAAAAGAATTTCATGGTGCTGTTGATAAAGGTATCCAAGAGCGCATGAAAAACGGCGTACTTGCTGGTTACCCAGTCGTTGGCGTAAAAGCAACTTTGTATGATGGTTCTTATCATGATGTCGATTCTGATGAATTATCGTTCAAAATGGCAGGTTCTATGGCCTTTAGAAAAGGTTTCATGGCAGCGGACCCAGCACTACTTGAGCCAGTAATGAAAGTAGAAGTTGAAACACCTGAAGATTACATGGGTGATATCATGGGCGATCTTAACCGTCGTCGTGGTTTAGTTCAGGGTATGGAAGATCTACCTGGTGGTACTAAACAGATCCGTGCTGAAGTACCATTAGCAGAAATGTTTGGTTATGCCACTCAAATGCGTTCTATGTCACAAGGCCGTGCTACGTATTCAATGGAATTCCAAAAGTATGCGGAAATTCCAAAGTCAGTAGCTGCTGAAATCATCTCTAAATTCAACTCTAAAGATGATGACGAGTAAGTAAGAAATTGCTAAATAAGACAATCTAACGCAAATCTTTGTATTGTCAGTAGAGAATATGCCAATAACTTGTTAAAAGACTTGTTATTGGTTGTAATTTTCTTATAATATCTGCACATCGAATGTGCAACCTTTTAACATTTATCTTAATGTGCTTAGTATTATTTAATTAACGTATTCATATTATTTAAATACTTTAGTTAAGTAACTAAGCCCAAATAAAGAGGAACTACCCATGGCAAAGGCCAAGTTTGAACGCAACAAGCCCCACGTCAACGTCGGCACCATCGGACA
>NZ_JBPYDE010000014.1:0-106914 GCF_051847555.1 Psychrobacter sp. 1Y4 | reverse complement strand
CGTAGCGTTACGCGGTTGCTGTCTGTACCGTACCACGTATCAAACTCATAATTGATTTGATCATCGTCAAATTGATAGCCCAAATCGTCTACTGATACGCCCCATAACGGTAAGCTACCCATCATCACAGGCTTACCAAAGCGACCATAGGGAACACCGTTCGAGTAGTCAGGGCTTCGAGCATCGGCTGGTGCTTCGCCACCTTGCATTCCTGACATGTCCATACTGCCATGATCCATGCCCGACATATCCATGCCACTATGATCCATACCTGACATATCGCCCGACATATCCATGCCACTATGGTCCATATCTGACATATTGCCCGACATATCCATGCTGCTGTGATCCATATCTGACATATCCATACCAGACATGTCCATACTGCCATGATCCATGTTCGACATCTCAGCAGCGTTTGCTAAAGGTGACATTAGTAGCATCAAAGATGACATGCCAATAAACGGTAGACCTACTTTATATATTTTCATAATAAGGCTCATATTCGAAGGTTTATTAAACAACGGCAACTTCTCTAAACATCCCTGCTTCCATGTGATAGAGCAAGTGGCAATGCCATGCCCATCTGCCAGCTTCTCCGGTGACATCAAAGCTTATCTTTTGTGCAGGCTGTACCATTATCGTATGCTTACGTACTTGAAACTCACCTGAAGGCATCCGCAGATCGCTCCACATACCATGCAAATGCATGGGATGATTCATCATGGTGTCATTGACTAAGGTAATACGTACGCGCTCGTTGGGCTTAATATTGACCGGTGCGGCATCTTTGAACATAACCCCGTCTAGAGCCCAAATATAGCGCTCCATGTTTCCCGTCAGATGTATTTCAATCTCTCTGGTGGGTTTGCGCTGCTCTGCCATTATCTCATCGCCGACAGAGCGCAACTGACTATAATTCAAAACCTTTCTATCAATGTTACGTAGATTAATACCAGGGTCATCAAGGTTCATACGCGGACTATCAACGCGCATATCGGACTTAAAGTCATATTCTGTTTTGGCATGTTTAGCGTTATAGCCATTCGATCCCATGGCGCCCATCATGTCGGCCATCGTCAGCCATTCGATTTTGTCCATAGCAGGTATCGCAGGACGAGCACCTTTTTTGGTAGCAAGCGTTGTCGCAACATAGCCTGACCGATCTATGTTTTGAGCAAATATGGTATGCGCGTCTTTAGTGGGCGTCACGATGACATCATAAGTCTCGGCCACCCCAATACGGAAATCATCGATATCGACGGGACTGACATCAATCCCATCCGTCGCGACGACTTTCATTTTTAGGCCGGGGATGCGTACATCAAATATCGTCTGCGCTGAACCATTAATAAAACGTAGTTTGACAGGCTGTCCAGCCTTGACAAGTTGCGTCCAGTTAGCCGCTGTGGTTTTACCATTCATCAGATAGGTAAAGGTTTTTTCACCAGACAGATCAGTAAAGTCTGTCGGCATCATGCGCATCTGATTCCACATTTTGCGCTTATCAAAAGCAGCTTTTAGATCTGTTGCGGCAATATCGGACAGTAGCTTTTTAAAATCTGGTAAATGATAATTATCAAAGTCTGCGCGTTGCTTTAATAGTTTAACCAAGTTGTGCGGGTCACGGTGCGTCCAATCACTGAGCAAAATGACATGGTCTTCCTCGATAGGATAGCGTTCGCGCCCTTTAGGTTCAATCACAATAGCCCCGCGCATACCGGTCTGCTCTTGGAAGCCAGTATGCGAGTGATACCAATAAGTGCCTGACTGTGTCAGTTTAAATTTGTACGTGAAGGTGCTACCCGCAGGAATACCATCAAAGCTGATACCCGGTACGCCATCCATCTCAAACGGCACTAAGAGGCCATGCCAGTGAATAGAGGTCGACTCATTCAGCTGATTATGGACTCGAATGGTGACCGTATCGCCTTCTTGCATCTTAAGCGTTGGCGCAGGCAGTGAGTCATTTATCAGCGTTGCCATGCTTGACTTACCGTTGACCGTTATCATCTTCTCACTGACATAAAGATCAAATTCATTACCCGTTAGTATAGGTACAATGTGATCGGCTCTATCACTATTGACTACGACATTTTGGCTTTTAGTTAAAGCACTATTAGCCATCGTCGGTAGTGTGGATAGCATCGACGCGCCGAGCAAGGTGGATGACCCTGTCAAAAAACGCCTGCGGTTAAATCTGTTTTTATTCATAATATTGACCTAAGTTAATCCATGAAATGAGAGTTGAACTTATATATCTGATAACTTATTAATAGAACTACATCTGCTGCGCTGGCGACTCAATAGCCGCATACACTTGAGTGCTGCCATCCTTGTTCAATTGCATGACTTTATAGGGCATAAATTTATCTTGATATTCCATGCCCGGACTACCAACTGGCATACTCGGTACCGCAAGACCGATGGAATCAGTTGGCGGATTGGCTAGAAACTGTGCCATGTATTTGGCAGGAACGTGACCTTCAAAAACATAACCATTAGTAGTGACGGTGGTATGACAAGAGCGCATTTGCTGCGGGACACCGTAACGCTCTTTAAATAAAGATAAATCTGTAACGTCTTGCGCAGTTGCGCTTAGACCATGACCTTCGGCATAGCCTACCCATTCTTTGCAGCAGCCACAATTAGCATCTTTGTAAACTGTAGCCGAGACGTTTTGTAGAATTGTCGACCCAGTACCTGAATTAGCACTGACAGACATCATTTGCGGTTGTGGTTGCTCTATTTGAGCACTTTTGGTGGCAAGCGTTGGCTCAGTTTGAGTAGAATTTGAAACACTAGTATCGGGCTGACTACAAGCCATTACTGTTGACGTTGCTACTAGTAAAAGAGCAGAAGCTGATACCTTTTTATGTCCATTGCCCATTATATTTATATAGCGTCTCATAACTTACTCCTAAGCGTCTGCTTATCTGTTGAACCTTCTAAAGATTTATACCCTATAACTAAGTGTAGTATAGGCAAAGTTTAAATCCCAAAAGGCAGCACTATTTAGCACTGCGCTTTTATAAAGGAATATGGAAGAATTAATGCTGCATTCCAGCTCCACCTTCTGACATATCCATCATGTCGCTATTCAGTGACATATCCATCATGTCATCATCCAGTCTAGTGGTTAGCATGGTATACTGATTCTCATTTAACTCAGGTAGTGATCTAATAAAAGCGACCATTGCCCACATTCTATCGTCGTCATGAGAAGCACCCCATGCTGGCATGCCTGATGCCATAATACCGTGCTTAATCGCCCAAAAACTTTGCTGAGCTCCTGCATCCGTTTTATAACGATCAACTACTTGCGCATTAGTGAAATTAGGTGGCTTAGGGTATAGGCTCTCACTAAAATCAGTGCTCTCTACCCCAGGAGACAAATGGCAGCCTGCGCACATATCTTTGTAATCGGCACCGCCTGAGCTAATCATCTCTACTTTTTCTAAATCTGGAACAATAATGTCCTTGCTAGCGTAGGCTATTGAACGGGTACGAGCCGTCTCCAAGAAATTATAAACCAATGGACTATGTCCTTGATCAGCGCCAATATTAATGACACCACTCATAACCACAGTAAAGACACCAACAATAGCGACCACGACAGTGAAAAGTACTCCTAGTAAAAACTTCATGGGTTTATCCTAAAATCCATTTTCTTTAATACCCTACTCTTAGCGTCTACAAATATTTCCTACAAACCCTTATTACTGATTGATGAAACTATCTAGCAGTAATAAAGGATTTATAAAATCAATGTTTAAGAGTCACTTTTATCTGTTACGCAGTGCTTTTGATACATTTGTTTCATTTTACCCATGTTAGCCATCATTGATTTCATAGCGGGATCGTTCATGTCCATCTTGCTATGATCCATTTTTTGCATCATTTGCATATGCTTTTCCATTTTTTCACAGTTCATTTGATCTTTTTCAGCATGCATTTTAGGATCATGTGCTAGAGCTGAGGTTGAAACGACTAGAGCGACGGCAGTGGCTACGATTGCTTTAGGTAAAGACTTTGATTTAAAGAGTGACATGGTTAATCCTTAATTGATTTAGTTGAGGGTACATAAAGCTTTAGGATATTAATTCAGTCTAAAGCATAACTTATTGATTCTGACAGAGAGATGACAGCAAGATGACAATATTGTCATCTTGCTACTTTTATATTTTAATGCTGCACGTATTCATTTAGTATGGCATCAGCATTTCTATCACGATCGCTACCATATTTTTTTATAAAATACTTTTCAGACTGCAGATGTTGATCTTGATGCTGAACTTCGCAAGCGACTCGTGCATCAACATAGCTTTTCATTTGAGCATCAGACATCTGCGCGTTATTGTGATCTAGATTTCTGGCAAACGTAGTTAAGTTATCGCAATTATCGATAATTGAAGTGCTTAGATTGGTAGTATGCGCATTAGCTGCTGATATACCGATAAGCATCGAAGCGGATAGCAGCACCACTTTTTTGAATGAACGATAGCTTTTCATATAACATCCTTAATAAATTATTAAATATTGAAACTAATTACCTGTAGTAATAATTCATAGTAGCTACTCGTATCAAGAATGAGCCGCTATGTACTATAGGTATAGATTAACAAACGAAGACTGACCATTTGATGACGAGCGCATGACATCTTTGTCAGATACCAGTCCGTTTTGTCATTTATATTGATTTGGGTATTATAAAATCATAATTATATTGAAGGATTACTATGAAAGTACTACTAGTAGAAGATGAATTAAAACTCGGCGAATATGTAAAAAAAGGCTTAAGTGAAGCAGGCTTCATTGTTGATCATCAGCTGACAGGTTTAGATGGCTACCATGCTATGATGACTGAAGAGTTTAGCGTGATACTCATGGATGTTATGCTGCCTGATGTTAGCGGTTTTGAGCTAGTACGTAATTACCGAGCGGCTGGCAAGCATACGCCAGTGTTATTTCTAACCGCAAAAGATGATTTAGATGACAAAATCAAGGGGATTGAGATTGGCGGTGATGATTATCTGACCAAACCTTTTGCCTTTGCAGAGTTAATAGTCAGGATAAAAAGCTTATTACGACGCGCCAATCAAGCCGACTATAAAAGTACGCTCATGCAAATAGCGGATCTCAAAATGGACATTGCCAAGCGCACTGTACATAGAGGAGACACGCCCATTAAACTAACCGCAAAAGAGTTCTCCCTATTACAGTTTCTATTAGAGCGCCGCGGTGAAGTATTACCACGCTCAATCATTGCTTCACAAGTATGGGATATGAACTTTGATAACGATACTAATGTGATTGATGTGGCAATAAGACGTCTGCGTATAAAAATAGACGATGAGTTTGATACCAAGCTAATTCATACTGTGCGTGGCATGGGCTACCGATTAGATGCTGTCGACGTTTCAGCTAGTAATAAAGCTGCCAGCGAAACGGAAGATAGCCAATATGATAAATAGATTGGACAATCGACGCTTACCCTTACTATGGCGAACTGTGTTTTTATTGACGATGTTTGTCGTTTTATCGCAGTTGATAATCTATATCTGGGTACAGCACTCTGTTAAAGGCCATTTTGAGCAAATGGATGCTGAAATCATTACCCACGCAGCCTTTAATCTACGTAAGCGCGTAACAGAGGCGGATAACCAAATAGCCTCTCAGACACTACCTAAGCCTCAAAGTCCATCAAACACTCAACAACCGCTAAGCTCGAAAGCTTCTTCAAATCTACTTCCTACAATAGCCACAGAAAATGATGATCACCTGCATTCATCAGCGCTAGATTACGATCTAAAAACTATCATTGCTGATAAAGAGGGGCGATTGCTATCTAGTACTCCCAAAAACTTTGCTAATGAATTAAGTGCCGACTTTAACCTATTATCATTACAGCAAAATCATGATGACAGACAGTTTGTAATAAATATTAAAGACAGACGTTATCGAGCTATGGTTATTGGAGACGATGACATGCTTGCCCTTATCGCCTTACCCATTGACGTGCATCATCAGTATTTATTACAGTTTAACCGTCAACTTAGTCTGATCCTATTTGCCATCACACTACTGTTGGTTTCAATAGCAGCCTTAAGCGTGTATTGGGGTTTTGCCCCTTTATCCACTATCGTGCAAAGGATGAAAGGTATTCATCCTGAAAAATTGAGCGAAAGAGTAATAGTTAGTGATATGCCATTAGAGCTAAGACCTTTAGCAGAATCCTATAACTCGATGATGGCTAAGCTTGAAAGCAATTTTGAGTCGTTGTCGCGATTTTCAGACAATATCGCGCATGAGCTACGCACGCCAATAGCGACGCTGATTACGCAAACGCAAGTCATGTTAAATAAGCCTAGAGAGGAAGAGGAATATGTCGAACAATTACATCAGCAACATGACACCTTAGAGCAATTATCGGCGATGATTAACAACATGCTACTGCTAGCAAAAACCCAAAAAGGACTGAGTGATTCGCAAGTGACTACTGTAGATACTGAGGTCCTAATCAATAAGCTGTTAGATTACTTTGAAATGATTGCCGAGGATCGTAAAATAACTTTTGTAAAATTAGGAGATTTTAAGGCAGTATTAGGCGATGAAGGTTTATTACAAAGGCTATTTGCTAATCTGCTATCAAACGCGATCTACTACGCCGCTAGTAATAGCGTCGTCACAATATCAGCCACTGTCAACACTCCAAATACTTCCGTTAATAATTATAAGATGCTTGAAGACGATCAAAGTAACACTCAAACCGCGAAGCAATCTTGGCTAGAGATAACTTTTACTAACCTTCTAGAAAAACCTCTAAACCAAAGCGAAGCAGATCGATTGTTTGAGCGCTTTTATCGTCATGATAAAACTAGCCAGCACCATTCAGGATCAGGTTTGGGTTTATCTATCGTTCAGGCTATTGCTAATGCTCATAAAGGGACGGTCAATATCACTAACAAAGATGAGTATTGTTTTGAAGTTACTGTAGGATTATTGATTGCTAAGTAGCATACACCTCAATATCCTAGTGTTCAAAATATTAATAATATGTAGACCTACTATAGGTCTATTTTATTTTGATAAGTCGAAAGGCTCTGAATGCTATTATTCATATAGTGTATAAGGCTAGATTATGATGAGCTATGCTGAAGAAACCGTACAACTAAACTTGGTAAACTAAGCGTATTGACAGGAGTTTACCATGACCAAGAAAGTAAGAACCTACAGTGACGAATTTAAAGCAGAAGCCGTTAAGAAGATAGCAGACAATAACGGCAATATTTCAGCGACTGCAAAGCAGCTTGGCATTGCCATGCAAACGCTCTCAAATTGGCATAACAAAGCCAATCAAGGCAAACTTGTAGGAACAGCTCAATACGATCCTGATCTTATAAGTGCTCTTAAAGAGATAAAGCAGCTCAAGCGGCAGCTTAAAGTGGCTGAAGAGGAGCGCGAAATACTAAAAAAGGCGACGGCGTACTTCGCGAAAAACAGCTAGTCAAGTACGCCTTTATCAAAGACAACCAGCAAGTCTTTAGCATTAGTAGCATGTGCCGCGTACTACAGGTTAAACCCTCAAGCTACTATGACTGGCTAGGTCGTCATATCAGCTGTCAGCAGGTACATCGTAATCAGTGCGAGTTACTGGTTAAAGCCGCTCACAATGAAACGAAAGAACGTTATGGCGTAGATCGACTGCATGCTCATCTAAGCGAGCAAGGGCATGACATTAGCCTATATATGGTAAGAAGCATCAAAGAGGAACACGGCATTAAATGTCGTCGTCATAAGCGCTTTAAAGTCACCACTGACTCTAATCATCACAAACTGGTCTATCCAAACGTGCTCGATCAGAAGTTTGACACCAGTCGTCCTAACCAAGCATGGGTAAGCGATATTACTTATATCTGGACACATGAGGGCTGGTTGTACTTAGCGGGAGTCAAAGATTTATATACCAAAGAGCTGGTCGGCTATGCGATCAACAAACGCATGACCGCAGATTTGGTCTGTCGCGCATTGAACATGGCCATCAGGAATAAACGTCCAAACAAAGGGCTAATCGTTCACTCTGACAGAGGCAGCCAGTATTGCAGCCATGCCTACCACAAGATCGTTAAGCAGCATCAGTTTACAGGTTCAATGAGCGCTAAAGGTAATTGCTTCGACAACGCTCCAATAGAAAGCTTCTGGGGCACTTTAAAGAACGAGCTGGTATATCATCAGGATTATAAGACTAGATTTGCAGCGATCAACGATATTATTAGATACATCGAGCTTTACTACAATCAGACTAGAATTCAAAAGGGTTTGGGCTATAAATCACCAAGACAGGTGTGGTTTGATTATTATCGTCAGGCTGCGTAATTAAAATCTCCCAAGTTTATGTGTACGGATTTGACGGCAGGGGTCATGTGGTTTGATTATTATCGTCAGGCTGCGTAATTAAAATCTCCCAAGTTTAGTTATACGGATTTGACGGCAGGGGTCATGCCTTTAGTTACCCAAATGACACTAAACAACAAATTAATACTTTGCTAAATTATACGAAGCAGAATAAGCGTGTTCCTCTTTATATGTTATATAGCCAATCAGCGGTATACCCTTACTCAAAAACGCCAGAGTGCGGCGTCTATATTGCTAGTGCTTTCGATATTGAAAACTTTGCAAACTTACCGAAAGGAATAAAATTATCTAAGTCAAAAATCTTAGAGAGATGCATTCATTTTTATCAGTTATTTTGTGACTTAAAACAAGACTCTATGAATGACTATATGTCTATTGAGACTATTACAAATAGATTAAAAGAGTTGTTCTCAAAAAAGAGTGCATTAAAGAGTAAGCTTACTGAGCAAATTGAAAACAATAAAACAGAGATACTACCCAATTATGTGCAACTAATATTAGAAAACAGTCAACAGCATCTTAATAGCGATAAAAAGCTAAAGCAGAATATTCAAAAAATGATTAAAAACCATCATTCAATAGAGCCAAGAAAAATTATCGTAGTTGATATTCGCTAGAAGATATTGATGTTATTTAAAAGAAACTTCAAAAGCTTGTCTTAACTATTTTCTGTTACCTATGCCTCTAATAATCTAACTACTCCTTATTAAGATGTCTCTAGTCATAAGAAGGCGCTATATTAACAATAGATAACAATAATATTTTAGGTCAAGTTCTTTGCCATATTGATTGATCACTGAGCATATATCCTAACTCATTTGTTGGTATAACCGTTGGTATAATAAAAAATATTTTTAAATAAAAATATTTAAATCAATAACTTGGAATATTTATGTGGTTGATACTGGGCCCACCATATATTAGAAAGAACAAAAACCCCTTCAAATCTATTAGACTTGAAGGGGTTTTTTATTGTTTAAATTTTATGCAGACACAAATGAACGAAACCCCAATGCTGAGTCTCAGCATTGGGGTTTTATTTAAAGAACTATAATGTTTCGAGTAAACGAATAAGGCTACCCTATTTATGAGCGGGGTAATATAACGTGCTTACTCTTTTGGTAAGCGGATAGACCATCCTCACCAAGCTCACGGCCAATGCCACTTTGCTTAAATCCGCCCCATCCTGCTTGTACGAATAAAATTTGTTGCTCATTAATCCAAAGGTGACCGGCTTTAATTTGCGATACCATCTCTAATGCCGCTTGCTCATCTGCGCTTACGACAGTCGCTGCTAATCCAAAATTACTATCATTTGCTAATTGAATAGCCTCTTCATCATCTTTAAAAGTATTGCTAACGAGTACAGGACCAAATATCTCTTCCGTCCACAAGGAACTCTGCGTTGGCACATTTGTATATAGCGTTGGACTAGCAAAATAGCCTGATCTATCTAATATTTCGCCACCAATAACACAGTCAAGCTTTTCTTCGGTAGCAATATTGAAATACTTATTTACCTGATTAAGCTGTTGTTGACTTACCAATGGACCCATTTGGGTATTAGGATCAAAGCCATCGCTGACATAAATATCTTGAATATATTCTTTTAGTTTTTGATACAAAGCGTCGGCGATATCCTGATGAACAAGCAGCCTTGAGGTCGCAGAACACATCTGACCTGCATTGGTAAAGATACCACCACTTATAATGTCACAGGCCATGTCCAAGTCCGCATCTGCACGGATAACAATAGCAGACTTACCACCAAGCTCGAGACTAATATCTTTTACGCCTTTTGCGGCTTGGGCCATGACCTTTTCTCCCACCCCATTACTACCAGTAAAAGATACTTTATCAATCAGGGGGTGATTGGTCATCGCTGCCCCTACTTCTGCAGCGCCTGGTAGAATATTGACGACACCTTTTGGTAAACCAATAGCTGATAATATATTACCTAGCATCAACTCTGGCAACAACGTCACCTCGGATGGTTTTAATATTACGGTACATCCTGCTGCTAAAGCTGGTGCTAATTTCCAAGAGGTCGTCACCATAGGAAAGTTCCAAGGAACAATAAGCACGCAGACACCAATAGGAGCGTATGTTTTAAGTAGTTTTACACTAGAATCGTCCGTTGCCACTTCGGTCCAAGTAGTTTGTTCGACTATAAGATCAGCATAATAGCGGTAGCAAGCAATAGCATCATCGACATCCATCTTAGCTTCTGCAATAGGCTTACCACTGTTTAAAACAGATAACCCTACTAGCTGCTCGAGCTGCTCCTGCATCGCATCGGCAATGGCATGCAAATAACCAGCACGTTCGCTTACTGTGGTTTGTGACCATGAAGACAGAGCTTTAGAAGCTGCATTAGCAGCAGCATCTACATGAGCCTCAGTGCATAATCGAGCCGTGGCTATAACCTCTCCGGTACTTGGGTCATATAATGAATGTTCATTTATACCGTTATGACTAATAGATGATGACTCAATAGCTTCCCAACTGCCATTTATATAAGCAGAGTCTAGTACCACTTCGTTGTTGACTGTCTCTTTTGCCAATTCTTGCGTGATGTATTTAGATTCGTTATTCATATTAGGTTACCACCTTTAATGTTTTGATGAAAAAATATACCTACAAAAATTATCTTAAGGCTCGTTTGTTCAGATTGAAGACATGCCTTAATAACATATAAAAAATAAAGAAATATTTGTAGGAGTTATAAAATTTTTAATTAAATCGTTTGTTGAAATTGGCTACTGGTAAGTACATGTATCTTAAATTCTTAATATTATAACTACGAGTACCCAAACTACTTAAACGCATTTAACTGAAATACGTAAAGGAATGGCCCATTTCAGTCAAAAATTCATCGGCTTCATCAACCTCATAAATAACTGGTTGCTTGCCTTTAATGTCTTCTTGCAGCGCGTCTAATAGTTGCTGCTTAGCAGTGATTCTACGATAGCCTGCGCCAAACCCTGCCGCTAATGGCTCAAAGCTTGGCGTTTTAATATTGACCCCAATAAGTGGCAGCCCGCCTTTTTCCATATAGCTACGTATCTCTCCATAACCTTGGTTATTCCAGATTAATACAATCAGCGGCAACTCGAGTTCAGCGGCGCAAATAAGTTCGGCGATAGTGAACTGAATACCACCATCACCGATCAGACTGACAACGGGTTTATTAGATGCAATCATAGCGCCGATAGCTGCTGGTAGACCATAACCTAAGGTGCCATATCCAGTTGCCGAATTAAACCAGCGACGGGTAGCCAACGCTTCAAAGCTATGATTACCGCTATAAACTGGCTGCGTTGAGTCGCCGACAATAATGACGTCTGCTACCTCATCTCTAAACAGCTTAAGTAAGGCATTTTGTCCAGCAAAATTGGCTGGTATCTCCTTGACCATATCTTGTTTAATTTGCTCTACTTTGTCGTCAGCTTGACGGTCTAAGTTTTGGTTTTGTAAGCGCATGCACAGTCCACTAATCGCCATTTGTGCATCAGACAATACCGCAATATCTGCTATAAAAGGACGCTGTAATTGCTCGGCATCGCAGTCAATGCGGATAAGCGTGCCGTTGATACGAAACCCGCCATCCAGTACGGTGTCGTAGTCAGTCTCGCCAAGCTCAGTACCAATTGCTAATACCACATCAGCCTCTCCAATAAGCGTCCGACCTGCTGGCAATGACGAGTTGCTGCCCAAACTGAGTGGATGCGCGGGCGGTAATAACCCTTTGGCATTTATGGTCAAAAAGGTCGGCACATCGATAAGCTCTGCTAGCTTTTGCGCGTCGCTATCAACATCGACGCAGCCGCCGCCATAAAGTAATACTGGGTTTTTCGCTGTTTTTAGCTGCTGGGCGATTAAATCTAACTGCTCAGGATGAGGACATGGCAACATAATTTGCGGCACTGTAGCATTGCTTGAACTGACTTGACCTTTTGTAGGTGGTTTGGCGACGTGACTAGCATCAGCGGTAATCACATCAATGGGCAATTGGATATGTACCGGGCCTGGACGTGTACCATTGAATAATGCAAAGGCCCCGGCGATGACTTTAGGAAGCGCTTCAGGCTGCCAAATCGTTTTGCTAGTGAGAGCAACTTTGCTGACCATACCTTGCTGATCATGCAGCTCATGCAAATGCCCCTCCCCGCTACCTGTTTGCGCTATTTTATTTACGCTCGATATGACCAGCATAGGTATAGAATCCGCTAATGCTTGCGCCATGGCGGTCATGATATTAGTCATACCGGGACCAGTAATGATAAAGCAAACGCCTACCTTACCAGAAGCTCGATAATAGCCATCGGCCATAAATCCAGCGCCTTGCTCATGACGCGGAGTGATATGCTTAATACTAGTATTAGGCAGGCCACGATATAGCTCTACGGTATGGACACCCGGAATACCAAATACCGTGTCAACGCCATAATATTCTAGCCATTGTACGAGTAGCTCGCCACAAGTTATTGATGGAATGGTAGGCAGAGTGTTTTCTGTCGTTGTCGTCGTTGTATGTTTTGTCATAAGTCGTTCATCCTTGAAAGTTTACAGTTAGCATTATCGGCTGATCTCAAACAATAGATTGGGCATTGGAACTAAAGATTCATTGCTTGAACCATAAAGCAATAATTCGACTAGATCATAATTTTAGAATCAGGTTGAAAACATCAATTTATGATTTAATTGCTTGTGCTTTATCTAAAGATAGATAACCATTAGTTAATAATCATAAAGCTAACAATCACAAAGTTACCCTGTAGAACCTATCACACGTTTGATCGCGCCAAAGATTTTCGTTAGTAAGGGCTCCATTCAAATACTCATGGCGAATTTGAGACCATCGTACACAGCTTCCTCGGCAGTACGTGGGGCAAGGCAATCACCGATCAGAGTAATCGGTAAATCAAGCCATCGATCCTCATCTTCAGGGTCGACGTTGGGTATTCCACCACAAGATAATACTAGATGATCTACGTTATCCAGAATCATTGGCTCACCGCCTGCTGTGTGATGAAAATAGACCGTGTCATCGTCTATCCCAAATGCTCGGGCGTAAGTTATTATCTTAATGCCAAGATTGTGAATTCTTGCCGCTGTATTATCGCGGACATAACTCTGCAACGATTCACCGACATGTAGGCCATTGACCGCAAGCGTAACCTTCGCGCCTGACTTTGCCAGCATTTCTGCGATGCCAACGCCGATCCAGTCACCCTTGCTGTCATAGACCACCACATGCCCCCCGGGCAAAGTGGTTGCACCTAGTAAATCCATAGCTTGACTGACTGGCAAACTGCCCATACATTCCAAAGTTGGACTATAGGGTCTGGCACCAGTAGCCATTAGTACTTCCTCGTAGCCTTCTTCAAGCAGTTTTTCCGGCGTGACGCTTTGCTGCGTCAACACCTCTACCTGACTACGCTTAAGCTCTTCTTGCAAGTTGGTGACAATTCCACCGAACTCAGCACGATGTGGCAATAGTTGCGCCAGATTTGCTTGACCCCCCAAACGTGAATTGGCTTCAAAGAGTGTCACTTTATGTCCTCTAGCTGCTGCTACTACGGCAGCCTTCATGCCTGCTGGACCGCCACCGATTACCCCAACACGACGAGGATGTAGCGCGGTACCGATGTCATCGTACTCCAGCTCACGGCCTGATTCTGGATATTGTATGCAGGAGATTGGTAGGCCACGATGAAAGCGGCCAATGCAAGCTTGGTTGCAGCCAATACAAGCACGAATGCCATCAGCATCATTGGTTATGGCCTTACTCGGCATTGCTGGATCGCAAATCAACGCTCGGGTCATACCACATAAATCCGCAGCTCCTGAACATATTACCTCTTCCGCCTCATGCGGTTGGTTAATACGCCCAGTGAGGATCAGGGGTAAGGACAGGCCCGCGCGTAGCGCCAGAGCTTCGTCTTTAAGGTAGGCACTGTCATATATCATGGGTGGCACAATATGCACCGCTCCCCCTAGCGACGCTGAGGTGCCGGCAACAACACTGGCATAGTCCAGCTTATTTTCTAAATGTTTTAGTGCTTCGATTGTATCCCCTGCGCTCATACCGTCTTCATCGCGCTCGTCACAAGAGATACGCAGGCCTACTGCCAACTCATCTCCGGCTCGGCTACGAATCTCATCAATAATCTCTTCGAGAAAACGTATGCGGTTGGCGAAGCTACCACCGTACTTATCGTTTCGACTGTTCACCTTTGGGTTCAGAAACTGTGCTGGTAGATAGCCATGACTGGCAAGAATTTCTACGCCTTGAATGCCTGCCTGCTGCATGCGTATAGCCGCGTCGCCAAAACTGGTGACAATCTCATTAATCATGCTTTGGTTGAGGGCACGAGGCATGACATGAAAGCGTTCTTGAGGAGTGCTAGAAGCAGAGTAAGCGACCGGTTTTAATCCATCGGCAGATTCCATAATTTCGCGACCTGGATGAAACAGTTGTGCAAAAAGCACACTGCCGTGACGCTGACAGGCCTCGACCAAGCGTCTATATCCTGGAATGCATTCATCTTGGTTAGCCATCAGCAATTGAGAGGTATAGCGTGCGGTTTCGTGTACCCCCGAGACTTGCAGTACAATTAGACCAGTACCATGCCGAGCACGCTTCTCGATATACGCGACAAGCGCATCGTTGACAACGCCATCTTCTGGTAAACAGGTATCATGACCCGTAAACACGATGCGATTAGGTATAGTGTGCTGACCAATTTTAAACGGTGAAAATAGAGTTGGGAAGAGCTTCTGAGTATTCATGAACGTGACTCCATTAACTGTTTATCAGCTGCGATGCTTGCAGCTTTGTGACCATAAGATCGTTTTACTTGCCAAAAAGCTAGCAATCCTACGCTAAATACCGCCAGTCCGTAGCCCATTGCCAGCAAGCTTTCGCCGCTGAATATACTGAACTCACGTCCTACTGCTGCGGCATAAGGAACCGCATAGAACACGAGCATTAGCACTGAAATGGCTAGCCCCGAGACCATTACAATGACCGGCCAAATCAATGTTTTCTTAACTTTTACCGGATCGAACTCTTCCTCTGGTGTCTTGTGAATAGCTTCGAGGTAGGCGAGAGCGGCGACCGTTGGCTTGGTGAAACGAGAAATCACTAGAATACAAACAATACTACTGACAATACCTAAGATAAAGGGATCCATATATACAGACAATGAAATCATCCCAGCAGTGTCCATCAGCTTAGCGCCGATATTAACGACAAAACCGACGAACATTCCAACAAAAGCTGCGGGCGCACTGATGCGGCGACTCCAGATACTCATAAAGGCGACAGGTCCCCAAGAAGACGCAAACAAAGTGCCAGCGAAATACGTTATCCACATCACTGCTGGTGGCTGGAGAAACGCTAAAATCAAGCTAATCAATGCTGCAGCGAACATAATATAGCGGCTCAGGCGTAATGTCTTTTTCTCGCCCCACTTGCTTGAATCAATGATATCGTTGGTAACACTAAAGCTTATTAAGGACAAAAAGGTTGAACAAGAAGATAGAGCGGCAGCCATAATACCCGAAATTAGCAAGGTACCAACAAACGCCGGCATCATGTTTATGCCTGCCCAAATGATAGCGCGCTCAGAGGGTTCGATATTTGGGTTGGCAAGGTTGATAGCGGCTCCGCTGAACATCATAATTATGTACATTGAGGCGAGTACCAGTCCAGCGATACAAGCTGAGCGTACTACCACATGTTCACTTCTTGCCATCAGATAACGGCTGGTTTGCCATGGGCTGACTGCCAGCACGATTGACCAAGAGGCTCCCAGTATGATAGCCCAAACAAGAGCTTCACCTCCCGAAGACCATATAGCATTTTCCCCCGTTAATCCATGCCAAGCAATAATACCAGGCTTGGGATCATAGTTGGCAAGCGCGGTCAACGAAGCATGCCAACCGCCCCCTTCAACCAGTATATAAGGTAGAGCGATGACGGTAACCGCGGTAAACAGTATAAACATAATAGTGTCAGTTAGTACCACACCGCTAGATCCCGAATACAGCGTGAATCCCATGTAGCCTACCCAAACCATGAGCAGAGCAACGCCATAGGGGATTCCTGCCACATCTGAGATCAAAATCGAAGCGCCTTGGGTGACAGCAAGTAAATAGGCGGTCAGACCTATCGCGGTGGTATACCCAGCTAGCCTCTGAACTGCACGCGAATCAAAACGTTTAGCAAAAAACTCTGGAACGGTCAATGATTTGCTACGCCGTATAAAACGCCCGAAGAATAGTGCCCCTAGCACGTAGCCGCTGGTATTGATTGCGGTCAGTGCCAGCATCAAAAAGGCATAGCCGTCGTAGGCAAAGCCCGTTTCACCAAGAAAAGCGGTGGTACTAAGAAAACTGGCTACTAAGGTACCAACAATCAGTAATGTGGGCGCGTTTCGCCCTGCCACGTAGTAGTCTTCTATACCTTGTACCCTACGCCCGGCATAGTTGCCTACTAGCAGGTAGACAGCAATGCTAACTAATAGTCCCCAGAAGTATATATTCATGGATCATCCTTAATATAATGTGGCACATTAACAGCATAGGTATCAGATGCCGTTAAGTTAACTTCCAATGTTATTCAAACCAACTATAAACAGTACAAATCTAGCCTACTACTAGTTCTGTTAAAATACGGTTTTTCTTCTATACAACTTACTTAGCATAGTGTCTTAAATAACTACAAACAATTATAAGAAGATAAGATTCTGATAAGAGTTTTTATACTATGTTATAGTTTAAAAAAGCGTTATAGTTTAAAAGAATGTGCTTTTAGGAGAAGGTTATGGGCCTTACAGTTAATGATCTTGTTGCTAATTCAGCCTTACAAATTAAAGTTATCTCGAAAAACTACAATTTAGAAAAACCAGTGCACTGGGCTCATGTTTGTGAATTAACAGATCCTACAGAATGGTTAGGTGATGGCGACCTTCTTATGACCACAGGCATTGGTATACCGTATAATAAAACCAAGCAAATCAAGTATATACAGAGATTATATAAGGCTAAAATAGTTGGGATAGTAATTGGAGAAAATATGCGAGCTCCCAAAGACATTTCAGCGCTTTTAGAAGAAGCTGAAGCTTTAGGATTTAATGTATTACTTATGAAATATGAAATTCCATTTTCAGCCATTACTAGATTAATTATTGATTATAAAAAAAATGAAAGTCATAATAAAAATCACACTATTATGCAGGTATACGAAACCGCTCGTTTAAGTATTAAAGGATTAGGAATAAAACAACTACTCCAAAATTTACAAAAAAACATTGGATCAACGATTTATTTAATAGACTCAAAAACCTTTAAGCCTTGGGATTCAGATTTATCCGAACTTCCTGAGAAAAAAGTTAAGGTTCTATTTGATTATTACTTAAAAGAAAGAAATACAGCCACTGTCGTAAAAAAGATCATTATTAATGATGAAGAATGGATGATACTGAAGCTTCTAACTCAAAATGAAGCAAGTATTATCATTAGAAAAAACGAATGGATAGACTACACTCTATTAAGTCATGTAGCGGCTGTTATCGGCATACAGTTAGAGCGAAGTAGATTCGAATATGAAAATTTTCTTAGACTCGGGCTTGAAGTATTTGATGAGTTATTACAACAAAGATTTCCAGATAAATACGTGACAGAGAAACTTAAACCATTTAATTTTAATTTAGAAAAGTCAGTGATTTTTTCTATAAAAATTGAGCGGCCTGACTTGAATAACTGGAATGAACTTTTATGCCGCAATAACATTCGAGTATTACTCAAAAAACAACCATGCAGAGTATTAGGATTGGTCGATGACTTGTCTTTGCTGCCAAAAATACAATCTATACTCGGACACTCTATAGGGTATAGCTCCTTAATTGATAATGTTATGCGTATACATGAAGCGGTACGCGAGTCGAATCTGGCATTAGAGTTCTGTGTGGATTCTAAGCATATTGTTTCTTACAAGTCATGTTCAACAATTCCATTTTGGCTACCTAAAAACTTGGAAATAGCCAAGCAAGCGTATGAAAATATTTTGGGTGAGTTAGAAAACTATGATCTTACTCAAAAATCAAAGTTAATAACTAGTTTAAAAGTATACTTAGAGCATAATAAATCATGGTTGAATGCCTCCAAAGAACTTCATATCCATAAACAGTCGCTCATATATAGAATTAAGAAGGTTGAGGAAATAACGGGTAGATCTCTGAATAATATGGATGATACAGCCATTCTTTGGTTTGCAGTTAAGTCAGGATGCTTGATAGGAAAACTATAATACTAATCATTTTAGATAAAAAACCTAAACTCTTTCATTAATATGTGATGAACAATAATTCCCTATATAATTTCTATTAGTCACTATATTTTTAAAATAAAAAAAGGTTTCTAACGCTATTTATAGATAGCATTAGAAACCTTCTTTTATTACTTAGTATTCTTTATAATATCGTTGAAATTGCAATTGAGATTAGGTGAAATATATCTACTTTAGAATTTATACTTAGCCATTACCTCAACTTCCTGACCTTTTTGTCTCCATGGCAATGTTGTTTCACTACGATCTCGCCATTCAACACCAATATCAAGGTTTGGTAAATAGGTGTAAATAAGGTTGGCACTTTTTATGTCAATTGAAGTATCTGCTTCATTGTCTACACTAACCTCTCCATAACGCATATTACCACGCAGTTTCGGTGAAAAGACATGACGATAACCCACGCTAAAGCCAGTTTGCGAAACAAGCTCACCGTTTTCAGCATCACAGCTTAAAGTATTGCCAGGATTTAAGGCGCCTGTTGTACACACGCCAGAGTAGACCCCCATGCCTTCACCAGTATATATACTGCCATGTAATGAGCCCTTACCTAGCGTTAGCTTAGTCGCTAATGAAACCCCTAGCCCTAGCTTTGTATCTAAATCATCATTTATTCCGGTGTTAGCGTCACGTGCAGTCGCAGCAAGGGTATAACCGAAATTAGATATATCATCGCTATAGCTAACGACCATGTCAGGTAAATCAGCGTCATCAGATATAGGGTCTTGCGCTGTCACACGAAGTCCTTTATTGGCGTAGTGCAAAGTCAAATCTGGACGAACATAAAGCCCACTACCCGCTATCGTACCAAAACCTGTACCGTAAAAGTCAAGCTGCTCGGTTAAACGAGGCGCGACAGCAAAAAACTGTCCATTCCAAGTCTTACCTGCAGTAACCTTATCTACCTGTAAATAAGCATGGCGTAGCCGAAGCTCAGGAGAGCCACTATCATAGCCGCTATAGTTTCCATAAAAATCACCTTCGATGAAACCTGTTACTTTTTTATCATCCACGAGCGTAGTAGCTTTTATATTAATTCTAGACTCTCGCGCACTACCTTCAAAGTCAGAGTCTTTATCATCAGGTGAAATAAAGGTACCTTCTGCTTTGACATAACCGCCAACGCTTAAAGTGGTATCACCCTTGGTGACTAGATCGATGGCTTGGGCGTTGGTACACGCGACGAAAGCAGCCAATGCCAACGTTACTTTTTTTAGATTGTTCATGATTTTTCTATTCCCTATTGTCTTATTATCAATTCCGTTTAATAAATGCAGTTAATCAAGCTCAGGCGAAAGAGGCTACTTCATAACCTAAAGTCGTTCCTACAATCGCCTTAATATTGATGATAAACCTGTAATTTAAATGAACTATTTAACCCCTAGTGAGTGCCGCTGCATTTGTACTCTCACGTTTAGCGATGTTATTCGCTAGTAATATTGCAGCGACACCAGCAATGACAATGACTGGAATACTGCTGCCGATCACAAATGAAGAGTTCGAGTTATAAGAGAAAATAACACCCGCTAATAGAGGCCCTACGAATGAACCAATACGTCCCATAGCAACGGCTACGCCAACGCCCGTACCGCGCATACTCTTACTATAAGCTCTCGCCGCTAACGCATATAAAGCTGATTGACCACCAGTGATGAAAAAGCCTGAAACACCTGATGCTAGTATTAGCGCTGTTAAAGATTTAGAGAATGTTAATGCAGACAATCCAATTAAAATACCGATATAGATCATGATGACGACTGACCTAAGTTTGATGTTAGATAATAACCAACCTAAGATAAGCACTCCACATACTCCGCCTACTTGGTAGGCTACTTGGATGTTGCTTGCACTCTGCATACTAAGGCCATTGTTCTGCATGAGAACGGGTAGCCAGTTTAAGATAAAGTACAAAACAATTAAGGTGCCCAAGAAACTTAGCCAGATTTGAATAGTGGTTGCCGTACGGCCTTCACCGAATAGGATAAATTTGAAATCAGTGTTTTCTTTGAGATCATCTTTAATCGCTTGTTTCTTGGTATAAGTTTCTTTTAAGAAAAAGAATAAAAGGGGCACAATAGCAATAGGTGTCAGTCCACCTAAGTAAAAAATATTTTTCCACTCCCCAGCACCCGTAAATCCTCCTGCAATGACCGCAGTGATACCAGCACCAAACGGTACGCCTGCATACATCACGCTAACGGCAGTAGCGCTCCAACGCTCGGGGACAGATTCTGATGACATCGCAATCATCAAAGGTAGCGCGCCACCCATCCCGATACCTGTTAAAAAACGCACGATGACAAGTGAGCTAAAGTCAGTAGTAAATGCGGTCGCGAGCGACATAATGCCAAACAATGCTACGCTGAAAATCAATATGTTTTTACGACCTATTTTATCTGAGAGACGTCCAGCGACGATTGCGCCTGGAAACATCCCTAGAGTGGCGGCACTAAATATCCAACCTAGCTCTCCTTTGGTGAGACCAAATTCCGATTGAACAGAGGAAGCCACCACACCGATTGATTGAATATCGAATCCTTCTAGAATGGCAATACAAAAACACATGAGTAATGTCGTATACATTACTGCAGGTTTTTTGGGTGCAGCATTATGCACAGAGGTAATCATAGACTCTTCCTTGAGTTTAAAATAAATATGAATGTTAGGGTTGGTTACTCTTCAATCTAAGAGACTCTCTTATAAGTACTATTGGCCGGCAGATAATCCTCCATCGCTCACTAAAATAGTGCCCGTGACATACCGTGCACCCTTTTCGCTTGCTAAAGTGACATAAAGGTCGGTGTGTTCTTCAGGAGAGGACACGCGACCTAATGGAATATGAGAACCCATAGATGCCAAACGCGTGCGATCGGCATTCATAGATTTATCATGCTGATTGAGTGCATCGGTACCACTGATAGGCGTATCTGTGGCTCCAGGTGCGACTCCGCACACCCGTACATTAGGTGCAAAATCTAAAGCTAACTGCGCAACGACGCCGCGCAGCGCGTATTTGGAAGCAATGTATAAAGGCCCGCCGCCGCCCGGACGAAAGCAAGCGTTTGAACCTGTCGTTATAAAACATCCATGAGAGTCTTGTAGAGCGGCATAGCTGGCATGAGCCGCCATCAGTACGGCTCTGACGTTGGTTGACATGATTTGCTCAAATCCGTCCTCCAATTCTTGCGGTGACATTTTTTGCAGTTTTTTAAAGAAATCCCACACGCCAGCATTGGCTACCATGACATCCAAGCCGCCCCACTTCTCAACTGCCATCTCTATAGCAGATTGGTTGGTCGCATAATCATTGACGTCACCGACTACATAACAGAAGTTTTTATTGGTTAAAAAAGTTTCTATTTGCTCAGGTTTACGTACGACAGCAAGCACTTTAGCGCCTTCATCGAGAAACCTCTCGACAATAGCCTTGCCAATACCACTACCAGCTCCTGTGACAATCACCCGTCTATTCAATAGCATTTGCATCATATTGCCTCAAAATTACCTATGAAATTTTATAAAACACTACATAAATACGTTTAGGTTTTTAGTCAGTAATGTAGATTGTTGCAGCAGAATTAGTCGTCCAGCCAAGCGATACTCATCGCCGACTTTGCGCCAGATATCTTTACGGCGTCCCATTAAGGTAGAGTCATCACGCTCAAAGCGACTACGGTATAGAGTGAATACCGTATGTACTTCAAACTCGTCCGTGTTGTCTGTGTGAAAAACCTGTAGATTCGATACAGCAGTCACTTGGCGAGTGGGTGGATCTTCTGTCCAGCACATACCACTATCGTTACGCTTTAGGCGCATCATGATGGAGTCTTTATCTTCTTCAAATAAAGACACCCTAGCCGTGGTAATTTCTGGCGTACGGCTTCTACGCAATATATTCTCGCGAATAGGCGCCCAATAAATGAGGTCGTCTTCCAAACTGTCTGCCCATTCATCAAGAATCTCGTGATTCAGCAGATATATTTCGTGATTCACAAACCTTTGAATATCAAAAAAGGTTTGCATATCCACATGTTTACCTTTAGCGTCAAGTGCTAATAACTGATCTCTGGTCATGTTTAGCTCCTTTTTAGAATCTTTGTTCCGCTAGTGGAATATCAGCCCAAGTGTCTGCTTCCATAAACTCTGCATAACGCTTAAAGAATAGACGTTGGTTGGCATCATTAAGCTGACCTTTAGTCACTGTGCCGGGTAGGTCAACAGGAACTGCTTGCCCTTTCGTTGGATCCATTCCATAGAAAAGCTTTTGATTACGAGTGACGTATCCTGCGTTGCCAAGCGTGGCATGTTCCCAGTTTTCCCCATCGTCCATCTCCAAAATCCCACTGGGAGAAAACGTACGCATAGCACCTAAGCGCCACTTATTTTTTATCTCATCTGACGCTTCACTCGGGACTAATGTCCAGCTATGTAGCTCTGTTTCTGTCGGCCCTTTGGGTAGAAATGTTCTAAAGGTTAAGTAACCCGGCAAGAAGGCAAAGTTAGGAAAAACCAAGCCAGACGCAACAGAACCTAACAATTTTGCCCGTACTTTTCCAAGACGCTTACTTATCTCTTCTTCGCGCGCGCGCAAGTATTTGATGATATCTTTATCACCCATAGTCGCTGCATTACCAAAGTTGTTCGCTAATGAGAACTCCCATCCATGACCATTGACACTGGCTTGATAGGAGTCTTCGTTACTGACAACAATACCGCCCGCTTCTTTTAGCGTTGCTTCTGCCGCACCAAGGTGCGTCCATAGCGCATGATAAATATCACCGACAAAGTTATCCGCAGGATATTTCCAATTACATTTTAATAATGAGCGCGTCGTACCAGGAATAAACTCTGTACCTTTGTCATCTACATCTAAGATGGCATCCAGATACCAGCGAAAATCTCCTAAATACTCTCCTAAAGACGGTGCTTCTTCATCAAAGGTCGCAAATACTAAACCTTTATAAGTCTCCACTCGCGCTCTATGCAAACCCCAATCTTCTTTGTTAAAGCCTTCAGTGTTGTCATATAACTCATTCGCAGGCATGCCATTAAGCTTGCCATCTAGACCAAACGCCCAGCCGTGATAGTTACAAACGAACGAGCGGATTTTGCCTTCACCAGCGAAGCAAACTTTATTACCGCGATGTGGACAGGCATTAAGCATGACGTTGATGCTACCGTCTTTTGCCCTCGCGACAATAACGGCATCTTCACCGATATAAGTGGTGATAAACTCTCCAAAAGTTTTGACCTGCGACTCATGCGCCACAAAGTGCCAGCAACGGGCAAAGATTTGTTTTAACTCTTGCTGATAAATGTCTTCATCCCAAAAAATACGTCTATCGATTAAACCTTTTTCATAATCTACTAGCGATCGCATATCTATTGACATCATTATTTCTCCATGTTGATAAGATGGTGTGCTGGTTTAAAAAGCGTGGAAGTGAATACTTGTCTTTCTTTCTTGTTGATGCATCTGATCAACAAGCTCTGACCAATTTTCTAATAAAGCTCGTTGATTTAAATAGCCTTTATCAGTAATCTCGTTTCTCTCGATTGATGGTTGCTCAGGCAAAAATGCGAATCGACTTATTCTTTTGCTATTGCTAAAACATATCTCGTTATAATCGTTTAACAGATCTATTACTTGCTCCACTAACTTGTCGATTTTCTGCAACTCAGCTGCATTTTTCTGCTCTTCTTCCAAACCATATTTACTAGCCAAGCGTTCAACATTTGGCACAATCAATAAGCCAAGCTCTGGCTGATTATGCCCAGTTATAACTGCGTCTAAAAAATAAGGCTTTAAAGCACTAATCACCCCTATTCTTACCTCACCCACATTCACCCAAGTACCTGATGTCAACTTAAAGTTTTCAGAAGTCCTTCCATCAAATACTAAACCCTCAGATGGGTTATCTGGATTAATCAATCGACCAGCATCACCTATAGAATAAAAGCCATCTTCGTCAAACGCTTCAGCAGTGGCTTTTTCATTTCGCCAATATCCTGGTGTGACATTAGGCCCGCGGACAGCGAGCGCTAATTTATCTTGTATAGGCGTTAACTTAATATCAGTACCGGGTAGAGGCACACCGATGTTAACTGCCAAATCAGAATCAAAATTTAGACAGGTAGCAAAAGGCGCTGTCTCTGTAGAGCCCCAGCCCGCTAGAAGCTTTGGACGAGTTCCTGTCAGCTCAATTGAAAGCTCGGCCAGTCTCTTTCTCGTTTTTTCAGGTAACGCTGCGGCTGCAATAAAAATAACTTTTACAGTGGAGAAAAATTTGCGTGCCTGACGATGATTGTCTTCAAATTCTGCCAATAAGGCTTCAATACCTGCAGGCACATTAAAATGAATATTAGGTTCGATCAGGCAGATATTTTCGATAGTTCGGCCAATATGACCTGGGACTGGCTTGCCATCATCAATGGTTAGTGTGCCCCCGTTAAATAAAACGATATTGATGCATACGTTGCCACCAAAGGTATGACTCCAAGGCAACCAGCTTACTAAACTTGGCTTTATATCCTGCAAAAATGGCCACATCTTATAAAGGGCAAATTGATTGCTATACATCATTCGATGGGTGTTAATAACCCCTTTTGGATTGCCCGTAGAGCCTGAAGTCATCATGACCTTAGCAATAGTATCTTGGTTGATCTTGCTTCTTCTTTCTGCAACTTCTTCATCTGTGATTGTTGGTAAGCTGCGAATTGTCGGTACTTCGTCCATGTCCGAATTAAAAGCGATACAAGGTATATCGTAATTTGCGAGAACAGACCTTGCTGCACTTTTGAATATATTGGTATTACTAAAATGAATCGCTCCAGGTTTTACAATATCAATCACATTGTTAAGACGCCCAAAAGTTTCACCATATAGAGCATAAGCGATAGAGATGGGGGTCACTGGTATACCGATGGTCATTGCAGCAAATGCGACTAATGCATGATTAATGGAGTTTGGCGCTATTATCATCAGTGGTTTATCGGCTGAGAGATCTAAGGTTCCTAAGTGAGTCGCAATACTCTTTACTCTAGAGGCAAACTCCTTGTATGATATCTCCGTCCAACCATCAGCTGCCCTTTCACGCATACATACAGTATTTGGAGAGCGCTGCGACCAATAATCAACGCAATCTAGCATCGTATAATCGTCTAGATTGAGAGGTTCCTTATTGCGCAAAATAATGTGATTCTGGGTGTTTTTTTCAGCAATAACATCATGATGACCAAGCTTTATTTCTGAATCAGATTTGAAACTAAATTCAATCATTTCGACTATCCTTCCATGGTTTAGACCAATTTGAATTTCTTATACTCAATGCTGTTTGAATGAAAGCAACTTTATGAATAATAAAAACAAACATAAAGGTCATTTTTTGCAATGAGATGCTTCTATTGGAATCCTTGTTGACGCTTTATAGATGGTTAAGCTCCGCGGCTATAACTTAGGCCATTCTGTGAGCTTATTATTAAGATCAGACTTTAAGGTATGAAGCTCACTGGATAATGAGTCAACCACGTCAGCGACGCTCTCAATACATTCGGTCGCACTCACCCCATGACCTGCGCCCCAAGTGTCTTTCCACGCTTTTCCCTCACCGTGAATATCAGAAAAATCAATTTCCGTACTACCTTTGGCTGACTTCAAATCAAAGCCTGACTTTTCTAGACTGGCTTTTAACCAGTTCGCCATAACACCAGAGACGACATCCGACGTCACAATATCTGACATAGTTGAATCAACCAGCATATTGCGATACTCATCGTTCACTAAGCTCTCAGGACAGCTTATAAATCGAGTACCCATATAAGCAAAATCAGCACCTAGAGCAAGCAAAGCAGCGATTGATTTGGCGCTTTGTATCGCCCCGCCAACGATGATTGGCCCATCATAAAAACGGCGAACCTCTTCCACAAAAGCAAAAGCGGTATATTTACCCGTATGCCCACCTGCCCCAGAACAGACCAAAATCAGACCATCAACCCCTGCTTCGACTGCTTTTTTGGCTTGCTCTGCATTGATGACATCGGCGAACACTTTGCCGCCAAAAGCATGAACTCTATCTAGCACACGCTTAGGACTACCAAGAGCAGTTACCACGAATTTAGGCTTGTAGCGCTCAACTAAAGCCAACTCAGCCTCAAAACGGTCGTAGCTTTTGTGGACAATCATGTTCATCGCCCACATCCCTTCATACTCTGTATCTTTAAGTTCAGCTTCAATCTTATCCAACCAGACTTCTAACACATCAATCGTGCGTGCATTAGGGGCTGGAAAACAGCCTATTATTCCGGCTTTTGCGGCGGCTATAGTCAAATCAGGACCCGATATCAGGAACATAGGCGCCACGATAACTGGCAGCCGCATCTGATCATATAATGTAGATACGATATCTCTATTGGCCATATCTTCTACCCCTTCACTTTATTAATTAAGTCCAAGGCCACATCAACGATCATGTCTTCTTGACCACCGATAAGCTTACGCTTGCCCACTTCAACCAATATTTCTCGCACGTCAATACCGTATTGTTCAGAGGCTTTTTCAGCATGACGTAAAAAGCTAGAGTAAACACCAGCATAGCCAAGGGTCAGCGTCTCACGGTCAACTCGAACCGGTCGGTCTTGTAGCGGTCGCACTAAGTCTTCAGCGGCATCCATCAATTGGTAAAGGTCACAGTTATGCTCCCACCCTAGGCGATTAATGGCGGCAATAAATACCTCTAGCGGTGCATTTCCAGCGCCAGCGCCCATGCCAGTCAAAGAAGCATCGACCCGCGTTACGCCGTTTTCGACTGCAACAATACTATTTGCCACGCCTAAACTTAAATTATGATGAGCATGAATACCGAGCTCAGTGCTATCATTTAACGTATCTTTTAGCGCCTTGACCCGATCTGCCACATCATTCATATTCATCGCGCCGCCACTGTCTACGACATAGACGCAACCTGCGCCATACGACTCCATAAGTTTCGCCTGTTCGGCTAGATTGGCGGGCGATACCATATGCGACATCATCAAAAAGCCTATGGTGTCCATGCCCATCTCTTTAGCAGTTTCGATATGCTGCTTTGAGACGTCAGCCTCGGTACAGTGAGTTGCAACACGTACTGAGCGTACGCCCAAATCATAAGCGCGCTTTAAATCTTGGACAGAGCCGATGCCAGGTAGCAATAGCGTGGTCAATACCGCTTTGTCTAACACATCAGCCACCGCTTCAAGCCACTCCCAATCGGTATGCGCACCAAAACCATAGTTAAAACTACTGCCACTTAGGCCATCGCCATGCGCGACTTCAATAGCATCAACACCAGCGTTTTCTAGGGCTTTAGCGATATTACGGACATGGTCAATACCGTATTGATGACGTATGGCATGCATACCGTCGCGAAGGGTAACGTCTTGGATGTATAGTTTTTTATTAGTCATGATTTATGCTCCCACTTGTGCTTGTCTGGCGACCGCAATCTTTTCAGCAGTTTTTAGGGCCGCTGAGGTCATAATGTCTAGATTGCCCGCATACGAAGGCAGGTAATGCGCCGCGCCTTCTACTTCAAGAAATACTGAGGTTTTGAGCCCGGTCAGCGTACCGATATCTGGGATGTGCAATGGGTTTTGCTCGGTATAACGCTCAAACTGTACGGTCTGCTTTAAGCGATAACCTGGTACATAGCTTTGTACCTCTTTGACCATTTCATCAACACTGGCTCTGATGTCATCCTCACTCGCATCTTCAGAAAACGTCATTACAGTGTCACGCATAATCATCGGTGGCTCAGCAGGGTTTAGGACAATAATTGCTTTACCTTTTTTGGCACCGCCTACTTGCTCAATTGCGTGCGAAGTGGTTTCCATAAACTCATCAATGTTTGCTCGAGTACCCGGTCCTGCAGATTTTGACGAGATAGAAGCGATGATTTCTGCATAGTGCACAGGTGCCACACGTGATACGGCATAGACCATAGGAATGGTCGCTTGACCACCACAGGTCACCATATTGACATTTGGCTGCTCGATATTAGACTCACCATTGACGGCGGGGACAATAAATGGACCAATCGCCGCTGGGGTCAAATCAACAATGACTTTGCCCGCTTCATGACAGACTTTTGAATGGGTAGCGTGTGCAGAGGCGGAGGTGGCGTCAAAGACAATGGCAATGTCTTTCCACTCAGGCATAGCCACTAAACCGTCGATACCTTCATGAGTGGTCGCGACACCCATGCGTTTGGCACGAGCCAAGCCATCAGACTCAGGATCGACACCAACCATGGCGACGATTTCTAGGTTTTGAGAGGTTTTTAGAATTTTAATCATCAAATCAGTTCCGATATTTCCTGAACCGATGATGGCGACTTTCACTTTAGTTGACATATTATTGACATCCTTTTCGATAGATAGACTGCTTATTCGGCTTGTTATTCGGTTGATTAATCGATGAAACTCACTGACACACTATTGAGGCCATCTATGCTGGCGGTAAATTGATCGCCTGACTTGACGGCTACCATTGGCCCTAAGGCACCAGATAGCACTACATCACCTGCTTTGAGCGGCTGACCGTTTTCAATCATCATATTGGCAAGCCAAAGTGTCGCTAACAAAGGGTTGCCTAAACACGCTCGACCTTCGCCTTCAGAAACGACTGCATCACCATTTGCTAACTGCATTTTGCAGCTCTCTAAATCCAGTTGGCTAAGCGGTACGGGCGTGGTTCCCATGATAATTCCGCCATAAGAAGCATTGTCAGCAATAGTGTCAAACAGGCTAATGTCCCAGTTCGCCACACGGCTATCGACAATCTCTAAAGCGGCAACGGCATAATCAACGGCATTGATAACATCAATAATCGTTAAATGGTCAGTATCTAAGTCGGATTTCAATACAAAGGCAATTTCAGCTTCTATCTTAGGTTGCAGGAATTGCCCGACGGATATTTGCGCGCCTGAGCAATAGCAAGTATCGGCGTAGACCATGCCGTAGTCTGGTTGATCCACACCCAATTGTGCTTGCACAGCGGTTGAGGTCAGACCAATCTTGCGACCAATGGTGACTCTACCTTGCTCGCTCCAGCGGCGGTGATTCTCTTGCTGAATCTGATAAGCCAAAGAGATATCTGTAGCATCAACTTGGTTACGTAGTGGTGCGACTGCTCCTTTTTTATAAGCATCAAATAGTGAGGGTGCTAACTCTGAAGCGTTGCTCTTATCATTCATAATGTAAGCTCTCGTGTGCGTCGTGTATTTTTGCGTCGTATATAGATAGGTTATTTACGTGGCGGACGCTGAAACTTATGTCCCCAAGCCGAATTGGTATGATGAACTTTGACATGCCAGCTATCATCATCAACCTCTATCGCACCCCAGCCAAATTCAACATCAAAGCCCGACGGACTCATGGTATAAAAAGACAACATCTCATCATTAGAATGTCGACCTAGCGTGAACGAGAAGTGTGTACCTGCTTTTTCGGCGGCATCCATCGCCCGACCAACGTCATCGACGTTATCGACTTGCAGCATGATATGAGCAACTTTCGCTGGAATAGGCACAGGCGCTAATGCCAAAGAATGATGACGTCCGTTGCAACGTAAAAAGGTGATACTTAAAGGCTTACCGGGTACGATTTCGGTATTGATGTAGTCCGATACTTTGAAACCTAAAAGCTGAGTGTAGAATGCTTCTTGCGCTGCATGGTCTTTGGTAATCAGAACGATATGACCGAGTCCCTGCTCGCCAGTAATAAAGCGAAAACCTTTAGGACTGACAAAAGGCTGATTGGTCAACTGCAAAGGACCATAAAAGGCTTCACAGCGGGTGCCGTCAGGATCATAAAAGACAATAAGCTCTTTTACTTGACGCGATTTTGCCAACTCATCGGAACCCAGTTCAAAAGCGATACTGTGCTCGTGCAAGCGGTTTTTCAGATTTTCCAAATCCTGCTTGTCACTAACTTCCCAACCGACATAATCTAGATTGTTATGATCTGAGTTTTTAAGTTTAATACGCCAAGCATACGAATCGACACGCAGTGACATATCGCCGTTATCATGGTCATCGACACTGACGCCCAGTATGTTTTCAGCATAATCTCGCCACGCTTCTTTATCAGCAATGGAAAAGCCCAGATAGCCTAATGCTTTTATCTCCGACATATTAAAATCCCTTTTATGAGTTTTGTTCCTGCACTACACAGCCCAACATACAAATAGCCGCGCATTTAGCCGCGCATCAGTTTTCGCAGTGGTAGCTCTGGATTGGCCAGTTGTGATGGCTCAACATTCACATCATTCTTTATCATACGCATGGCGGCACGAACGGCATTTGGATTATTGACGCTGACAGCACCAACGACGCGATTATCAACGACGCTAAAATACACCGGCCACTCACCTTCTAGTCTCACGACCAAATGCTCTTTGGTTGGTAAAATCTTGCCAGCCATCTCTATATGCAAATCGCCTTGATCTGACCAAAACCAATCGACAGGTGCTACTGGTAACTCTTGATTTAAAATAGCAGCGGCGGCACGCTCCCCTTGATGTTGAGCTGACTGCCAATGCTCATGACGTACCGTTGAACCGTCAGCTTGCGTCACTGCCGCAACGTCTCCTGCCGCATAAACGTCTGCGAATTTAGTGGCTTGATTGTCATTAACTTGAATACCGCCCGTTACTGGGTTTAATAACTCAGCGCAAATAGCATCCGAAAGATAAGGGGTGCTTGGCGCCATACCAACGCCCATTACAATGACGTCAACCTCAATGGATGTACCATCATCAAATAATATGGACGCACTGCCATCTGGCTGCTCTATAAATTTATCGAGGCGGCAATGAGACGTCAGCTCCACACCTTGGGCGCAGTGGTTGGCAACGATTTTTTCGCATAATTCTGTCGGTAGCAGATGAGCCATAGGTAGCGCGGCGGCATCTAGCCACTGTATTACGGCGTTAGATTTAGATAGCGAAGCTGTGGTTTCAGCACCAATAAAACCCCCACCTATCACCGCCACACGTGTATCAGCGGTCAATCTTTGGCGTAGGTTTAAAGCATCTTCATAATGACGTAGTACCAATACTTGCGGTAGATTTGCCCCTTCTATAGGTAGGCGTCTTGCTTCGCCACCTGTTGCCAAAATGACGGCATCGGCAGTTAATTCTTTACCAGATTCTAGAATAATGCAGCGTGTTATAGGATCTACTTCACGGGCGCTGTCACCATAGTGAGCTTCTATATTGAGTGCCGAGAGCTCGTCATCGCTGATTAAAGCGATATCATGATGTGTGCTGTCTGCTTGCATCAAAATCTGTTTAGATAGCGGTGGTCTCTCATATGCGCCATGTTGGTCTTTATCGACCAGCGTAATACTACCCGGAAACCCCAGTTGGCGTAACGTTCTGACGCAGCTTATCCCAGCGGCACTCGCACCGACGACGATGACTGACTCAATCTGGCTCATCTGTCGACCTCAACGTATATCTCACCGTCTTTGATTTCGACATCATAGACGTTGACCGCTTTTATGGCTGGTGGATTATCAGGTACGCCCGTCTTTAGACAAAAGACTGACATATGCAGCGGACACTCAACGGTATCACCCTCTACAAAACCATCACAAAACGAAGCTTGGGCATGAGTACAGGTGTCATCGATCGCATATACCTCACCACTTTCACCGCGAATAATCGCAATCGGAGGAACAAAATTATCAAGCTTGATCGCTTCACCAATCTCTAAGTCTTCTAATTTGCCAACATGAAACATAACAACCTCGCTTTATTCTGCCGTGAAGTGATTGATGACCAATTGCAGGAACTCTTTTGGTCTTTCCGCCATGACCCAATGTCCGCAATTGGCTAAGACATGCAAGTCGGCATTGGGCATCGAACGACCCAACTTAAAGCCCATTTCTGTCGGCACAACTTTGTCTTCACGGCCGTGAATAACGATAGCGGAATGATTGATTTTGGCGACCACATGTTCAGGCATGCCCGAGAGTTGAGTTTCACCTTCCTCATTTGGCTGTATCAATAGCTTACGCAGACCTTCTTGCGCGCCAGGAATGAGGCTGGTTTGATAACGTTCTTCCACCAACTCATCGGTGATGGTGTCTGGGTTATAGGGAAAATGAGACATGGCTTGACGCATGTTTTCGCGTGATGGTGTGTAGTCCCATCCCGAGCGCAGGCCTGGCGTCATAAAGAACTTGTCACACGGAGTGCCCATTAAACAGAGCTTGGAGAATCTTTCAGGAAAACGTGCCGCCGTTGCTAAAGTTAACGAGCCGCCAAATGAATTTCCGATTACATTTGTTTTTTCGATACCTAGCGCATCTAAGAAAGCCAATAAATGTTTGCCCCAATGCTTAATATCGTAGCTGAAATTGGGATCTCTTTCGGTGTGTCCAAAACCCGCCAGATCAGGCGCGATGACACGGAAGTGTTTGGCCAGTTCAGGAATAATCTTACGCCAGTTGGTATAGGCAGAGACGCCTGGTCCTGAACCATGCAGTAGCAATAATGGCTCACCCTCGCCCATTTCCAAATAGTTGGTTTGCAATCCAAAAGCTTCAATCGTTTTGCCTTTGCCAGAATCAATTACTTGCATATTTAATCTTCCTTGATAACAGTTTTCACGAGATGATTATTTATCACTGACATTTACAATAATACAAAGAATTTATCATGTCAATACGGTACCGTATGTTAAACATTAAAAAAACGCTTTTGCACTTATGGAAAACCAGTTAATTATTATATCTTTATATGCAGAAACCTTGTATATAATAGTGTTTAAATTCACATAATATATATGGTTATGCTTAATAATTATTTTTTCAAACAGACTAAAATGATAGGTATTTTTTATGTAAAACATGCTTATGCGTATGTCTTAATAAAATACTTAACCGTATGGAGATAGAAAGATAAATAAAAAAAACGCTATTTATGCTTATTTGATGTCATGAGAGGTTGATTTTTAAATAGTAGATAAGAAGGAGAAAAGGACTCTATTAGGCTAATATTTAACCAATGATTTAAATGGAGTAAAGTGATAAAATGCTGCGAATCTGATATGAACGACTTGATACGCGTATAATTATCAATGCCTATAAGTGCTCTCGTATCATCAGATTTTAGGTATCTTGTATTTAGCATTTAGAATACTGGAAGCGCACCAAATATAATCAACAAACGGTTTTAGAGTTAATCAACGATGATTGACTCTTTTTTTAAAAAGTAGAGGTCTTAAAAGCATGGATTTAATAGAAAAAAATCCAAGTCAACCCAACAAACTGACGGCGAAAGATTGGTTAGATATCGCTGAATCTGAGTTGGCTAAATCTGGTATCTCTGCCGTCAGAGTAGAGCCGCTTGCCAAAAAGCTAAAGGTTACCAAGGGCAGTTTTTACTGGCATTTTAGTAGCAGAAAAGAGCTGTTCGAAAAAATACTATCAAACTGGCGCATTCGTTCAACGGTTGCGATTATAGAGCGTTTGAATGATACAGAATTAACACCTAAAGAGCGCCTAAGAAAGCTATTTTTAATTCCCTATAAGCGTAATAGCAAAACCAACGGTGCCGCTTTAGAGTTAGCAATTCGCAACTGGTCACAAAATGATAAAGCGGTAAGAGAAATTCTGAATGAAGTCGATACTCATCGTCTGACCTTTATTGCGATGATTTATGAAAACTTGGGATATGACAAAGCGCAGGCCGAGATAAAAGCTTCATGTTTTTATTACACGATGCAGGGAGTATCCGTTGTAAATGTATACAAGGAGGTAGCCCATATTGAGCAGATATTTGAGACGTTATTGTGATGTTGCTTTCATAAAACGAGACTAATTAGTTAGGGTAACAATTAAAATAATTAGCTATGATGTCATCTATTTTCGATGGTGACTCAAATAGATGTCACCATCGTATTATGATAACAATCTAGATAAGTTACTTCCTAGTTAAGTAATATAAGAACTCCTTATAACTATCATGCTACTACCGTTGTCTATATTTTCTAACGTTTGTGTATAATCCAAATTTAACGCGGAACTTGACGAAGAGTAAGGATTTGTTCACTACGACCAAAGGGTCCATGTACATCATGTAAGACCGTGCTAGTTATACCAATACCGTCATTACCGTACTGTTGTACCGCTTCCATACCTAACCAACTTCCCTTGGGCATGCGATGCATGTGAATTTGCAAATCTGTATTAGGAAACATCCATTGTAAATCGCTTAATTCCAATCCAAGTCTTGGTACGACGCCATTGGCGATATCGACCATACCTAATAGATGCACCAAATCAGTCGTTGGCTCACCTTCTACCATTTCAGTATTATTAGTAATCCATACCATACCTTTACCATTACGCCGATCTGAATTGGCGACGAGATGCACGCTTTTGACAAACCCGCCGGGCCAGCCTTTAATATCTTCCCAAACTGGTAGATCATTAGGATGGTGAGGAGCGTGTTGATCCTCCAAACCTGCAATGGCGCTGGTATCTTGCGTCAACAATCGCCAAGCGCGCGCGGTAACACAGTCTCGACCACCACTACTCATGACCGACTCTATCAATTCAATGGTTTTTCCAGGACGAATACAGCGAGTGGTAATAGTAAAATCATCCAGCGGTATAAGTCCTAAGATATCAAGGCTAATGCGGGCTATGCGCATATTCGCTTGCGGTGCAAACTGGTTTAGCTCGTGAGTGAGCACTCCAGTCGCCGGTGCCATATGCTGCTCATGCTGATTCCATGCGCCCTGAGCATGCTGAGTAGGTTTGTAGTAAGCAATACTGATGTTATCTGATTGCTGTTCACGTTTGATAAAATTGTAATAAGCTGCCATGGTTATCCCTTCACTTTGGTTTCCTAGTAAGATAATCTGAGTAGATTCAAACCTAGGATAGTAACAGATATATTGGCGTTGCTCCCCCACTGAAAATATACTTTCACTTTTAACTGATGTTTTAAGTAGATAATTTGTTTAAGGAGGGCTTATACAAAACTCGAATAACCTAAAGATAGTTATCCCTAATTACTCTATATAGTTGATACTAAATTAAATGGATACACTAGATATTAGAAAAACAAAAACCCCTTCAAACCTATTAGACTTGAAGGGGTTTTTTATTGAATGTTCAATAAGAACATATTAGCTTAAAATTCGTATTTGGCCATTATTTCAACTTGCTGACCTTTTCTTACTTCTAAAGTGGTCCTATCGCTTCGATCTCTCCACTCAATACCAACATCTAGATCTGGAAAATACTCATAGACAAGGTTGATGCTTTTTACGTTCACAGAGGTATCTACCGCATCATCTACATTAATCTCACCATAACGCATGTTGCTCATCAGCTTTTCTGTAAATTTATGCCTATACCCTACCGTGAAGCCAGTTTGTGATACAAGCTTACCGTCTTCGGCATCACAATCTACATCGTCAGTCGAACCAAGGACTCTTCCAACACATACGGTGGAATAGGCGCCCATCCCTTTACCATTGTATACGCTCGCATGTAGCGAATCATTGCCTATTTTCAGTTTGCCAGCCAAAGAAACACCGACGCCTATATCTGAATCTTCTCCATTTTTGGCCTCACGAGCCGTAACCGCCAAGTTATAGCTAAGATCAGATATATCATCCTTGTAGCTAACAACCATATCAGGCAAATCAGCTTCGTCATCAACAGGTTCTTGAGCCGTAAAACGAAACCCTTTATGAACGTAATGTACCGTCAAATCTGGACGAATATAAGCGCCACCACCAGAGATGGTGCCCAAACCCGTGCCTCGAAAGTCAAGCTGCTCAGTTAAAAGTGGGTAGACCGCTAAGAACTGACCATTCCACGTCTTACCGACTGTCAAATCATCGATTTGAGCATAAGCATGGCGAAGTCGCAAGTCTGAACCGCCATTTGCAGCATTGCCATAAAAGTCCCCTTCAATAAAACCTGTTAATTTTTTATCCTCTATGTCCTTGGTGGTTTTAAGATTAATCCGAGATTGCCGTCCACTTCCTTTAAACTCAGACTCCCCTTCATCTGGAGAATAAAATATACCTTCTGCTTTAACATAACCACCGATACTTAAAGTAGTATCGCCATTGGTGACAAGCTCTATTGCTTGTGCTTGTACACATGCTCCCAAGACAGCCAAACCAAAAGACAACTTTTTGATATAAAGCATGATCTACACATTCCTTGTGTTGTTTTAAAATTCATTTAAGTTAATTTAAATCCCTTTAAATCTCTATTGTTACCGTATTTTTTAACCCTATAAATACCAGCACTATCTCCTTATAAAAAAATTACCTCCTAATTTAGTTGAACTTCACAGTTTAGTTAAAACTTTCAAAAGCAGTAATCGCGGCTTTTTTGGTCTCATCAATGTTTTTCTTTTGTCCAGTAGTTTTATCAAGATATACCAGCACTGACTCACCGCTAGCAACGATAGTATTCATAGCCGTACTATAATAGGTATATTCATGAATCACGCTGGCATTGCCAATTTTCTTGATTCGAACCCCAATCCATAGGGTATCGGGATAAGTCACTGGTTTGAAATATTGACAGGATGACGCTGCCATGACTGAAAAGGTGTTTTCATTAAATAGATTTAATTGAGTGTTATAGTGAATGCGTGCATTTTGGGCATAAGTGTAATAGACCACATTATTAACATGACCAAAGGAGTCCATATCGCCCCACTCTACTTGCTGGGAATGAATAACCGCAAAACCATGCATGGGATGGTATTTATCTTTATTCAGCGTCTCTTGTATTTCCGGTAATATCGCTACAGCCTTCATAGTTCTCTCTTCTAGTTATGCTAATGAGCGTAGGTGTTATTAACCAACGTTAAAATTATCAGTAAGCTCATATATTTTTTGCAATTATCGCTATGGGTTAAATCAATTTTTCTGTGTACATCATGCGCATCTTTTTCTTATCGAGCTTGCCCACACTGGTTTTCGGCATTTCTATTAAGAATTTTATTTCACTTGGCACGCCATACTTTGGTAAATAGCCCTTCTCAACCGCTTGATGACCTATCGCTAAAATAGCCTCCGCTTTGGTATCGGCATGCTCAGGTTTTAAGACTACTAACGCTAAAGGGCGCTCGCCCCATTTTTCATCCGCTACTCCGATTATGGCCACTTCAGCAACGCTCGGATGAAATGATAAAATATTTTCGACTTCCAGCGAGGATATCCATTCGCCGCCAGACTTAACGACGTCTTTGAGTCTATCGGTAATCTTTAGCGTGCCATCAGGTGAAATACAAGCAATGTCTTGTGTATGCATCCAACCACCGCGCCACAACTCATTGCCAGCATCTGCATTCTTAAAATAGCTTTGGGTCAGCCAAGGCGCCCGCACAACCAGCTCGCCTGTCGACTCACCATCCATGGGTAGGGCTTTGCCATTTTCGTCCCAAATCTCCATTGATACCAGCATAATCGGAGAGCCAGAAAGACAACGATAATTGATCTGTTCTGTCGTTGTCATAGTATTTGTCTGATCACCGAATGCCATTCTGGCAAGGACAGGACAGGACTCTGACATCCCAAACCCTGAGATAAACTCGATACCGCTTTCAAGAGCAGCTTCAGCTAGGCCTTCGTTTAATTTGGAACCCCCTACTGACAACTTAAGACCGTTGAACTTGCGTCCTCGTGTTGCCATCTCTTTAATTAACATTTGTAAAATGGTTGGGACACCGTGTGAGAGGGTAACTTTGTGGTGTTCAATCAAGTCAACCAATACTTCAGGAAGATATCGCCCTGGATACACTTGTTTGAGCCCTATCATGGTTGCCCCATACGGCCAACACCATGCATGCACATGAAATAATGGCGTCATTGGCATGTAGACATCATTGTAGCGAGCGCCTTGACCTTCGGCACTGAGTGCGGATGCTAGAGTACTCGATAGCGTCTGTAATACGATTTGCCTGTGGGTAAAAAAGACGCCTTTTGGGTCTCCTGTCGTGCCACTGGTATAAAACGTGGTGGCGATAGTATTTTCGTCGAAATCTGGAAAATCAAACTCATCACTGGCCGCAGCTAGCATGGCTTCATATTCACCTTCGACATAATCTGGCATGCTGGCTTGCTGAGCTTTTATAGTGTCTTCGCTATAATCAGCATCATCAAAATTAGCTTCATTAAAACCAGTACCATCAAAGTCAGTGTCATCAAGCCAGATAATTTTCTCAATAGAAGGGGCTTCATGACGGTAATTTTTAGCCATGGGCTCAAATTCAGCATTTAATAACAAGGCTTTTGGTTTGGCATGGTTAATGGTGTACAGCACTTTATCTTCAGCCAAGCGTACATTGACCGTTTGCAAAATCATGCCAGACATGGGCACGGCAAAATACGCTTCAAGGTAACGATGACTGTCCCAATCCATGACCGCAACCACATCACCTGCTTGCAAACCCATATTTTTAAGTACGTTTGCCAAGCGATTAACCCGCTTAAAAAATTCAGCATACGTATAAGTCACCTTATCGGCATAACTGATGGTTTGCTGAGTAGAGGCGATCTTTGCACGGTTTAGCAGCTGTTTGATAATCAAAGGAAAACCATACGCTTCTTCGGCTTGTTGGTAGTTCTCATGTTGGTTGAGTATCGTTGTCATTATTGTCATCCTTGATAATAAAATAGTATGGCAAGAGTACTAATGGAGTTAGACTCGTTCAATCACCATGGCAAGCCCTTGCCCAATACCAATACATAAACTGACTATCGCGTATTGTCCGCCTGTGCGCTGTAGCTCGCGCGCTGTAGTTAAGGCAAGTCTAGCGCCCGATGCGCCAAGTGGATGTCCGACGGTAATCGCGCCACCATTGGGATTGATACGCTTGTCATCAAAGTCAATCTCTAAACCTTTTAGGCAACCGAGTACCTGCGAGGCAAATGCTTCATTAATCTCGATGATGGACATATCATCAAGGGTCAAATCAGCGCGTTTCAATGCCAGTTTAATGGCCTCAACAGGGCCTACGCCCATAATACTGGGCTCAACACCCATGGCACCGGATGAGAGAATTTTGGCAATAGGCTTAAAGCCTAACTTTTCTTCTGCTTGCTTTGAGCCAATAATCAGCGCAGCCGCCCCATCGTTAATGCCCGATGCATTCCCTGCCGTAACTACGCCATTCTCATTTAACGGTTTCAGTTTTTGCAGTGCTTCCACAGTAGAGCTGGCGCGAGGATGCTCATCTTCTGTTATCGCTTTTTCGGGTAACTTCTTACCTTGCGATACCATAATTGGCGTTATTTCCTCATCAAAGAACCCCGCTTGTTTGGCGGTTTGATATTTAGCTTGCGAGGCTGCTGCGAATTTATCCGCCTCTTCACGAGTGATACCGTATTTGCGAGCGACATTATCGCCCGTCTGCGGCATGCTATCGCTACCAAATTCTTTAGTCAAAAGAGGATTGGGAAATCGACTGCCAATGGTGGTATCAAATACTTTAAATTCACGACTAAAAGGCTGCTCGGTCTTAGCAAAGACAAATGGTGCACGGGTCATTGACTCAACCCCACCTGCTAAAAATATGTCACCCTCGTTACAAGTGATACTACGGGCAGCATCAACGACGGTCGATAATCCCGAAGCACACAGACGGTTGATGGTTTGTCCGGGTGTTTTGACATCTAGTCCCGCTAGCAATGCAGCATTACGAGCGATGTTGCGTGAGTCCTCGCCGGCCTGATTGGTATTACCAATCAGCACTTCATCAAAGATATCGTTAGGTAATTGATGCTTTTCGACCAGAGTCTTCATCACTGTGGCGATTAAGTCATCAGGACGCACGGTTGCTAATGCTCCACCATGGCGACCAAAAGGGCTTCTTAATCCGTCATAAATATAGGCGTCTAACATAACTGTTCCTTGTTGTGTTTTAAGAATTTGCATTATTAAAATATAGCGTTTATTAAATTGGTCTAGCTCTTAGCATCAGCAATCTAGCATTGACAATTGCTCTGTTGAGTAAATAATGAGATGCCTAGCTTGGCGCGGCGTTGTAACCATGGACTAGGACGATAACGCGGATCACCCGTTAACCCATAGATACGCTCTAAGATGAGTAAAATACGCTCGGCACCAAGCTCATCGCCCCAAGAGATAGGACCATACGGATAGCCCAATCCAAGCTTGACGGCATTGTCGATATCTTCTGGCGTGGCAATACCTTGCATCGCAATATCACAACCTAAATTAATGACCATAGCCACGACTCGCTGCGCCACAAAGCCAGTACTTTCGGAAATTAGCGTGGCATCGACAGCAACATTTGAGCCCTCATCCGAGTGATCATTTAAGCTTTTGGCAAACTTATTACTGCTAGCAAATAGGGCATAAGCTTGCGCTACAAAGTTATCTTGCGTAACGATACTTGGCATCAACGTACGATGCTTGAATAAGTCAGTCAGCATATCAATGGCGACCGCTTGTTGAGGGTTCACTTGATAGCGAATAGCCGCATTGGTCGTATCTTCGCCGTAGATGGCCAGCAATATTAAGCTGTCAGAATTTGGCTTATCACTGTCGTCGATATTGATGCTGTTAGCGTTTAGATAATCAACCAACTGCTTTTTATCTTCTGCTAAGTCTGCGCCAATCCAAACTGTTACGTTTGATACATCAGACCTTACTTTGGACACTGATGCTTCAAACGATGATTGTTGCGACGTATTCGCTGTCAATTTTTGACCGTCTTTATAGTGATAAAAGCCCTCACCAACTTTACGACCCAGCTTTTTCCCTATTAGCATTTGACGGGTCAAGGGATGCGGGCGATAGCGAGGCTCAAAGTAATATTGGTTATAAATCGTTTCCATAACTGGATGCGACACATCGATGCCAGTGAGATCAAGCAGCTCAAAGGGTCCCATCCGAAAGCCAGCGCCTTCACGTAAAATACGATCGATATCCTCAAAGCTAGCGATTCCCTCGCCTAATATTTTTAAAGCTTCTGTGCCATAAGCTCTGCCACCATGATTGACAATAAAACCTGGGGTATCCTTTGCCACCACCCCTAAATGTCCCATGCGTTTGGCTAAATCCGTAAGCGTCTCTACCACTGAAGATTTGGTAGAGAGTCCCGGAATCACTTCAACGATTTTCATGAGCGGCACTGGATTAAAGAAATGAAATCCTGCTACGCGCTCTGGGTGCTGACAATTAGAAGCAATCGCGGTCACCGCTAGCGATGAAGTATTGGTTGCCAAAATCGTCTCGGCAGGGACGATGCTTTCTAACTGTTTAAAAAGCTGTTGTTTTATTTCTAAATTCTCAATAATGGCTTCAATAACGACATCTACCTCGGCGATTTTAGCTATCTCTTCAATCACTGTTAGATTCGATAAAGTAGACTGCAGCTGCTCATCGGTAAATTTGCCTTTGGCCGCTAATTTTTCGAGTGTGGTTTGTAGGGATTGACGCCCTTGTGCAGCGGCGCCCGCTTTGGCATCAAATAAAAGCACTTGAATGCCAGCTTGGGCAGCGATTTGCGCAATGCCCATGCCCATAACGCCAGTGCCGATAATGGCCAATGATTTAACAGTCATAATAATCCTTTATATGGTCTCGTTACTTTATGAGCTCTTGTCGCTCTATATGGTCTTGTTGAACAATCTCGTTTTCAAAGTATATTTGCTATTTTTCAGCCAGCTACTGACCTTTATAATTGGCGTCACGCTTTTCCAAAAAAGCTTTCGCCCCTTCTTTTTGATCTTCAGTATCGAATAAAATCTGAAAGGCTTTACGCTCTAAGGCCAATGCGCCTTGTAGTGGCATATCCACCCCAAGATTGGCAACTTCTTTAATTTGTTCTAAAGCAATCGGTGAATAACCCGCTAGTTGCTCGGCAATCTCAATAGCACGCTTAATAGTCGCCTCATCTTCGACCACTTCAGAGACCAGCCCCATTTGATCTGCTGCATCAGCGCTTATCATATCGCCCGTTAATATCAGCTTCATGGCTTTATGTTTGCCAAGCACGCGAAACAATCGCTGCGTGCCGCCAGCTCCTGGCATTAAGCCGATTTTGATTTCTGGTTGGCCAAACTTGGCAGACTTACCAGCGACAATGATGTCAGCGTGCATAGCAAGCTCACAGCCGCCGCCAAGCGCATAGCCATTGACCGCTGCAATAATCGGCTTGCGACAATTAGTAATAGCATCCCAATACTGCTCGCTACGACGTAGATAGACATCAACCGTTTTTGCGGTTAAAAAGTCATTGATATCAGCACCAGCCGCAAACACTTTATCGCCACCAGTCAGTACGATAGCCTTGGTTTGTGGATCATCGTTTAATTGAATGAAAATCTTTGCCATTTGCTCACGTAGTTCAGCATTTAAAGCGTTGCGAACTTTGGGACGATTAAGTGTTATCAGACTTACGCCATTTTCTAACGTTTCACAAATAATGATCTGCTCTTCCATGATGCTGTCCTTTAGATATTATCGTTAAGTAAAATATCGCAATCTTTAAAATACATTACTAATTATAAAATATAATACCGCATAGCGATATTCAAGACCAATATATACTGTTTATTTTCTTTTGTGAAGAGTAAATCTCAGTCAATTTTAGAAATATACGGACTACTTAGACTTCAATTTTTTAATTAATACCGCATAGCGGTTATTTAAACCAAAAGTATTGTATTTTAATAAACTATCAATTATGCTGTTTGTTCAAGGTAATTACGAAGTCGTTATCACTCTAAGTATTAATCAAACAAGGAAGAACCACATGATCAGAGATAAGGAAACTCTTAACCAAATTACCGAAACTATCCGTCAATTTGTTAGCAACCAATTAATACCAATGGAACATTGGGTCGCAGAAAACGATTGTCTTCCAGACGATATCATTAATCAAATGAGAGAGTTAGGGCTGTTCGGACTTACTATTCCCGAAGCTTACGGCGGGCTTGGCGTTACCATGGAAGAAGAGGTCACACTGGCATTTGAATTAGGACGCACGTCTCCTGCATTTCGCTCACTAATAGGAACAAATAATGGTATTGGCTCATCTGGTCTAGTCATTGATGGTACCGAAGAGCAAAAACAAAAATACCTACCAAGACTTGCTAGCGGTGAAATTATCGGCTCATTTTGTTTGACCGAGCCGGATTCTGGTTCAGATGCTGCTTCATTAAAGACCACTGCCATTAAAGATGGTGATACCTATGTTATCAACGGTACTAAACGTTATATTACCAATGCCCCTGAAGCTGGCATCTTTACTGTAATGGCACGTACTGATCCACAAAATAAAAGGTCAGGTGGCATTTCAGCCTTCATCGTTGAGAGCGACACCCCTGGTATTACGTTGGGTAAAATTGATAAAAAAATGGGCCAAAAAGGCGCGCATACCTGTGATGTTATCTTTGATAATTGCGTAGTGCCTGCTGATGCATTGATTGGTGGCGTTGAAGGTGTAGGTTTTAAAACGGCTATGAAAGTACTTGATAAAGGACGCCTACATATTGCAGCAGCAAGTACAGGCGCCGCAAGTCGAATGTTAGATGATGCCTTACACTATGCTGTTGAGCGTAAGCAGTTTGGTCAACCAATTGCTAATTTTCAGCTTATTCAAGCCATGCTCGCTGATTCAAAAGCAGAGATTTATGCGGCTAAATCTATGGTACTAGACGCTTCACGTCTACGCGATGAAGGTAAGGATGTCGTGACCGAATCGTCATGCGCCAAGATGTTTGCCACCGAAATGTGCGGCCGTGTTGCTGACAGAGCCGTGCAAATTCATGGCGGTGCGGGCTATATTGCGGATTATGGTATTGAACGTTTTTATCGTGATGTGCGCTTATATCGTTTGTATGAAGGCACTACTCAAATCCAGCAAATTATTATCGCCCGCAATATGATCAAAGAAGTTAGCGAGTAAGTAATACTTATTCGATGATTAATAAGTATGTACGTTATTAGAGTATTGAGGTGTTTGCTAGGATGCTGATACCACCAAATCCTACCCTTGACTGTAGTCTTCTATTATCACAACAATAAGGATATATATTGTGAAAAGTGCTGCTATAACTTCAAAGCCAGTCTTAGATTCTGTACAAAAACAACCTTGGAAATTGGCATTCGTTTTTTGTTTTTTAGTTTTATTATGTGATGGCGCTGATATTGGTATCCTCGCCTTTACGCTCTCGAGCCTAAAGCTAGAGTTTGCATTGACCAATGTACAAGCTGGTGCTTTGGGCAGTTGGTCACTATTTGGCATGGCAATCGGTGGATTTTTTGGCGGCTGGGCTTGTGATCGTTTTGGGCGTGTGCGCGTCATTGTAGTTGCGACTGCTCTCTTCTCCGTATTATCAGGTTTTAGCGGATTTGTGCAGAGCTATGAGCAGTTTATAGCATTGCGGTTCACCGCTTGTTTGGGTCTTGGTAGTTTATATATTGCGACTAATACTTTGATGTCGGAGATGGTGCCTACCAAACATCGAACAACCGTGCTTGCAATGTTGATGACAGGTTTTACGTTAGGGTCTTTAGTGATTACTAGCGTTTCTGCTTGGATTATTCCCAGCTATGGTTGGCGCACACTATATCTCTTAACGTTTTTGCCTATTATTCTTGCAGTAGCGATGTACTTTCTTATACCTGAGCCAAACTCTTGGAAAGAAGCGCGTGCACTTAAACTCAGTGGCGCGAAAAACTCGCTCCAAAAACCAGAAAATCCTTACAAAGCAATTTTTGAAAATCCAAGACATCGCATTATGTTCATTCTATGGTCGATGAGTTCAGGCTTACTACTCTTTGGTTATTTTGGTGTAAGCAACTGGCTACCTTCTTATCTAGAGACTGAACTGGGTATCAAATTTAAAGAGATGGCTCTATATATGGCGGGTACTTACTTGACCATGATGTTTGCAAAACTCGTAGCAGGTATAGTAGCTGATAGAATCGGTCGCAAAATAGTATTCGCTTTTGGCACCATGGGCACCGCCCTATTCATTCCAGTATTAGTCTATATGCATACCCCAGACAATATTGGCTGGTTGATGATAGCCTTTGGTTTCTTATATGGTATTCCTTATGCTATTAATGCTACCTATTTAACGGAAAGCTTTCCTACTGCTATTCGCGGGACTGCTATTGGCGGTGCATTCAATATCGGACGGCTTGGATCAGTTATTGCACCTGTTGCCATCGGTTATATGGCTATGCAAAATTCTATCGGTGCAGGTTTATTACTCATGGCAGGCGCGTACTTCTTATGCGGTCTTATTCCGACCTTGTTCATCAAAGAGCAACAGTATGATCCACAAAAAGCGTAATAATATTAAGTCCATATATACCGCATAGCGAAATAGCTTATAATAGCTATGTTAAGAAGTTTACTGCACCTTTAATACTGAATCTTTAAGATAGTCTTATTAAAGGTGCAAACCAGTAAGTACTAGCGTACCACCATTTTATTGTTTTTTTATAAAACACCTTAAGTAGTGTATTCTTTATAATGTTCACATTAATTTAATTGAGACTAATAAACTTTGTATGACTACTAATACCCTTGCTGATGAAAACTCTAATGAAGCAACACACATTGAGCTGTTAGAGCCGATTGCAGAGATGAAAGATAAAAACGACAGGCAGTTTGTTACGGCTTTGGCCCGAGGACTAGAGTTGCTACGTTGTTTTACCCCGCAGCGCCCTTATCTCGGCAATCAAGATCTAAGTCAAATGACAGGTCTGCCTAAAGGGACGATTACGCGTCTTACTTATACCTTGGTCAAATTAGGATATTTAAAGCAATCGACCAACAGTAGTAAATATCAGCTCTCTGCGGGTGTGTTGGGGTTTGGTTATACAATGATGGCGAACATCTCTATCAACAATTTAGTCACACCGTACATGGAAGAGTTGGCGGATTATGCCAATAGTGCGGTTGCCATGGCAACCCGCGATCGACTGACGATGGTGTATCTAAATGTCGTGCAAGGGTCTGGCACGACTACCATGCGACGCAATGTTGGCTCATACCTGCCCATTCATTTAAGTTCTATGGGACGAGCTTGCTTAGCCAGTATGCCACCTGCTGAGCAAGAATTTATCCTTGATGCCATTCGTAGTAAGTATAAAGACGACTGGTTAAAAATTAGGCGAGGACTGGACAAAGCTTTTAAAGATTATGAAGATTATGGGTATTGTTTTTCGATTAGTGAATGGCAAAAAGACGTCAATGCTGTTGCTACTGCCATGATGCACCCTACTGAGGGATTACTAACTTTTAATTGTGGCGCGCCAAGTTTTGTGCTTAGCCGTACTAAGTTAGAAGAAGATATTGCTCCTCGTCTACTGCATATGAAGAATAATATTGAAGGTAATATTTATATAAGCTAAAGCTTGTCAACAGTTAGCTCAAATACTGCTGAAGATCAACTATACTACTCTCGTTAATCGACTAAGGTTAATTATTTTTAAACCCTTTTAATTCTTAAAATTTAAAGGAGTTTTTTATTGCTTAAACTTTAGTAAAATATAATAAAAAACAAAGCCGAATGCTATTTTTAATAACATTCGGCTTTTTTGTGCGCTTTTTTTAAGTGCTTTTTAGCAGCTACTTTTTTATTTCTAAAAAGAAGTACGACGATAGTTGCGGTATTTAGGTAGCCAAAAATTGGCTTTTAAACGACGCTCCAAAGTTTCTAATGTTACTGGTAAAGCAAGTTTGTCTTCAACCGCTTGTAAGGCTACTGCATAGGCTATTTTTTCGCTGATCTCTCTGATAAGTTTTATTGGCGGCAGTATTGCCCCTGGTGCCTTGTCATATTCCATTGAAATATCCGCTAAGGCCTGACTTGCAGCCATTAACATATTGTCACTGATACCTGTCGCTCGTGCTGCTAAGACACCGAGACCAATACCTGGGAATATATAGCTGTTGTTACACTGAGAAACCTCGAAAGATTGCCCCTCAAACGTTGTATGAGGAAAAGGGCTACCTGTGGCAATAATGGCGCGACCGTGACTCCAGCTAGTCACTTCTTGCGGTGTGGCTTCGACACGAGACGTTGGATTTGAAAGTGGTAATACAATTGGGTGCTCAGTATTAGCACATAGCTTTTCGATCACCTCTTTGGTAAACAAACCTTTTTGCCCGCTGACACCAAACAATACGGTTATTTTTGCTTGCTCAATCACTTGTGCTAAGCCCAGTTGCTCACTCTTATCCCAGTGCTGAATATTGGCTTCTTTTTGTACTAACGGTGCTTGGAATTCTTGTAGCTCTGTCATGCTATCAGTTAAAAGGCCATAACGATCCACCATAAACACTTGGCTACGGGCTTGCTCTTCAGTTAACCCTTCGCGCTGCATTTGACGAACAATGTGCTCTGCAATACCGCAACCTGCTGACCCTGCCCCCAAAAATGCTATGTTTTGTTGGCTAAGTTTCTCGCCTTTATTTAAGCATGCTGCAATCAATGTACCGACTGAAACCGCAGCAGTGCCTTGAATATCATCGTTAAAACAACATAATTGATCGCGATATTTATTCAATAATGGTGTCGCATTTTCCTGTGCAAAATCTTCAAATTGTAGTAACACTTCAGGCCAACGACGTTTCACCGCTTGAATGAATAAGTCTACAAATTCATTATATTCATCGCCAGAAATTCTAGGATTTCTCCAGCCCATATACATAGGGTCATCAAGCAGCTTTTGATTGTTGGTACCAACGTCTAATAAAATCGGTAGGCAGTAAGCTGGGCTAATACCACCGCAAGCGGTATATAGTGATAGTTTACCGATTGGGATTCCCATTCCACCAATACCCTGATCACCTAAGCCCAATATACGCTCACCATCGGTAACGACGATCACTTTTACTTTTTGTTTGGTTGCATTTTGCAACATATCATCGATTTTATGACGCTCAGGATAAGAGACAAATAAACCACGTTTACGGCGATAAATCTGAGAGAATTTTTCGCAAGCTTGGCCAACCGTTGGGGTATATATAAGCGGCATAACTTCCTCAATATGCTGCTCAATCAAATGATGAAACAAGGTCTCATTGGTATCTTGTATGTTGCGTAAGTAAATATGCTTGTCCATATCATTAGTAAAGGAGCTGAGCTGATGATATGCGCGTAGTGATTGCTCTTCAATCGTCTCAATGGCATGAGGCAATAAACCTGTCAAATTAAAGCTATCACGTTCCTCTGGTGAAAAGGCGCTACCTTTATTTAGCAAAGGGGTTTCTAATAGTGCAGGACCTGCAAAGGGAATGTATAAAGGACGTTGGTTTGTCATAATAAGATCTTCTTAATAAGGGTATGATAGTAAAAAGTTAACTGTTTTTATCGTTCCATAAAATAATAAACATCATTTAAATCTAGTTCTTGGTCTAACTTTCTTAAAATTATTCAACTTAATACCACTAAACTCAACACCATCAAGAGTTGCTACCCTTAACCAGTCAAATGTCTTTTATAAGCGCTTAACATCAAGGGTAAATTGATTGTTTTGTGATGTCTGTTTATCTAAACAAGTAATTGATACCAAATTAATAGTTAATTCATATAAGTCATGCTAAAGAAAATATACAGATATGCTTAGTAAACTAACCATCTAACAAGAAGTTTATCATGACCAAGAAAATGTAGAGTTATAATATAGAATTTAAAGCAAAGGCTGTCAAAAAATTAGCAGATGATAACATTAAATTTAGGACAACTGCTCGACAATTGAAATAATGATAGTATAGATTAGCTTTGGTTAAGTTCAGAATTGGTTAAGTATAGCCATATGATAGAGCTATTATAAATTATTTTTGTTCAAACACAGTAAGACAGATAACAGTAATATCAGCTATTTAGTTAACACAACCACAGTCATAGTTGAGACAACTTTATTACAAAGGGTATTTAAAACTACTTGTTACGACTTGTCATTAGTGCTATATTTTAATCAGTTAATGAGTACCTACACTCTTTGACCAAAACCTCTTAGTATCTTCTTCGTAAAAATCGTTACCGCAAGAACACCATAAAAAGAACGCAGTAAGTAGTAAAGTGACCGATCACCTGCAACTCCTTTCTTTGACATGGTTAATTTTTTAAATTCGAAATACGCATAAATCAAACTGTATGAGTCAGGAAGACTCTTGCATTGAATTCGCATGAAATCCTGCTTATACAATTATTGCACCCCTTTATATGCACTTACAAGGATGTGAATCATGTCACTACAAAACCCAATTTTTATTCCTGGTCCTACCAACATACCAGAAAGATTGCGTCATGCGATGAACGTTCCAACGCAAGACCACCGTGCCCCTGATTTCTCAGACACCTTTTTACCAGTTCTTGCTGATGCCAAAAAAGTATTTGGCACTGAAGACGGTGAAGTCCTTTTATTCACTTCAAGCGGTACAGGCGGCTGGGAAGCGGCTATCAGCAATACTCTATCTCCTGGTGATAAAGTACTAATCGCTCGCTATGGTATGTTCTCTCATCGCTGGATCGATATGTGCCAGCGTCATGGATTGGATGTACAAGTGGTTGAATGTCCTTGGGGAACGGGCGCTCCTGCTGATGAGTTCCAAGCTATCTTGGCAGCAGATACAGATCACAAAATCAAAGCACTGATGGTCACGCATAACGAAACAGCAACGGGTGTATTAAGCGATATTGGCGCGGTTCGTCATGCTATGGATAACGCGGATCACCCCGCTCTTTTATTCGTCGATGGCGTCAGCTCAATCGCTTGTGTTCCCTTTAAAATGGATGAATGGGGCGTCGATATTGCGGTAGCTGGTTCGCAAAAAGGCTTCATGCTAGCAACGGGTATGGCGATACTAGCCGTTAGTCAAAAAGCACTCGCAGCAATGGAGCAAGCTAAACTGCCACGTACCTATTTTGACTTTCGTGACATGCTAAAAGCCAATGCTAATGGCGGCTTTCCTTATACCCCGCCCCTAAATCTCATTTATGGCATGAGAGCCAGTCTTGATATGCTGTTTGAAGAAGGCCTTGAGAATGTCTACGCGCGCCATCATCGCTTGGCTGAAGGCGTACGCCAAGCGGTTAATGCTTGGGGCTTTAAGTTATGTGCAGTATCGCCTGACTTATACTCTGAGACTGTAAGTGCGATATATGTTCCTGAAGGCTTCAATAGTAATGAGCTGACCGATCACGCCTTTAATAAATATGGCATATCTTTCGGTGTTGGCTTAGGTGAGATGGCTGGTCGCGCCTTTAGAATAGGACACTTGGGTTCACTTACTGAAGTCATGGTTCTAGCGGGACTAGCAGCTATTGAGATGGCAATGGTTGACTTAAATTATCCTATCACGCTAGGTCAAGGCGTCACTGCGGCACAAGAGTATTACCGCAATAACTAGATAAAAGTTATCAAATAACAAACAATTAAAAAATGAAGGAATATTTTTTATGATCACAAATGACGATGGCTTAACGATTCCAACGCTTGATGACATGTTAGAGGCGCATGAGCGTATTAAGCCTTATATCCATCGCACACCGGTTTTAACCTCGCGGTTTTTGAACGAGCTGGCAGGCTGCGAGATGTTCTTTAAATGTGAGAACTTTCAAAAAGCCGGCGCTTTTAAAGTACGCGGCGCATCCAATGCAGTGTTTGGTCTGTCTGATGAAGCAGCCCAAAATGGTGTTTGCACACACAGCTCAGGCAACCACGCGCTATCTTTATCTTATGCCGCCGGCCAGCGCGGTGTCCCTTGTCACGTGGTCATGCCACACAGCGCACCAGAAGCTAAAAAAGCGGCAGTACGCGGCTATGGCGGTATCATTACTGAATGTGAGCCATCGACCACTTCTCGCGAAGAAGTATTTGCTAAGGTTCAAGCAGAAACCGGTGGCGATTTTGTCCACCCATACAACGACCCACGCGTTATCGCTGGACAAGCGACCTGCTCACGTGAGTTTTTAGAGCAAATGGAAGAGCGTGGCGTAAAGCCTGACATGGTTGTCGCTCCAATTGGCGGCGGCGGTATGATCTCAGGGACCTGCTTGACGTTATCGAACCTAGCCCCTGATGTCAAAATCTACGCTGCTGAACCTGTAAATGCTGATGATGCTGCACGCTCATTGAAAGCGGGTCATATTATCGCTGATGATGCACCGGATACTATCGCCGACGGCCTAAAAGTACCGCTTAAAGAGTTAACATGGTATTTTGTCAGCAATTACGTCACTGATATTTTAACAGCAACTGAAGAAGAAATCGTTGAGGCGATGAAGCTTACTTGGACACATATGAAAATTATCATCGAGCCAAGCTGCGCGGTACCACTTGCAGTCATCTTGAAAAACAAAGACGTTTTTGCAGGAAAAAAGGTTGGCATCATCATTACAGGTGGTAACGTTGATCTTAACAAGTTGCCTTGGAATTAATTTTGGCAATTCATTATCAATAATTGATGACGAATCAAGCGTTAACTAAGCGCTAGTCATGCGCAAGTTTGAACGCATTTAAATGTCCTTAAGTATAATTAAGTAAATACAATCAATGAAAACAAATGGAGCTTGAATATGATTACTGAAGAATTGGAAGTTGGTTTTAACGTCCCGGCTGAAGTTGGTATGGACGAAGCAGATATCCAGACCCCTTGCTTGATATTAGATCTTGATGCGCTTGAGCGTAATGTCAAAAAAATGGGTGATTATGCTAAAGATCATAATATGCGCCACCGTAGCCATGGCAAAATGCATAAGTCAGTTGACGTGCAAAAACTACAGCAAGAGCTTGGCGGCGCAGTTGGTATTTGTAGCCAAAAGGTCTCTGAGGCGGAAGTGTTTGTACGTGGCGGCATCAAAGACGTCTTAGTATCAAACCAAGTACGTGATCCAGCAAAAATTGATCGCTTAGCCAAATTACCAAAATTAGGTGCGAAAATCACCGTTTGTCTTGATGACGTCGATAATGTCGCTGAATTATCAGAAGCCGCCGTCAGAAACGGCACTGAGCTTAACTGCTATATCGAAATCGATTGCGGCGCAGGCCGTTGCGGTGTCACTACTACAGAAGCGGTCGTAGAGATTGCTAAAGCCATCGATGCCGCTGAAAACTTGAAGTTTACAGGTATTCAGGCGTATCAAGGCGCCATGCAGCATATGGACAGCTATAGCGATCGTAAAGCTAAGACCCAAGCTGCTATCGATCAAGTTCAACACGCCGTTGATGCCTTAGAAGAGATTGGTTTAAAACCAGAATTTATCTCTGGTGGCGGTACTGGTAGTTACTATTTTGAAAGTAATTCAAGTCTTTATAACGAATTACAGTGCGGCTCTTACGCCTTTATGGATGCTGACTACGGTCGTATCTTGGACGAAGACGGCAATCGTATCGATGCAGGCGAGTGGGAAAATGCGTTATTCTTATTAACGTCTGTTATGAGCCACGCTAAGCCTGACAAAGCTATCGTTGATGCCGGTCTAAAAGCACAGTCAGTCGATAGTGGCCTACCCTTCATCTACGGCCGTGATGACGTTGAATACGTAAAATGCTCGGATGAGCATGGCGTGGTAAGCGATCCTGAAGGTGTACTTAAAATCAATGAAAAGCTAAAGCTGGTGCCAGGACATTGTGATCCGACTTGTAACATTCATGACTGGTATGTCGGCGTACGTAACAGCAAAGTTGAAAGCGTATGGCCTGTCTCTGCACGTGGCCGCGCATACTAATTCCTGAATTAAATCACTATCGTTTTTTAAAGGGGCTGTTGTAGCCGTAGCCTACAATAGCCTCTTTTTATTTAATAAATGCTAGTTGAAAACGAACACTTCAAAACTAAGATTCAAGAAATATCAATTAAAAAGCATAAAAAGGAATTTATAATGAGTGCAGAAAATAGCAGCAATAACGACGGTTTATTGATCGTCTCAGAAGACGCTTGTAAATCAGTCATTGATCGCGCCTCAGCTTTCACAGCCGTGGAAAATGTATTTGCATCCATGTCACGCGGCGATGCTTATAACTTCCCTGTGATTCGTGAAGCGATTGGCTATGCTGATGCTTTATATGGTTTTAAATCAGGGTTTGATCGCGCTGGTAAATCATTGGGCCTAAAATCAGGTGGTTACTGGCCAGGTAACGAAGCCAAAGGCTTGACCAACCATCAATCGACGATTTTTTTGTTTAATCCTGATAATGGTAAATTGCGCGCGCTCGTCGGTGGTAACTATCTGACCGCTGTACGTACTGCCGCCGCCTCTGCCGTATCGATTGCTCATTTGGCTCGCAGAGACAGCAAAGTTATCGGTATGATTGGTGCCGGTCATCAGTCTACTTTTCAGTTACGCGCCGCACTTGAGCAACGTGATTTTGATAAAGTAGTCGCTTGGAACAACAACAAAGATCGCCTTAAAAACCTACAAGCTGTCGCTGAAGAAGCAGGCGTAGCATTTGAGTCGGTTGAGCGTGAAGAGCTGTGTAAGCAAGCGGACGTAATTATTACTATTACTTCAGCATTTGAGCCGCTACTGATGAAAGAGTGGATCAAGCCTGGCACTCACATCGCTTGCATGGGTACTGATACAGTCGGTAAGCAAGAAGTTGATGCTGAGCTGATAGCCTCTGCTACTGTCTTTACTGATGAAATCGCCCAATCAATCAGCCTTGGTGAAGCGCAACATGCCATCAAATCTGGCGCTATCAAAGAGAGCGATATTACCACTCTTGGTGCTGCGATTAACGGCGATCATCCGGGTCGTAGCTCAGATGACGAGATTACCTTGTTTGATGGGACTGGTGTTGGCCTGCAAGATTTAGCGGTTGCTTCTGCAGCAGCACGCTTGGCGCTTGAAAAAGGCGAAGCTCAGCAAATTTCGCTATAATTATTTATATTAACGAATGTATTTTAAAACCGCCAAATAAATTTATTTGGCGGTTTTAACGATGTCGTCGGTTTACCATCGAAACTGACCCCTTTATTAATCGTATTAAAATAAAAGTCATCATTCATATAGGCTTGTCTCATTTTATAATTTGTATTAGCTATATATGTTTTACTTCTTAAAATACGTTTTAATGCGCCGTGCCTAACACAATACGCGTCTGATCTGCCTTCATAAAAAGCTATGTGAGGCATACCGCTTGATTGATAGGATAAGATGGGTTTTCCACCTTATCGCTGTCGAAGTTGATCTTTACTAAATTTGAAGTTTTTATTTGACCGTATAAAAACTTATTATACTGGCCTCTCGCCCATGACTATCGCCCGATACATCTCGCGCCGATAACCATCGTAGTCATTAAAAGCTTGATGCAAGCAAATCCTATTATCCCACATAATAACGGTATTATTTTCCCATCTTAAACGACAAGTAAAAGATTCTTGAGTGGCAAAGCTGGATAAAAAATCAAGTAAAGGTCGCGACTCATCTTCTGTCATGCCTTCTATACCGCAGGCATAAATCTTATCGACATACAGTGACTTTTCACCTGAAACCGGATGGGTTCTGACCATTGGATGATAAAAACCTTCTAGCATTTGCTGGGTATTTAAATCCAGTTCAATATTGCCAATAGCCCCTACTTTACCTGACTCTTGAGATTGCTTTTCTGATTGCATATTGGCAAGGACGTTTTTACCACTCATCCATACTTTTAGCGGCGCTATCATTTCCTGCATCGCTGGACTCAAAGAGTTATAAGCCAACACAGCATTGGCGAACATCGTATCGCCACCGTATGGCGGTATATCTACCCCATAATTAATGGCAATAGAAGGCGGGCACTCTAAAAAAGCTGAATCGACATGCCAGCCACTACCAAATACGCTTTTGGTAGTTACGCTTGCTTCTTTAATAAGCGGTTGAACATTTGGATGACCAGGAACACCAGTCGTATAAGCATCTGTCCCAAACTCACCAAGCTGAAGGATTAAGTTTTCGTGATCAGTAAAAGATATTTCCTGATCTCTAAAAAAAATCATTTTATGTCGATAAAGGGCATCTTCGATCTCAGCCATGACATCGTCGCTGACATCGCTTAAATCTACACCTCTAATTTCTGCGCCCATAGCAGAAGCTAAAGGATGAGCAGTAATATGCTGATAATCTTTCGCACTATTATCGAAAAGTCCTGTGGGGTGAACACTATTAACCATTTTTAATCCCTTAAAAATTGTTGAAAATGAGTTTTACTACATTAACTGAAAAAACAATATTTCAATACGATTACTAATTTTTCGCTAATAAAAATTAAACCTTACAAGCAACACTCGCTTCTTGTGCCTTTTCATAAACGCCTTGTGCGTCTAATCCAAGCGCTTCCACGTTATTGAGGTATTTCTCAATTTCTGTCTTGAGTATACCGCTCCAAGCAGGATCGTTTAATGGATCAGGAATCTCTATCATCGTATCGCCGCGAGCTTTGGACTCAGCTTTAACCCTGATATCTTCACTATCAAATAAGCTGCCCGCAACCTTTGCCATATCCATACCTGAATTGTCATCGATAACTTTTTTGAGATCATCAGGTAGGCTTTGATACTTGTCTTTATTCATGGTTACCAATAAAGCAGAGCTATACAAAGGTATAGTCGTATGCGTGTTGGTCAATTCTGCTAACTTAAAGGCGCCTGCCGCATCCCAAGGCGTGCTCACTCCATCTATCACACCGCGTTGCAAGGAAGTATATTGATCAGATGCCGGCATACCAACAGGTGTGCCCCCTGCCGCTTCGATAATATTGGCCGCTATCTCTAACGGGCGGCGAATACGCATGCCTTTGAGATCTTCTGGTTCACGAATAGGTTTATCAATCGTATGAAAAACGCCAGGTCCTGACGCCATCATAAATAGCAGATGGGTATCCTCATACTCATCTGCTATCACATCATTGTTATACAAGGTTTGTAGCATGCAGCTTAATTGAGCACCTGAGCTTGAAAGGCCGGGTAGCTGGGTAATCTCAGTTAACGGAAAACGGCCACTGATATAGCCCTGAACTTGCGCCCCTATATCCACAGTACCCTTAGCAGTCGAATCATAAGTGATATCAGGTTTACTTAGAGTGGCTGAAGGATAAATCTCAACCTCTAGCCTCCCCTCTGAATCTGTTTCAATCTTTTTGGCCCACGGCTCAAACACATCAGTATGCAAAGCTGCTGTAGATGGCCAAAAGTGTGAGAACCTTAGCGTCGTAATTTCCTGCGTCGTAACATCTGCTGCGCCTGAATCGGTATTGACACCTTCCTCAGATTGATTAGAGCAGCCTGACATGCCTAATGCCATTAGCAAAGATAAAGGTATGGCGCCCCTTTTAATTTTAAAAAACATCTTCATCACATCCTTGTAGATAAATTAAAATCATGCAAACTTCTTGTATAAGGTTAGTCTATTATGATTATATAAACTAGGCTTTACACGCTGCACTAGCGTCTTTGGCTTTTTGATAGACTGTTTGGGCATCCAAGCCAAGGGCCTTAGTGTCTTTTAGATATTTTTGTGTACCAGCTTCCAATGGTGCGCTCCATGCAGGGTCATTTAATGGATCAGGGATGTCTATCATGGTATCGCCTTTGGCTGCGGCCTCAGCCATAAATTTAGCATCTTCACCATCAAACACTTCACCAGCGATGACAGCCATCTCCATACCGGAGTTGTCATCGATAACTTTTTTGAGATCATCAGGTAGGCTTTCGTACTTGTCTTTATTCATCGTCACCATAATAGCGGAACTATAAAAAGGCATATTGGTATGAGTGTTTACAAGTTCGATAAGTTTGAATGAGCCAGTTGCATCCCACGGCAAACTTAAACCGTCCAGTACGCCGCGTTGCAGCGAAGTATAAAGATCAGGAGCTGGTAGACCGACAGGCGTGCCTCCTGCTGCTTCAATAATGTCGCCAGCGATGGCAGAAGGACGACGAATACGTAAGCCTTTTAGATCCTCTGGTTTGCGAATTTCTTTATCAATTGTATGAATACCTCCAGGGCCAGTACCCATCATAAATAACAAATGCGTGTCTTCATATTCGCTCGAAATCACCCCATCATCATACAATGTCTGGAGCATACAGTTCATTTGAGTGGCTGAATTTGAGAGACCAGGAAGCTCTGTGATTTGAGTTAATGGGAAGCGCCCATTGGTATAACCTTGAAGTTGAGAGCCAATATCGATGGTACCTTTAGCAGCAGCATCGTAAGCGGCATCGGCTTTACTAAGAGTGGCAGAAGGAAAGATTTCAACTTTTAGGCGACCGTTTGACTCTTCTTCAACCTTTTTTGCCCAAGGTGCAAAAACGTCTTTGTGCGTCGCTGAAGTCGCTGGCCAAAAGTGAGCAAAACGTAATGTAGTCGTCTCTTCTGAGCTTGTCGCACTAGTATCATTAGCAGTATCATTTGATTGTGAACAGCCTGCAAAGCCTATTAAAGCCGTCAATGCCATACTAATAGAAAGCATTTTTTTCATCACAAATTCCTTTTTTGATGAGTAAAGATAAATGGATTAAAATCTTTATCAATTGTTCTATATAAGAATCCTTGTTCGTATAGTGAATTAACGTAACCCTTTTCTAAGCTTCTGTCAATCAGGTTATTTATTTATGCTGGTTGGTTTTGCAACTATCGATTCGATTGCTTGTATTATTAGCTGACACTGTTTGTCTGCAGCACCGCAGTAAGTCAAAGGAGATAGAAGTGTCGCAAGCTCATTTGAGTCATGATCGCTAATCTGTATAGATGAGTGTGTTATTGTCTCAAAAAACGTTTTTACAAAGCCTTTATGTTCTTTATGTGCTTGCTCGCTCGCTTGATTTATTAAAGGATAGATTTGCTCTTGATGCTCTAAAAAATGATACCTCAAAGGCTCAATAAGATACGCATCACTATTTAAATCAAGATTGGCCGCCATGCGCTTAGGATACACTTGTAACCCTTGTAATAAAGTCTTCAGATAATTTGCAGCACCCGCGAGCAAAGCGGTCCCTTCCATTAAAGGCATCCAGCTTGCATGCCACTGGCCCAATGCGCGCTCAAAAGGCTGAGCGGTTGTATTACTAATCACGCTTAGGTGTCCATGCATCCTTAACGTAGCGGTCTTAATTAGTGCACACAATACAGGATTGCGCTTATGCGGCATCGATGATGAGCCGCCCATCCCTTCAATAGCAGGCTCCGCCAACTCGCCTAGCTCAGACTGGCACATCAATGCTATATCTTCAACGATATTTTCCATAGCACAAGCACAAGCATCCAATCCAGAAGCGAGCGCATGAATAGGTTGTCTATTTGTATGCCATGGCAGCAGCGGTAACGATAGGCCGAGCAATGTCGCTACTTGCTGAGGCAGCTTATAACGTTCATTCTCTTCATTACTAACCCCAACAGGGCCGCCCCATTGTAAATAAAAACCTGCTTGCTCTAATTGCATTAAATTTGGCAAAACAGCGATAAGCGATGCTGCCCACTGCGAGGCTTTTACTCCAAAAGTAATCGGTAATGCTTGTTGTAATAGGGTTCTACCTGCCATCGGTGTCGCGCGGTGACTCTCAATTAATATAGCGCAAGCTTGTAGTATATCGGTTAAATCATTATTGATACGTTTTAAAGCAGGCTTAAGCATCATCATCATCGCTGTGTCAATAACATCTTGGCTGGTGACGGTCTGATGAAAGTACAGTTTTATGTCTTGAGGTAACAAGGTTTTGGCCTGAGCGACAAAAGGAATAGCTGCATTGCCACCAAGGTAGGTTTGCGCTCCAATCTCATCAATATCGAACAAATCTATCGTTAGCGCTTCTTTGGTTTGCTGTAAAATGCCTGCTGGAATGAGGCTATGACCTTCTCGGGCCTCTATAATGGCCAGCTCAAAATCTATCATAGCCTGCACAAACAGCCGATCTGAAAAGCGCTCTACAGTATTAGTATGCATAAATGGCTGATTGATTAATTGAGTAATTTTCATTTAGAATCTCTAATTTTGGTAATCATTGAATAGCATGAATAAAGAACAAGATGAGAAAATACCTGTTGATAGTCCAGATTTTGTTGCATCGCTTGCGGCAGGAATGAGTGTATTACTCACTTTTGATGAAAACCATTCTAGCATGACGTTAAGCGAAGTAGCTGAGCGTGCCAAGATAGATCGAGCAAAGGCTAGGCGTTATCTATTAACCTTGCACGCTCTGGGTTATGTCCATAAAAGCAAGCGTCAATTTCGTCTAACTCCTAAAACGCTAAGTCTTGGTGTCAGTTACTTGAGTAGTGTCCACCATCACGATATTATCCAGTTCTATTTAGAACGCGTCACTGAACAAACTGGGGAGTCGTGTTCGTTTGCCGTATTGGATGGCAATGAAGTGGTATATATCGCCCGCTCTGCGGCTGAACATCGCCTAATGTCTATTACCCTAGCGATTGGCACAAGACTACCTGCAGCTTATACCTCTATGGGTCGCGCGATACTTGCCAACCTTCCTGATGAGCCGCTTAGAAATTATATTAATAACGTTGAGCTATGTGCTCATACGCCCTACAGCATTACCGATCGTAATCAGCTTAATCAAGTGTTGAAAGACGCTAAAGATCAGCAATACGTCGTGGTCAATCAAGAGCTAGATACAGGTTTATTATCGCTGGCACTGCCAGTCTATAAAGCAAATAACGAGCTTATTGGCGCTATTAATATTAGCACCAATGCCTTACGCATCTCTCATGACGTTTTGATCGAACAGTTTTTACTAATACTACGTGATTGCGCGGCAAAAATCCAAACCTACTATATTTAACTCATAAGTTTAAATATAGTAGGTTGCTATAGTTGGCCAAAACTGATAAAAGACATTAAATATTATTGACAATCAATGACTTACATAGTAAATCGTATGTCTACGTCTGCTCAATTAAAGTATGAGCGGTCATGACGTTTATACTCCGTAAAGCATCAAAAACTCACAGGTGACTGTGAGCTTTTTTATATTCTACTTTTTAATTCATTAGTGCTACTAATTGTAATCTCTTTGTAGTAATATAAATCTTGACCAAATGGTCAACTCTATCAAATTGTCTTTCCTTCGCAGTAATAGTGCGTTTTGACAGGATGTTAAAACTGACGTTTGTATAATCCTATAACTGTGCTTTTGAGGGAAATTAACGACTGTAATTAAAGGAGTAATACTGTGCGTTTTAATTCAACTACCTCTGCTATCAAGCCACTTACTATTGCCGCCTCCGCTATTATCGCTATAGGCGCAATGTCTACGAGTGCCAACGCCAAACGCTTTTTTTCTGACACCAGCATCTCTGTGCTTTATGGTGACAATTATAAAACCGGGCCTGCAGGTGTAAAACAGGAAATAACCACCGTCACCCTTGAGCATGCCTCAGCCTTTGATTGGGGCGGTCTGTTCTTTTTCGTTGATCGCTTGCAAGGCAATGAAGATGTCAGCGGCAGTCGTTCAAAAGATATTTATGGCGAAGTTGCGCCTAAGTTTAAAATATCCGACTACAGTAATAGCTTCATCAAACAGGTGAACTTGGCTGGTCAATATGAGTTTGGAACCAGTGAAAGTGGGTTTGAGCAAGATAACTTTTTGGTGGGTATTGGCGCTGATTTAAACATACCAATCGATGGTATGAAGTATGCTTCAGCATCAATCTATCATGCTTTCAACGATGATACGTTCAGTGATGCCGATGATCAGCAAATTACCTTAACCTATGGTTGGGAGAAGAACAACTTCGTCGTTGATGGCTATATCGATTACTCTTTTAATAACGATGACAAAGCTGATCAGCTACATATTAATCCACAAATTAAGTACAACCTACAAGATGCATTGGGTATCGACAACCGTATTGAAGTGGGTATGGAATACAGCTACTGGAAAAACAAATTCGGTTTTGATGGCGTAGATCAAAGCGTCCCCAGTGCACTAGTTAAGTTCCATTTCTAAACCTTACAAGTAACCATTACAACGCTTAATATAAAATTAAAAAGCCCTGCTTAAACTTTTGAGCGGGGCTTTTTGATGCTTGTGCTATAAATAACTATATATGCAACTACTTAATCTGCCTTTGGCTTCAGCGCTGCACTAATATCTGCCAACAAAGGCGGAATATCGTGCTTGTCCGTCATCACCTCTAAAAACACCATTTTATCTGTCGTTGCTGCGGCTGTCTTTAGAGCAGCTTTCAATTGGCTCATTGTCTCTGCTTTCAATACAAGACTGTTTTGTTCATCTGCACCAAAAGCTTGCGGCATCAGGTGCCAGTTACACTTAGGAATATCATTATAATGCTGGTTTTCACCATGAATGGCACGCTCAACGGTATAGCCGTCGTTATTGATAAGCATGATGACAGGGTTGATACGCTCTTGAATCATCGTTGCTATTTCTTGTATGGTCAATAATGCTGAGCCATCGCCAATGAGTAATACACTACGTTTATCAGGCGATGCGATAGCTGCCCCTAAGCTTGCCGGTAAGGTATAACCAATCGAGCCCCACATTGGCTGACCATAACAAGTCACGCCTTCTGGTAGACGTACATCACTGATACCAAAGTAAGCAGTTCCTTGGTCGGCAAACACTAGATTGTTATGATCCAAATGGTCTGCAATAACATGCCATAGGTCGTCTTGACGAATGGCTTCTTCATCAGTGCCATGTTGCTCATGCGGCCTAATTTCTCTACAAAAGGGTTTTGGTACGATATTGATTCCTGATGTCATGACTTCATGTAATGCTTGTAGCGCATCTTCTAACGCAATAGGAGCAAAGTTCTGTCCACTAATGGTCGCGCGTTCATAATGCAAATCTACGACTGTTTTTTTGTCAATATTTTGGCTAAATCCTGCAGTCGTCGTATCGGTATACTGTACCCCAATTTTAATGAGGCATTCGCAGTTTTCTACTGCATCTTTCACTACTGGACGTGATGCTACGCCTGCATATGTGCCAGCCCAGCGATCGCTTTGCTCATCCAATAGAGTCTTACCCCAAGATAGCGTCGTATAAGGAATCTCGGTATCCGCAATCAAAGCTTTGAGCTGGTCTTGTAGTCCTAAACGATGCACCATCAAGTCCGCCATCAAAGTAGTCGTCTTGTTCGGCAAAAACGCCTTCAATGCTTTTTTGAAATCAGCCAAGGCAGCTTCACTGGTTATTTTCTCTGCACTATCGACAAGCTTAGTAGATGGTGGGTAAATAGGCTGACGTGCCACATCTGGTGATAGTAGCAAGTAGCCTGGACGGTGTTTTTTGAGGGTCACACGAATGACTCTATCAATCTCTGAAGCTGCGTTTTCGGCGGTAAGGTGTGCGCGTGCTACTGTTACTGGTTCTACCATCTTGATAAAGTGGTTAAACACCCCGTCACCAAGCGTATGGTGAATACGTTGCTTAGAATCTTGCAAAGCCGTACTGGGCGCACCGACAACATGCAATACTGGCGCATACTCTGCAAAAGAGCCTGCGGTAGCGTTGATCGCTGATAGCTCGCCCACACCAAAGGTCGTCACCATAGCTGCAAACCCACGCTCACGTGCGTAACCATCAGCAGCGTAACCTGCATTTAACTCATTGGTATTACCTACCCAACGCAATTTGTCAGAATCAATAACATTGTCTAAAAATGTTAGGTTAAAATCACCTGGTACGCCAAATATCTCAGTCGCACCTGCTTCAGCGATGCGATCGAACAAATAGTCAGCGATGGTATACTGTTGGCTCATAGCTCTTATCCTTAAGAATTATATTCATAAATACTAGTAATAATATAAACGGTTGAAAATAATTATAAAATCGTATCTCAAAATTATCTGTGTGACAAAAATCTTTTGGAATACCTATTATAAAAAACTGTTATATCATACATCAATGGTACGATGACATGCCTATTTTATTAAATTTTACTTTTTTTCATGGTGGTTGTTGACAGCCCAGAAAAACCGCGTATAATACGCCTTCATCATCTGATGATAGTTAATCAAACGATGAATCAGCGGGATTAGCTCAGTGGTAGAGCATAACCTTGCCAAGGTTGGGGTCGAGAGTTCGAATCTCTTATCCCGCTCCAAATATGGCTTGAAAAAGCACTAAAATCCTCACTCCTTAAATAGGAAGTGAGGATTTTTTTTGTCTGATTTTCGAGGGTTATAAAAGATTTATCGAAATATCTTTCTGTGTATGGCGATCCGTTTATAGGTACAGAAGCGCTTAGATGCGAGTCTTGGCTGTGTGGCTGTGATATGTGTTATCAGCTTCAGAGCGAGCTTTATGAGCTATTACCGCACTCTGGTTATGGCGGCTACTTTTTAAATATCTTATCTTAAATATAGTCCAATTTAATTATGCCACTACAGTTTAAGTCATACTTTAGTTGGCTTACAATCAAAGCTCCGACACTAACGTTTACGTCCTATAAAGCACTTTAACCACATGCCAGCCGAACTTGGTTTTCACTAAATGTGGGGTGAAGAGTTCACCGTTGAAGCAGACTTTATCAAATGCCGGTACCATGTCGCCTTTTTTAAACTCACCTAAATTACCGCCTTTTTTAGCTGATGGACAGGTTGAATGTTTTTTAGCTAGCACATCAAACTGGGCGCCTTTTTTAAGCTTGGCAATAATGTCTTCAGCCAGTTCTTTGTCTTTTACTAAAATGTGTAATGCGCTAGCTGTACGAGCCATAATGTAAACCCTTCATGAAATATCGATTATCGGGGCATTATACCATTACACACTTTGATTGCTAACCTAACTTGTATGCTCTACTTCTTCAAAAGTCATTATCTACACAGGCGCTACTCTTTGGATGAGAGTCGTTGCCTTTTGAGTGTCGCTGCCACTACAACATTTGCTTTACCATGGTCAGTCAAGCAAGTGCTGCGCCTGAAGTTACCAAACATCATATGGCTCAAGTGAAGCATCAAACACCCAGGGTGAAGGTCGATAACAAACATCAGCAAGTTAAGAAAAAAGCAGTGGTATCAAAGCATCAGTCAAAAAAGGCAGCAGCGCATCTAAAAGCGAAAAGCAAATATCAAGCTAAGCAAACTCATAGTCATAGTCATCGTTCTTAATAACTCAGTTTACTGATATAAAAATAGTGCCCATGTTAGGCGCTATTTTTTTGTTTGGTTTTTATGTGACCCAGACTTTATTTTGTTTATATGTCTAAATCCAATAGTTTAGAACTTAAACTTTTCCCGTGCATATCCTGTGCTAAGGACTTTGTAACCCCTCCTCCTAATGCGCCAGTCATAACAAAATTGAATGCACTAAGATTCGGCAGCTCATAACGGGTGACTTCACCTTGTACGATATCTTTGAACCACTCTTTCACTATTTCCTCAGTAACTCTTTCTTTAATTAATTCATAGTCTTCATTTTTAAATGCTATAAGAGAAATATTTGATATATTCCCTTTATCACCCGTACGGGAATGTGCTATTTCACGTAATTTCATTTACTTTACCTCACGATATGAGATTTTAATATCCGTGTCTGCTTCTGGAATCAAAATTGAGCCTATTGAAACTATTTCTTTAATATTCGAGCGAATTCCGCCACCACCTGCTGGACCATTGGTATAAAGAGACTCCACCTCTCGAACAATAGCTTTCGCGATCACATGATCTCCAGCTCTTGCAGCAACACGAAGTCTCACTTCCAGCATTTCCTGCGTATCGGGAATCTCATTTCCATATAAAGAATTAAGTCCGATAAAATCATAACGAATCTCAACGGGTTCAATATTTTGGGCGTCCAGTCTTTTCTGGATGATTTCTTTTGCTAACCTTGCTCTTTTAACGGAACCTGAACCGCCATAGCTGATTTCTGCCTCAGCAATGTAGCCTTCTTTATATCCTATGCTGGTTTTTAGCAAGCCCGTCTTTTTTTTACCGGAGCCGCCAAAAACTTTAACAACGTTGTCTTCTACTTCCTCGACTTGAACATTAGAAAAATCCGCAATGACATCTGGTGTTAGGTAGTTAGCCGGATCATGAATTTCATAAAGTAGCTGTTCTTTTACCGTTGCTAGAGAAACCACACCACCAGAGTCATCCAGTTTCGTAATATAATAATCACCTTTTTCATCCACTTCCATGATTGGAAAGCCTACGTTCCAAAGCTCAGGCACCTCTTTAAATCCAGGGTCTGCAAAATAGCCTCCAGTGATTTGAGCGCCACACTCCATCAAATGACCTCCTATCGTTCCTTTACCTAGAAGTTCAGTATCTGCAAAAGACCAGCCAAATTCATAAATCATGGGTGCAAGGAATAAGGAAGGATCAGCTGCTCGACCAGTAATAATTATGTCCGCACCTGCTTCAAGTGCTTCCACGATACCTCTTGCTCCAATATAAGCGTTAGCAGAAACGATTGCCGATCCTAGCTCTTTAATATGCTTATTATTTTCTAACAGTTTTTGGTCTTGATATTGATCGATTCTTGATAAAACATCATCTCCAGTTACCGCCGCGATTTTTAGGTTATGCAGACCTTGCTTTTGGGCAATTTGTTTTACCCGTTCAGCAGCTGCTTCTGGATTTGCAGCACCCATATTCGTTACTATCTTCACATTTTTTTCTGCACAAAGAGGTAAAACTTGCTCCATTCGATACTCAAGAAGACTATCATAACCCTCTTTTATATTTTTCATTTTTCGCTGCTGTGCAATGGCAATCGTTCGTTCTGCAAGGCATTCAAAAACAATATAATCGACTTCCCCATATTGAATGATATCAAGTGCTGGCTCTAACCTGTCATCTGAATAACCAGCTCCAGACCCAATTTTGATCGATTTCATAATATAACCTCCATGTAGTGCTATTTATATAATGACACCTGTGATAACTGCCACGATAGTCATAACAATTGTGGTACCAAATGCCCATTTGAATACGAATTTTTGATGATCAGCAAGCTCTACCCCTGCCAAACCAATTAATAAGAATGTTGATGCTGTCAGAGGGCTCAATGGAAATCCAGTAGTCATCTGCCCCAGCATAGAAGCTTGACCGATTTGTATTGGATCAAGTCCGTATGCACTAGCAGTCTCTGCAAGAATTGGCATGACCCCAAAATAATAAGCATCTGGAGTGAAAATCAAACTTAATGGCATACTTATTGTGGCTACAATAATTCCCATAGAACCGCCTACAGTATCTGGAATGATATTGACTAACGAAGTAGCCATAGCAGTGATCATACCTGTACCTGAAAGAATACCGGTGAAAATACCAGCAGCAAAAATAATTGAAACTACTGTAATCATGCCAACGGATTGTGCTCTTATTTGATCCATTTGATCATTTGGTTTAGGGTAATTTATTAGAACAGCGACTGCAAAAGCTACCATAAAGACTACTGGTAGAGGGAGCCAGACTTGAACCAGTGCTACTATAGTCAAGATGGTTAAAACAAAATTGAACCAGAAAATTTTCGGACGGCGCATACTGCGTTCTTCTTCAGTCAACTCGTCATGCAAACTATGCTCCATATCCTGAACACCCAAGCGTTTACGCTCTTTTTTCCCGACTAGATATGCCACGAAAATAATCCAAACTACTCCAGCCACAAAAGCAGGAATCAGAGGATTAAATAATTGAGCAGTACTAACGTCTAGCGCGGCGGCTGCTCGTGCTGTTGGACCTCCCCAAGGAGTTAAATTCATTGTGCCAGCACCGAGAGCGACCATACCGGCTAAAACAATCCTGTTCATTCCCAATTTATCGTATAGCGGTAGCAGTGCAGGAATGGTGATCAAAAAAGTGGACGCCCCAGAACCATCTAAGTGAGCGACCATTGCAATAATGGCAGTTCCTATTGTGATTTTTACTGGATCGCCTTTAACCAGTTTCAAAACCTTCGAAATTAGCGGATCAAATAAACCCGCATTGTTCATCACTCCGAAAAATAAAATGGCAAACCCTAACATGATTCCTGTAGGCGCGACACCAACGATACCATCTAACATGAAGGTTCCTAACTCACTACCGAATCCACCTATTAAAGCGAAAACTACAGGAACTAGAATTAGCGAAACAATGACAGATACTTTCTTAGTAAGTATCAGGCCCAAAAACACAAAGATTGTCAAAAACCCCAATAAAGCCAACAAATTTACTCTCCTTTTAAAAGTTAACTTCTTCCTTCTAATACCTACCAGTCCGCCTTGGCATAAGCTGATAACTTACGTCAAGCTCTAATAGAAATACCACGGAAGGAATACGCTTCCAAGGGTACAGAGATGATTTTTCACATAAAACTGTACCCATTTTTAGTAAAAATTTATGCTTCAAGACAGGCAGTTAATGGAAAAAAAGGGAGATATGGAGAGGTAAAAAATTTCTGCAGCAATATCATCAAATATCGCTGTCTTCTTAGAGGCTATTTACTGCCTTGACCTTTTAAAAGTACAGGCCAAATGGTTTTTAAAGGCGTTATAAATAGAATTGGTGCTGGTAAATGCTGAGAACGAGAAGGTTTTAGTGATTATTAAATACGGTTGTCTTAATAAAATTAACAGTAGTTTTATCTATATAGAATTTATTAACCCTTAAGGCAAAATAAGCGGGGTCGGATGGGAAAAACAGATTACCTGGAGCAATAAAGATATTATTACTTTTTGCATCGTTTACCACTTTTTTGTCATCCATGGGAATACGAAACCATAAAAAATTACCGCTGGGATTGTGAGGATAAAGTGTGAGTCCGTCGATTTTGCTCAGCGCAGTGATGGCGGCGACTGACTTCTCATCAGATATCATTTTAAGAGCGTGTAGATGATTGGCCAAAGCACCGCTGGTGATGAGATGATTAAGAATATTTTCCATGATGGAAGAGGTATTGATGACAGTGATCATCTTTAGCCGCGTAAGTGATTTAATCATCGATTTAGAGGCGACGATAAAGCCGCATCTGATTGAAGCAGATATTGTTTTTGAAAAGCTGCTGACATAAATAACGGGACAATCTTTATTAAAAAAATAACTAGCAGTGCCGTCTCTTGCTAATAAAAACGGATCATTTTCAACAATGAGCACGTTATACTTGATACATAATTTCTGAATCGCCGCCATGTTTGGGACATTCAAGTCTGTCCCTGTTGGGTTATGGGCAAAAGGCTGTAAAAATAAAATTTTTGGATGTTGTTTTTGAATGATTGACTCTAAATTGTTTACATCTAAACCAAACTTGGTTCGCTTAATGGGATTTATATGAACTTGATGTAAGTCAAGCTTACTAAATAATGGATAATAACCAGGGGACTCTACGATGACCTGATCGCCTTTGGTTAAAAACTGTCTGATAATCAAATCTAAGCTGTGATTGGTACCGTAGGTCAGTAATACGTTTTGAGAATCGACAGTTAGCGCGCGCTTGCTCAAGATATCGACAATCAATCCTCGAAGTAACACGTTGCCTGCTGGATCACCATTGCCACGGTCGAAGTCTGCCAACTCAGCGTTGTCACTCGCCTGCCCTAAGTAGAGCTCGAGGTTCAGCTTATCCATATATTCTTTGGGATAGCGTCCCGCACCAGGTTTATGATGGGACTGGTCGATCATTTGCTGTTCCAATAGGTCAATGCCCGTATAAAAAGGGGTCGAATTCAGCATTGGTGTACTGGATAAATCTTCACCGACATAAAACCCAGACTTAGGGAGCGCCTTGATCCAATGTTGTTCGAGTAAGATATTGTAGGCATTTACTATTGTATTCTTAGACACCTTGTGTTTTTCTGCCATTGCTCGAATCGAAGGTATTTTATCTCCAACCTTCTTTCTACCAGACTTAATATCATCAATGACTAATAGACATATTTTTTCGAACTTCTTCAATTTTAAACTCCGTTTTTAGTAGAAGACTCATTAAATATCATAGTAAACCTTTATAAGCATATCGCTTAAACTTTCTAATAAGACCAATTAATCAGTTAATAGGCCACTCAAAATAGACTGCTATAATTAAACTACTAATATTAGACTACTAAGCTCCTCATATTTATCAAGGCTGATTATGACCACATATATACTTGAGCTATGCTGAAAAAACTGTAGAACCAAACTTGGTAAACTAAGCATATTAATAGGAGTTTACCATGACCAAGAAATCAGCACTTATAGCACAGAATTCAAAGCCGAAGCGGTCAAAAAGATAGCCGACAACAACGGCAATGTTTCAGTTACCGCAAAGCAGCTTGCCATTGCCATGCAAACCTTATCTAACTGGCAGAATAAAGCTAATGAAGGCAAGCTTGTCGGCACTAAGCAATATGACCATGAACTCATGGCCATTATAGAAGAAAATAAGCGTCTTAAACGTCAGCTTGAGATTGCCGAAGAGGAGCGCGAGATACTAGAAAAGGCCACGGCGTACTTTACGAAAAACAATTAGTGAAGTACGCCTTTATCAAAGCAAATCGGCAGATCGGCAGATCTTTACCATTACCCACATGTGTCACATATTAGACGTTAAACCATCAAGCTATTACGACTGGATAAATCGTGGCATCAGTGACCAGATTATCCATCGCAATCAGTGTAAGCTGTTGGTTAGAGTGGCGCATACTGAGACCAAAAAGTGCTATAGCTATGAGCGACTGCATGCTCATCTTACAGAGCAAGGATATGCCATCAGTAAATACATGGTCAGACGCATCAAAGAAGAGTACGACATCAAATGCCGTCGCCACAAGCGCTCTAAAGTTACCACCAACTCAAACCATAACAAGCTAATCTATCCAAATGTGTTGGATCAGATATTTGACTCCAGTCGACCTAATGAGTCTTGGGTCAGCGATATTACTTATATCTGGACAACGGAGGGCTGGCTGTACTTATCTGGAGTTAAAGACTTATATAGCAAAGAGCTGGTCGGCTACCCTATTAATAAGCGCATGACAACAGATTTAGTATGCCGTGCACTCAATATGGCAACTAAAAATAAAAGACCCAGCCAAGGGCTGATTTTGCATTCTGACAGAGGCAGTCAGTATTACAGCCATGCCTACCACAAGATCATTGAGCAACATGAGTTTAAAGGTTCGATGAGCAGCAAAGGTAATTGCTTCGACAATAGAGAGCTTCTGGGGTCGAGAGTTCGAATCTCTTTTCCCGCTCCAAATACTTAAAAAGCCTCACTACTCTTTATATGAGCGGTGGGGCTTTTTTTTGTTTAGAAATTAGTGATTGTATAGATTTTCAAACATACTCAAACCTAAGCTGCCTTTTCCTAGATTCTAGATTCTAACTCCTAAGGTCTAAAAGAAGCTAGCTTTAAAGAACACTTATCACTTTATATTATCAATAGCTGACAGTATAAGTTTGTGAACCTCGTCATCAGGATCTACATAACGCATATTACAATAGGTATCGAAACTAAATGAATTCTTGAATAGGTGCGTTACATGGCTAACCATACCTTTAATCGATTTTTTATCCACATCTTCTTTAACCTTTACAATTTCATCCTTCATCAGTTGTAATAATGAGTCTTTATGAATTTTTTTGACTATAACGAAGAACACATGTCCTGATATAAACCTGTATGCATTACCTTTATTTATTCCTATTCTCTTTAAGAAATACTCTGCTTCATCTATATCATTTTCTGATATATTTTTTTCAGAAAAAAACAAATCAAAGCTATTCTCTATTTTATTTATAGTAGATAAATCTACATTCAAATCATTATCAATTAATTTGTTATCAAGAATATTGAAACAGGAGTTAAATCCATTTTCATGTATATTAATATAATTAACTCGCTTTAATAGGACTGTATATCTAGCTAAGGCACTGAACGATATTTCAGAAAATTTTTCTAGAAATTCTAGTAAGTTCACTGTATTGGGTAGTGTTAATTTACATCTTTCAAAAAAATTCTGTAAGTGATATTTTTCAAGCTGTACGCTTTCTCTACTGAAGCCATATGTATGAACAATATATTTATTATGGTTGAAAACATGGCTCGCTTGCGCTTTGGAAGCTATATAATCATAATCACTATCAACAGCTATTATTACTTTCTCGTTAGCCGTATCGTATATAGTCTCTAAAAACCTCTTTCCAGTTACTGTTTTCCCATCTTTAGAAGATGGACGACACATGTATTCCTTAGGGTAATAATAATCAATGAACTCTTCCCAAAATTTCCAATCAGAAGCATCTTCTACATAGATGATGCCATTATCTTTATCTGCAATATTCCCAGACAGAAATACATTGTAAGAGCCAATATAGTCTCTATCAGTAAGGAAATCACTAAATTCTGACATGTTATCACTACGCTTCTGTTGTTATATTTTTTATATCTACAAAACTATCTAACCAACCATTCATAACCATAGCAGGACTATGGGTTACTATTATAATTTGACTTGTATCATTTAATTTTGTGATTTCTGTTAATAATTTTTCTTGCCACGAAAGATGTAATGATATTTCTGGTTCATCCATTAGTATTAGAGAGTTATCGACACTTCCATTTATAATTTTTAGAAAGATAAACACTACTTGTCTCTCTCCAGATGAGAGACTCCTATAGCTTATTGCTTTCCCACTACTTAGTCTTATTTCTATAGCCAAACCCATTTAAAAGTGTTATAAACTAATTATTAAACCCAATTGTTATCATAAAGACCATGACTTACTCACTAGATTTTCGCAAACAAGTACTAAAAAGCTTAGACGAGGGTATGACCATTGCCGGGGCGGCTGAGTTCTATAATCTCAGCCCAACCACCATACAAAACTGGAAGAGACGTGTTCATAGCAAAACAATCAGGCAAACCAAACCCTATAAAATACCAGATGACGTGCTACTTAATGATGTCAAAGAACATCCTGATGATTACCAGTATGAGCGAGCACATCGTTTAAATTGTAGTAAAACAGGCATTTATCATGCCCTAAAGCGCCTAGGCATCAGTCAAAAAAAAGACCTTAGAGCATCCAAAAGCTTGCCCAATAAAAAGAGCGGCGTATCAGGGAAAGCTTGATAGCTTTACGCAGCAAGGCTATCCCATTGTCTATATGGATGAAAGCGGCTTTGAGCACGAGACCATCCGCTCTCATGGCTATGCGCCGATCGGTAAGCCTTGTATCGATAGCTACAACTGGCAAGGTAAAAAGCGAACCAACGTTATTGGTGCTCTGTATGAAAAGATGCTGTTTGCGCTTGATTACTTTGAGACAAACATCAACAGCATCGTCTTCTATCACTGGTGCAAACACAAGCTAATCCCAAGTCTTAAAACTAAATGCGTGATTGTGATGGATAACGCCAGATTTCATAAGAGCAAACGCATTCAAAAGCTACTAAACAGGCACGGGCATCGTATTCTTTGGTTGCCGCCGTACAGCCCATACCTAAACCCTATCGAAAAGAAATGGGCTCAAGTGAAGTTTCTACGCCAAGGTTGGATGCAAAATGACTTATCCAAATTGTTTTATGATATTTGTCCAAGGCATAACATTTTTATTTTGAACTGACTATATATGCGCAGTATTTTGAAAACTAAAAAACAATAATCTAAATCGGAGTAAATAATGATTACCCATGTACCTGATGTGACTTTTAAAACTCGTGTTCGTGATGAATCTATCGGAGGAGACAACCCCTTCACATGGTATAACCTAACCACTGATGAGTTATTTGCTAATAAAAAAGTGGTCGTGTTCTCACTACCAGGTGCCTTTACGCCAACTTGTTCGACCAGCCATTTACCTCGTTATGAAGAGCTTTATGATGAGTTTAAGGCGTTAGGCGTAGATGAAATAGTTTGCATTTCTGTCAATGATGCGTTCGTCATGTACCAATGGGGCCTAAAACAAAACCGTGAAAACGTTTTCTTACTTCCTGATGGCAATGGTGAGTTCACTCGTAAAATGGGTATGCTTGTTGATAAGAGTAATCTTGGCTTTGGTATGCGCTCATGGCGTTATTCGATGTATGTCGACAATAAAGCCATCAAAAAAGTGTTTAAGGAACCTGATTTTGGCGACAACTGTCCAATAGATCCTTTTGAAGTATCAGATGCGGACACCATGTTAGAGTATTTGAAAAGTAACGCTTAACCACATTGACGCTTGACTGTTTTTATCAAGTGTTATCAAGTGTTAACAGGCGTCGATAGATGCTCTAATACTATCGAACTACTGAACTGCCGAACCACATAGCCCTTAAATATAAGGGCTATGCGGTAATTCGCTTTCATACTTTAAAAAACTACGACCGTGAAGAGCGCTTAGAACTTCGACCTTTTGCAGGGCGCTTGCCATTTGCTGCAGGTTTGCCATTGCCCCCAGACTTCTTACCATGGCCAGAAGGACGCCCACCTTTAGAACCCGATGGTTTTCTGGCACCGTCTCTAGGATGTTTACTATTCCCCTTTGCCGCGCCTGTTGATTTAGAAGACGCTTTTGATTTTGACGAGCTATTAGTACGAGCATTTTTTCTTGGTTTATTGCGAGATTTCTTAGCCGCATTCTTGTCTTGCGAAGAAGAATCTTCTATAGAGTTAAGTAAAACAGACAACTCTTTTGGAGTTAAATCTCGCCAATCTCCAACTGGAAGACCCTTAAGAGTCACATTCATAATCCGCGTACGTTCAAGCTTCACGACTTCATAACCAAAATGCTCACACATCCGGCGAATTTGACGGTTTAACCCCTGTACTAGCGTGATGTTAAATACGGTGGGTGCCACCTTAGTCACTGGGCATTTTTTGGTCATCGTTCCTAAAATAGGCACACCGCCTGCCAAACCCTCGATAAAACTATCGGTTATCGGTTTATTAACCGTCACCAAATACTCTTTTTCATGATTATTACCCGCACGTAAAACCTTGTTCACTAGATCGCCATTGTTGGTCAAAAATATTAAACCTTGGGAATCTTTGTCCAAACGACCAATTGGAAAAATACGTACCCCATGTCTAACAAAATCGACAATGTTATTTTTCTCAGAACTTTCAGTGGTGCTTACAATACCCACGGGCTTATTCAATACAATAAAAACAAAATCATCGGCCTCTCGCGGCTCAATGAGCTGTCCGTTGACTTTTACCGTATCTCCAGCAACCACCTGATCGCCTACTTGAGCACGCTTACCATTGAGGTAGACATTACCTTGTTCAATAAAGCGGTCAGCGTCTCGCCTGGAGCAAATACCGCTTTCGCTGATGTATTTATTTAAACGAGTCGAGGAAGTGTTAAACATAAAGTGCCATTTTTACCTAATAAAAAGCCTTTTTTGCTAAGAAAAAGACTAAATTGAGTGGATTATCATCAGCGAGGTGGCTCACATTATATAGGAAATTCAGTACCCATTTTAAAGGAGAGAACAAAATCTAGAAACATGTGCATAATCGTACAAATCGAAGTTTTGTCAAACAGCTTCTAATGATGCCAAAAGTGCAAAAAACCTATACAAATTGAAAGACGTGTGACGGACAAACGAAGCCAATCTCTAGTCGAACTATTCAAAACCACCCTTCTTCTAACAGATGGGCTGTATTACTCAATTTAAACTCAGTATGTAAGTCATAAAACGTTCCTGGGTCTTCAACGTTATCAAGTAAATCGCGTTTATTGAGTGCTACAAACATCGCCAGCGAATAAGCCGGACAATGAATAGACTTTTTGGGATTAAATTCAATATCTGTAAAGGCTTGATATTGCATGACCTCTTCGTGGAGCTGAGTGTTCTGCTTTAGTGCGTTAACATACAGCCAATCATAAAACGCAGTCAGCGGCTCTAGATTCCACTCCATACCAAAATCATTGTAACCAATGAGCTCACCAGACGATTGCAAGCGCTCGTCTTTTTTGGCCTGTCTTGGTGGCACTGTCAGCAAGTCACTATAGGGACCACCATGTTCAAACACCTTGCTCGCCTGAAAGATGTTTTCGACATTATGCTGCGCGCCATTGTGCTCGTCAGTGAGCTTTAAGCTAAGTGGACTGAGCAAAAAACTTAGCTTATTGCCAGACTTACTAGATAGCTCTAAGACGTGGTTGAATCCATATTTTTTACGAATGACTTGATGCATATCGTTGATGGATTTTTTCTTTTGCCGACTGGCAAATCCCACATGCCGCTCAAACCTAACCATATCTGTTTTTACCAGATTGTCACTGTTGACTCTAGGCATAAATACGGGTTTGTGTTCTACAGCGTCTTGTCTTTGTTCCATAATTTGATTTCTTTATTTCGTAACAATGTGCATTATATCAATAGTTTTGTATAAATGTTCTTTCATAACGCTAGTGCTTGCCTTTAAGAAGGAACATTACTGGTCATGGAAAAACCACCATTTCATCTCCTTCCTGCCAAAGCTGATACTTCGTCATCGCTTGTATGAATACTGGGTGCGCCAACCAATGCTGTAGCCAGCGCTGCAGGTTTGGATAAGGCAGACTATAAAAAACCTCGCGATCCACATGAGCGAATTGACGAACAAAAGGCATAATCCCAATATCAGCAATGGTTATGCTCTCCCCTAAAAGATAAGTATGCTTGGTTAGCAGTTCTTCTAAAACATGCAAAAACGCCTCACCCCGTTGTCGATACGCTTCTTGGGTCATCTCAGGGTGACGATCAGCATACTTATAACGATCCAGCCAATGTTTAAATTCATTATCATTTTTGTCAATCAACGCATTTGCTTGGTGAATAACTTCTGTATCAAGTAGCCCTTGCTGATCGTCTTGCTTAAGCGCCCATATCATGATCTCTCGACTCTCTTCAATAACTTCACCATCTATAAGCTGTAAAACAGGCACAGTTCCCTTTGGGCTAATCGCTAGCATCTGTGGCGGTTTATTTTTTAATATTATCTCTCGCAGCTCCACTTGCAACTCAGCAAATAAGATACCAAGCCTAGCACGCATGGCATAAGGACAGCGACGAAAAGAGTACAGGCGATGAAGTGAGGAAGTCATAAATATTTTTCGCAATTGGATCTGGATGAATGAGCTTAAAGATGAAGTCTATTATCTTATCATCAACCACATTGTTTGATACATTAAAAGTTTTACACTAAAAAAATTCATACTAAATGACACATTCGCTGTGTCGCAGTGTGAGTCGGTTTGTGGCAGACTTATCACCAGACTTCATCGATTATTATTTTATAAACAGATACTTAAAGATATATTCACTTTTAGAGATAAAAGCCTATTTTGTATCAAAATTAAGTAAAGTCAAATTACAACGATATAATATGATGACTTATTAACTAAAAGGGGAAAAGTGTGACTTTAGCAAAAAACCCTCGTTTAAATATACCACCGGTGTATATCGAACCAAGAGATTTTGCTGATTATCTGACTATTCAGCAGGATTATTGCTTGTTTTTAGATATCGATGGCACGCTTGCTGATTTTACGCTTGATCCAAAAGACAGCAGCATTCCTGATACAACCTTGTCCCTCATAAAAGACATACAAAGTTGCGGCGTTGACATAGGTGTTGTGACGGGACGTAGCTTGGCTGAAGCAAAGCAAATGCTATCTCCTATACAAGTACCGATTGCAGCCACTCATGGTCTCGAAATAGAATTTGATCGTAATGAAGCTCAAGGTACAAGCTACGACAATACAGATACTTTGCAATGTGATAACACTGAACTTAGTGCCATCAAACTGGCCATTATCCAATCTTGCAAACCTTATGATGACTTTACTATAGAAGATAAGCCTTACTCCGTCGCTCTGCACTATCGCCAAAACCCCAACTTAACTGACACCGCGTATGCCATTATGGCAAAAACGGTAAAAAATCGTGTTAATTGGACATTGAAACAAGGCAAATATGTCTGGGAAGCGGTACCAAAAGGGGCTGATAAAGGCGCAGCTATTTTGACCTTATTAAAAAAGATGCAAACTGATCATAAGCTTTGTCCTATCTTTATCGGTGATGATATCACTGATGAGGCGGGATTTAGAGCCATACAACAAGAAGATGCCCTAAGCGAAAATACATCTTTGACTCATCTTGATCAGCCTATAAAAGGCATGGGCATTAAAGTAGGTAGTGAAGCCACTTGTGCTTATTACTACATACATGACATTGCTGAGGTAACGGTTTTACTGCGTAGCTTTTTAGACTTTTGTCAAAGCAGGGCCACTCTTTTATCTGAATCAACCGCTCCAAATGCCTTTGTTACTAAAAAAACAACGAGATGTCTTATATGAGCCGCTTAATCGTTTTATCCAATCGGGTAAAAATGCCCGATAACAACCCAATGGCAGGCGGACTTGCCGTCGCCCTGCATGACATGCTAATAGGAAACTCAGGCATTTGGATGGGCTGGAATAGTGATATTGTGGACACTTGCGATGACAGTGCTGACAATGAGTTTAACTGTAATGGACAAGCGACTGCAACCGATGCCGATGTTCAAGTGGCGAATAAGAACATCACTTATATGACCACTGCCCTCACCTCTAAACAATATCAGCATTTTTATTGCGGATTTGCTAACAATGTATTGTGGTTGCTGTTGCACGAGCAAGCCCATCTGATTAGCCAAGCGCCAGAAGATTACGCAGGCTATCAAGCGGTCAACCAACTTTTTGCCAAACAATTAAAAAAGATTATTCAACCTGATGATGTCATTTGGGTACATGATTATCACTTTTTAAGTGTGGCATATTATTGTAGGCAGCTGGGCTTAAATAACCGTATCGGCTTGTTTTTGCACATCCCGTTTGCTCCCCTCACATTTTGGCAAAAGCTTGATCAAAGTCCTGAATTGATTAAGCACCTTGCTCATTACGATGTATTCGGTACACAAACTGAGCAAGATAAAGAAAATTGTCTGGCGGTCTTTAACCATTATTTAAAGGACAGCTATTTAAATACCCGCCACTTAACCGATAGTATGTCAAAAACCGATAGCATGTTAAAAACTAATAATATGCTCAAAGAGTCTACAAATAACCCTGCACATACAGCACAAAATTTTGCTAAGTCCAATCGAACGACTGGTGCGCAGTTGGAGCTTAACCTAGACTCAGATGCTCCGCACCATATAATGATTGATGCTTATCCAATCGGTATAGATGTCGACAAAATACAACAACAGGTCATCAACTCATCTTCATATTTATCTTCGCAATATAAAAGACAAATGCCAGAAAAGACTGATATAAAAACAGCCGTCCAGCAGATAATCGCGGTAGATAGAATTGATTACTCCAAAGGGTTGTTAGAGCGTTTTTCGGCCTATCGCCAGTTTTTGCAGCAGTATCCCGTCTATCAAAATCAGCTAAAATTGATACAAATTGCTTGTCCTAGTCGCTTAGATCTACCTGTTTATCAGCGGCTTTATGACGATGTTAGACAGACTGTCAATGAGGTAAATCAGCAATTTTCACTGATTGGGGTACAATCAGATGCTTTTAAAATTGATGATGTAAAGGCATGTAATCTCGATACTTTTGACTCTACGAATAATTGGCAGGCGATTACCTATAGTGAAAGCGTGTTAAATCATGGAGAATTGATGGCAGCGTTTTGGTACAGCGATATTGGCTGGGTAAATTCGCTCAAAGACGGTATGAACCTAGTCGCCAAAGAGTATATTGCCGCACAAAATCCAGACAATCCTGGGGTACTGCTACTCTCTGACTATGCAGGAGCGGCTGAGCAAATGCAGGCAGCTGTTATCATCGACCCGCACAATCCAAAGAGCATTATAGAAGGTCTAAAAACCGCTCTAACAATGCCCTTAAAAGAACGTAAGTCTCGCTATCAGACGTTATTGCAAGGTCTTTGGGAGTATGACTTACAAGCTTGGCAGCAAGACTTCTTAGAGGATTTATACCGATGATATTTTGTCGTTGGTTTATGATTAACGACGTTTAACCCATAGCTAGTCCTTGAGCGTAGTACCAATAAGTGATTTATAAAAATAATTAGGGAACCCTTATGCTGGATGCAAAAGATACTTTATTGCAGGACATTAAATCCGCTATAAAAGGCGTGATAAGTACCGTTTCAACAGATACTGACTTGCCTATTATAACGGACGAATTGCGCCGTAACATATTGAATGTCTTAATCACTTATAGTGACGAAATCCCACATCCTGCCAACGGTACTGATAGTGTTAATGAATCAAACTCACGCACTTTGGTTCGTTGGCAAGTGCTGGCCTATGTTGCCAGTATCGACTTAACGATTGTAAAGTGGTTTGAGTCGCACCTAGATGCCCTAAGCATCTTGCACGAATTGGGTTATGGCAAAGCAGTAAAAGGGCTATGTGCAGTTTGGGCGTCAGAGGGTCACCCTCACCCCATACGCTATCAGCAAGGCAAAATAAGTGGCACAAAAGCGTGGTGTTCAGGCGCGAATATTGTCAACTATGGCGTAATGACTTATCGAGATGAGCATGGGCGCTCACAACTGCTTGTCGTAGATATGCAGCAAGATGGCATTGCGATTGATAATAGTGGATGGCAAGCAGTAGGTATGCAAGCCACTGATACTGCCGCTATAACGTTCGAACAAGTAACGGCTAATACTGCTGGGGAAGCCGATGCGTACCTAGAGCGCGTAGGATTTTGGCATGGAGCGGCAGGAGTTGCTGCTTGCTGGTATGGCGCAGCCTCATGTATAGCCACTTATTTAATGCAGTCTTATCAAAAAAAACCAAACGACTATAAAGCCATGTATTTAGGGCAAGTCAGTACAGCATTGAGTGTGACTCAACAGTATTTTCATCATGTCGCTCAACTTATAGATACCCAGCCCACGCTGTCCCATGAGTTGGCTATTCGCGAATTAAGGGCGCATGTCGAGCAAGTCGCTCGGCAAGTAATAGAGAGTGCTGGACAAGCATTGGGCGCAGCACCATTTTGTGGTAACGCGCATTTTGCAAGATTATCAGCAGATCTAAGCGTGTTTATCCGTCAAAGTCATGGCGCGTTTGATTTACAAAAAATTGGCGAGCTATCTAGCGCAACCAGTGATTTAACAGACGGGCAGGTAAATATATGGCAACTGTAATTTCTAATATGGCTACGTCTGAGAGTCATCATCCAATCGTTGGCGATCGTATGATAGCAGGCGATGGCACCAGTATAGAGAGTTGGAAAAACTGGCAAGGGCTACAAAACCTACCTCGGTTAGATATTGCCAAGCGTTTTTCACCAAAGCAGCGGGTGTGCGTTTTTGCCCCGCATCCTGATGATGAAATATTGGGCTCTAGTGGTTTGCTACAGCAAGTAGCGGTTAATGGCAATCCTATTATTCTGATTCACGTGACCAATGGCACGCAAAGCCATCCAGACTCACAGATTTATCCTCCGCAGCAGCTTGATATTATCCGTCCAAAAGAAAGCCTAGCAGCGTTAGAAGTATTGGGCATTGCCCACCAAGTGACCATCGTTGCGCTAAATTTGACAGATGGCGATGTGTTTGCCGAACAAGAGCAGTTTGAGCAAAAACTGGCCGCTATTATCCAGCCTGATGATATTTTAGTGACGCCTTTTATGCACGACGGCCACCCAGATCATGAGGCGACAGGGCGTGTGGTCACTGCATTTGCTAAGCAGCGGCATCTAGCGTGTTATCAGGTACTGATTTGGGCATGGCACTGGGCTAAGCCTGCCGACACTCGCATTCCTTGGCATCATGCCGTTAGAGTCGATTTGAACGCTGAGCAATTACAGCGTAAAAGCCAAGCCATTACTTGTTTTGACAGTCAAATTACCGTTGATGAAAGTACGGGCAACCCCCCTATTTTATCTGCTCAAACCATTGCTAGAATTAGCCAACCTTGGGAAGTTTATCTATATGAGCCACTCACCTAAATCGACGTCATCAGCTGATCTTGCTGATAGTTACGCCAAAACAACTTTGGACAGTTTTACTCATATTGATAATCATACTGATGCCTACTCAGAAACGTATTTTGATGCCTTATATAACGACAACACTGATCCATGGGAGTATCAAACCCGCTGGTATGAAAAAAGAAAACGTAATATCTGTCTAGCAATACTACCACAGGCAAAGTATAACAATGCCATTGAGCTGGGCTCTGGCAATGGCGTATTTAGCGAGTTATTGGCCCAACGTTGTCAGACTTTGACATGCGTAGATGGCAATCATCAGGCGGTAGCACTTGCCAAACAACGCTTGACGAATCACGCTCATACTAAGGTAATTCAAGGGATTATTCCTAATACGTTATTGAATTTACAAGATACACTGTTAGAAGCCTATCCTTTATCAGGAACAGAGGTTTCAGGCGCACATAACCCTCCTTTTGATTTAATTGTTATTAGTGAGATTTTGTATTATTTATCGCCCACTGATATCGATAAGGTTATTGCTTGGTCTCAGCAAAACCTTGCAATAGGTGGCACTATACTGTTCTGCCATTGGCGATATAGTATTGATGGCTTTGTGATGACGGGCGAGACAGTACATCAACGTCTGCACCAAACCTTTCATACTATAAATGACAAAGAAACGCCGCAAGCAATGTTTAATCATCAAAGCCAGATTGTAGATTGTGATTTTTTATTAGACGTTTGGCAGCGCTCTCCGCGCTCGGTCGCCATGCAAGAAAATCTGATATGACGAATATAATGAAGTATGACGGAGTAAGACCAGTCGCTAAACAATGAGAAACTTATGAACGATATAAAAATCGGTATAGTGATTCCCGCTCACAACGAGGCATCGACTATTAGCGCCTGCTTAGAGTCGGTGCAAACTGCCATTGAACGACTCCCCTCGATCATTACCGCATATCCACTTGTCGTGCTTGATAGCTGCACCGATGGCACCCTCTCTATTGTCAAACACCTAGCAGTCAATCATATAAGTTGTGAGTATCACTGTGTGGGACGGGCGCGAGATTTGGGTATTCGACATGCGATCGCAAAGGGCGCGACGTGGATTGCTTGTACAGACGCTGACACGGTTGTGACTACAGATTGGCTGGTGCATCAAATTGCTCATATAACTCAGCAGTCGACTGATATGATTTGCGGTGTGGTAAGTATCGATGACTGGACAAACTTGTCACCGCAAACGCGACACGATTATGTTGCTCACTATCAAGACAAGATGGGACATCGGCATATTCATGGAGCAAATTTGAGTTTTAGTAGTCGAGCTTACCTTGCCGTTGGTGGCTTTAGTCTCCTACCATGTCATGAAGATGTGGATTTGGTCAAAAAATTTGAGACCCAAGGTTATGCTATCACTTGGAGCAATCGCGTGCGAGTCATCACCAGTAGCCGGGTAAACGGCCGGGTAAATGACGGTTTTGCCGCGTTTTTATCAAATTTGGAACAAAGCAATTTATAGTTGTCATTAGGGCATGGCAACTTATGCTCTACATTATCGATCTCTTGATTCTCTTGACTGATAATTAATACCACTTGATGATATCGCTTTAAGACAGATCACCACCTACTACTGATAATACTCGCAAATACGTTCTTGAACAATTGTCTGTCGCTCAGTTTCATCCAATGTGGCAAACGCTGATGACAGCCGTAGCTGAGCCAAACGTGAGGCTGCGTCACAAGATACCCAATTTGTATCGACACAGTCAAAACCTACCTCTGCTTGTAAGTGATGCTTTGGTAGAGAATTAGGGTCATGTGCCAACTCATATTTAATCTGTGCGATATATTCTGCGAATGGCTCATAAGGCAACTCAAGTACCGTGAATAGCTTTGCTAAAAACTCATCAGCTGTAAAATATTTGTCCATATAGCTACCATCAAGCCCAAGATAGCGATGACACAATACATGACGTAAGCGCTCGCAAGCAGGTATAGTATGCTTTAAAGGATAACCCATAGCTTTGATAATGTCCTGCGCACGCAGCTCAAGCGTGTCTATTTGAGTGATAGCATATTGTGCTAAAGAATGACGCGGATGATAGCGGCGGGTATATTTGGATGGATTGGTTGATTGGCTCATGATATTGAACACCTTAGATTCCTATAACTCCGACAAAAATTATGATATCAGGCACAAATGAGGACGTCGGAGTACAGGCTCATGCGCTTTACCAGGATTGTTTTATATCGCGCTGGAAGTTGCAAGGTTTGTACGCCACCATTTATTATAAGTATGGTTAGCGATGTCAAAACTGTTAAACCCACGATAGTTTGTTGAATGATAATAGCACATCAACTGCTAAGAAATAAATACTGATATGTGTGCTTCTTTTTTAGAATTATTGTTAGTCCGTAACATATAACGCTAAACTACTTATTAACAATCATTAGCAAAAAAGCCCTTTAACTAATGTCACGGTCTTGGTATCTTGCCTCGCCATTCCTATATTGCCAAAGGTGTTTACCACACAGCATTTTTTACCCCTTTATTGGCTAATCTTCTTATCGTATTAGGGCTTGTCCTCATTTTTATTATTTATCGAGTGAGGACACGCTCTAGCATTTTCTTGTATTGGATCTTATGAAACACAACATTGAGGCGAGCCCAGATGCTCGCCGGACTCAGTATTTTCAAGTATTTTTGATGGGCGTCAGTGCCTTTATCATGAATACCACAGAATTTGTCCCCGTCGCTCTACTCAGTGACATTGCCCAAGATTTTTCTATCACTACAGCTGAGACTGGCTGGATGTTGACGCTTTATGCGTGGATTGTCGCGGCTATGTCATTGCCGCTGATGCTACTGACCAGTCGCTTTGAGCGTAAAAGCTTACTCTTAGGTTTGTTTGCGGTATTTATTGCCAGCCACGTGCTCTCAGTCTTTGCATGGAGCTTTGATGTGCTGCTGATCAGCCGAGTGGGGATCGCGCTATCGCATGCAATATTTTGGTCCATCACCGCCGCGATCGCCATACGCGTGGCACCTGAAGGCAAAAAAGCACTGGCGCTAAGTGTGCTTGCGACGGGCACTTCATTAGCGATGGTGCTGGGCGTGCCTTTGGGGCGCTTGGTCGGGCAGTGGTTTGGCTGGCGTGCGACGTTTGGTGGCATTGGCGGAATTGCTTTCATTGTGTTCATTCTACAAGCGAAGCTGTTACCGACCTTGCCCAGTATGTTTGAAGGCTCTTTTAGAAAAATTCCCGAGCTATTAAAAAATCCCTTATTGGTCTGTCTTTACCTGCTTATTCTACTGGTTTTTACTGCGCACTATACCGCCTACTCTTATATTGAGCCCTTTATGCGACAAGTCGGCGCCATCAGTGAAAATTCAGCGACGGTCGTCCTCCTGCTATTCGGCGTTGCAGGAATTGTAGGCAGTGTCATATTCAGTCGCTGGGGTGATCGATTTAACACACGGCTGATGCTGATATCGACGATATTAATGCTTTTTTCTATGCTTTTCCTGTTATTCGTCGTGACCTCCATTTGGGCACTCAGCCTAATTGCCTTGTTATGGGGCGCGGCACTAATGCTGCTGATTATTTCCATGCAAGCCAAAGTCATTATGGTCGACGTCAATGCGCAAGACATGCTGATGTCGATGTTTTCAGGTATTATCAACTTAGGGATTGGTACGGGTGCGCTCTTTGGTGGATACGCGGTGACGCATTTATCTCTCTCAAGCGTGGGCTATGTTGGGGCCGCTATTGCTAGTGTGGCTCTGCTACTCATGCTCTATATGATAAAGCGCTTTTCTGAATTGAGTAGAAGACTTGGCTAACAAACACCCAAATCGTTACTGCTGTTAACCGTAAGTAACCGCAAGTATAGTCGTTACGTTACTAAATAAAAGAGATACACTGCATAAATTCGCTAGACTGGTACAAATTTTTCTTGCGTGCTGTGCCTGCGCCGACAGATGCGGCAAAAAATTTATCCCAGTCTCACTGTAACCTTTTTATAATGAACTGGCTATAATCAAAATTAACGCAATCAGATAAGAACCAGCCACATGCCAGCCACTTAAATGGGTTGGCATTTTTTTATGCTACCCACCACTATATCTTAGCAATTTACATAAACTTCTATAACTTCTATTGAACGAGTGTTCAGGCAAAGCTATACTCATTGCTATCGGACTCGTTTGTACTGCATCAAACACACAAGGATAAGTGTAAAATGGGCAATCTTTCAAGAAAAATAGCTACGTCATTCGGTTTATCTCTATCTACCCTTCGTATTGTGAGCGTGACATTCACCTTCTTCGGCCACTCGGAGAATCACAATGCCTGAGGACATCATTCAACAAGATAAACATAGCACTCCTCCTCTCAGACTAGGCGGGTTAAATTATGCTTGGATTGTAGCCGCTACAGGCTCTATAGCGATGTTCTGTGGACTTGGATTAGGGCGATTTGCATTTGGTATGTTGCTACCATCGATGTCGTCTTCTTTGGGATTAAATTATACTCAAAGCGGAATATTGGGATTCACCAACCTGATAGGATACCTCGTTGCCGTTCTTTTAAGCCCGCTCATTATACCTCGATTTGGTACTCGAATCATTGGTACTGCCAGCCTTCTCTTAATCGCAGTCTCTATGCTTGGTATGGCTTTTACCACAAGCTTTCCCCTACTCTGCGCACTTTACGTATTGACTGGTATTGGTAGCGGCGGCGTGGTCTTACCAATGATGAGCGTCATGTCACATTGGTTTTTTCCTTCGCATCGTGGGCTCGCCTTAGGACTCGTTATGGCTGGCCCTGGCTTTGGCATTATTCTATCGGGCTTCGTCGTACCAAAACTCTTACCTATCTCTGGTCTACTGTCTTGGCAGACGGGCTGGCTAATTTTTGCCGTTATCAATATCGTGGTAGCTTGGCTTACTTTCACTTTGATTCGCAATCATCCAGACGATGTCAATCAAAATCCTTTTGGACGTGTACCCACCTCACCTGTAAAAAATAAGAAAAAGCTAGAACGCGCTAATATCAAGCTGCTGGTACATTTGGGTATCATCTTTGCCATTTACGGCGCTACTTATATGGTTTACGTGACCTTTATCGTCACTAGCATGGTGGGATCGTATCAACTAAGTGAAGCGACTGCAGGCGGTATTTGGGCATGGATTGGTCTGCTTAGTGTCTTTTCAGGCATGTTGTTTGGCTGGATTTCTGACCATATTGGCAGACGCCTTGGGCTCGCGCTGGCTTTTTTCTTCCTTGCCATCGCTTATCTTCTGGTTGGCTTGACTGATTGGACTTTAGGGCTTTACTTGTCAATTATCTTGTTTGGCTTAGTAGTTTGGAGCGTTCCTGTCATTATGGCGGCCTGTGCTGGCGATTATTTTGGGCCTGCAGCGGCGGCAAGTGCGCTGGCGGCGCTGACTTTTGCCTTTTCGGGCGGACAGGCGCTTGGGCCAGTGGCAGCAGGTTATCTTGCAGAGCTTACTGGCGACTTTAGCATCAGTTATATGGTCTCTGGCATCGCAGCCTTTATAGCGATTGGACTTGCTTTGTTGTTACGTCCGCAAAAATCTGCTTAGCAAAAGGCTTTGTTATAGTTAGCGCCAATAAAATGAACGATTGCTCAAAATAACTTGAACGGTCGTTCATTTTTCTTTATAGTGGCTGTAAGACTAACACCTAAACCTTTCGAGCCGTCTAAGGATATCAACATGCTTAAATTTTATTTTCATCAAACCCCAAACCCTATGAAAGTGGCTCTTTATTTAATGGAGACGGGTTTAGCGTACGAATTAATGCCAATAGATACCATGAAAGGTGAACAGCACACGTCTGAATACCATGCGATTAACCCGAATGGTAAAACGCCCGCTATCGAAGATGATGGCAACCGTGTCTTTGATTCGACGGCTATTTTGATGTACTTGGCTGAAAAAACAGGCAAGCTTGCTGGAAAGGCTGAAGATCGAGGTGAAATGCTCTCATGGCTAATGTTTGTCGCGACCGGCTTAGGCCCATTTTCTGGTCAATCCGTGCATTTTAGACATAAAGCACCCGAAAAAGTTCCTTATGCGATCAATCGATATCTTCGTGAGGCTGAGCGTCATTACGAAGTGCTAGATAAGCATATGGAAGGCCGTGAATATTTAGTTGGTGATGACTACTCTATTGCGGATATCTCCGCTTGGGGCTGGGTCGATAAGGCAACGTTTGTATTGGGCGAAGAAGGGTTAGACAACTACCCTAATCTTAAACGTTGGTTTGCTAGTATAAACGCTCGTCCTGCGGTAGATAAGGCTCGCAATATTGCTAAAGACATTCAGTTCAAATCTGACTTTGATGATGTAGCTGCACGTGCCCTCTATCCACAAAACTTTGCGAAAAACATCGGATAACCCCAAACATAAGAATACACATAAAAGTAGGAATAAAAATGGAAAACCAATATATACCCCCAAAAGTCTGGACACATGATGCAGAGAGTGGCGGTAAATGGGCAAGTGTGAATCGCCCCGTTTCAGGTGCTACCCATGAAAAAGCATTACCAGTAGGTGAACATGCTTTGCAGCTCTACTCAATGGGCACACCTAACGGTCAAAAAGTCACTATCATGCTAGAAGAGCTGCTAGCACTGGGCAAAGACGCAGAATATGACGCTCATATGATTAATATTGGTGACGGCGATCAGTTTTCATCAGGCTTTGTCGATATTAATCCTAACTCTAAAATTCCAGCTTTCGTTGATTACTCTGGCACTGAGCCTGAAACGGTATTTGAATCGGCTTCTATTTTGCTTTATCTTGCTGAAAAGTTTGACGCACTACTACCTAAAAAAGGCAGCAAACGTACCCAAGTCTTTAACTGGTTATTTTGGCTGCATGGTTCTGCCCCATACTTGGGCGGCGGTTTCGGGCATTTTTATGCTTATGCGCCCGAAAAGTTTGAATATGCCATCAATCGCTTTACGATGGAAACCAAACGCCAGTTAGATGTACTCGATAAGCAATTAGCAAAAAATGAATTTATCGCCGGTAATGAGTATAGTATCGCTGATATTGCCACGTGGCCTTGGTATGGCAATTTGGTGTTGGGTAATCAGTATGAGGCCAAGGACTTTTTGCAAGTCGATGATTACACCCATGTACAGCGCTGGGCAAAAGCCGTATTAGCACGTCCAGCCGTACAACGTGGTCGTATCGTTAACCGTACATCGGGTGAAGTCTGGGAACAATTAAAAAACCGTCATAATGCAACAGATATCGATAAAGTGTTACTATTAAAACCTAAATGAGCGGTAAGGTGAAAATTATGAGTGCACAAGCGAAGTTTAATCGTGATGACGTCATCGAAAAAGCCAAAAACCTCTATTGGGAAAAGGGCTATCACGCCACCTCTATGAGAAATCTGCAAGATGTCGTCGATATGCGCCCTGGTAGTATCTATGCCGCTTTTGGTAATAAAGACAATTTGTTTAAAGAGGCATTAAATCGCTATGCTAGAGAAGGTGCTGCCAATCTTGCCAATAGTATTGCGCAAGAAAAGACAGTACTTGCTGGCCTAAAGCGATTTATTCATAGCGTCACTGTTTGTAGTAAAGGCACTGCACCCAGCGGCATGTGTATGGTTGTTAAAACCGTCGGTGAGCTCACGCAAAACGACAGTCCAGATTTGCTTGCTCATGCAACCAGCATTTTAGAACGTGTTGAAGCCTCTTTTATTAATACATTTCAGCAAGCCATCGATAATGGTGAAATTAGCGATAATAAAGATCCAGCTGAACTGGCCCGCTACTTTCAAATTCAAGTAATGGGTTTAAGAACTTATGCGCAAGTCAGTAATGATACGGATGCGGTAGAAAAGTACATTGATGGTATATTCGAAGGTATTCTTTAATAAGGTATTTTCTAATAAGATAAGCACCAGTCTTATTTTATATTTAACGTGTCACTTTCGATCAGCCCATCTACCAAATTGATCGTGCGATCACAAGTCGCTGATAGACGAGGATCATGCGTGACTAAAAGCACGCCGCAATCACGTTCGCGGTTGACCTTGCGAAACAGCTCAAACACCTCAGCAGCTGTGACTGTATCTAGATTACCTGTTGGTTCATCAGCCAATAATAGCGGAGGTTCCGTTATAAGCGCTCTTGCAATGGCTACTCGCTGCTGTTGACCACCCGAAAGCTCGTTCGGCTTAGTATCAGCAAACTTCTCCAGCCCAACTGCAGTCAGCAAGTCACGTGCTTTTTGTATCGCCAACTTATCTGGGCGACCTTGAGTCAGCATCAGTGGCATCAACACATTGTCTAACGCTGTAAACGCCTGAATGAGGTGATGAAACTGAAAGACAAAACCAATACTATGGCCTCGCAAGGCAGTACGTCTAGCATCATCCATATTACTAGTGGCCTGACCTAACAGATAGAGCTCACCACTGGTCGGCTTATCGAGCAAGCCAAGCACGTTTAGCAACGTGCTTTTCCCAGAGCCAGAGGGGCCAATCAGTGCAGCAAAGTCGTGTTTATCAATGCGCAAGTCAATACCATGCAATACCTCAATCTCGTTAGGCTGACCAATATTATAAGATTTTTTCAACGCCTCTAAACGCAGGACTTCATGAGGGTTATGAAAGTTATTAGATGTATTGTCAGACATAGTATTAGGCTCATGATTAAACATAGCGAATAGCCACTACTGGATCCAGAGCAGCGGCTCGACGTGATGGTATCGCGGCAGCCAGAATACCAGTGAGCGTCGCTAGTAGCATTGCCAGCATGATCAAATTTGCAGACACTGGAATATAAAATAAACCTGGTCCAAAAGTATTAAACACCCATACTAGAGCGTAACTGGCCACGCTACCTAGCATTGATCCAAGTAAACCAAAGACTGCACCCTGAATCAGAAAAATTCGTAAGATTTGCTGACGGGTAGCGCCAGTTGCACGTAAAATACCAATCTCTCGAGTGCGCTGCACAACGCTGACGGACAGCACACTCGCAATGCCAAAGGCCACTGAGATAGCTACAAAGACAATAATCATATTGGTAGATAGGCTTTGCGCGGAAAGCGCATTCATCAGTTGCGAGTTGGTCTCAATCCAGCTCTCTGCTTGCAATGAAGTCAAGCGACCTACCTGTGCGGCGATATCTTCTGCCGCAAAGATGTCTGCGACGGTTAAATCAATTACGGTGACCCCGCCTGGGAGACTGAGTAGCGACTGTGCCTGCTTCAAATCTAAGTAGACATAGCGAGCATCTAACTCACGTACACCTAAGTCAAATATACCGACGATATTTACTACTGCACTATTCTGTTGCCCAGTTTCTATGCGCAGCTTACTACCTACTTGTACCCCTAAGTTTTTTGCTAATTCGCTGCCAATCAGCACATCATCAGCGCCTACTCGCAGCTCGCCACTGATGAGATAATCTTCCAGCGGAATGATCTTCTGGTAACGTTCAAGGTCGGTACCAACAAGTGCTACCGACTCTAATGCATCGCCGCGACGGACAAATGCTGGCCCTGATACCGTCGGTGATACTGCCGTCAACAATGGCAACTGATCCAAAGTCGTCGTTACCTGTTGCCAGTTATTGATTGATCGTAGTCGCTGTGGGCGTTTATCTTCTTGTATTAACTGTACAGTACCGACTTTGGGCGGAATCACCCGATTGACTTCATCCGGTGACAATAAACGAATATGCGCCTGAGTGCCAAGGGTGTTTTCGATAAGATTAGACTGCAACCCCTGAACCAGAGCCGTAATAAAGATGATAACAGCCACACCCACTGCTACGCCTACGGTAATCATTAGCGACTGCGCACGCCCCTCGCGCAAAAAACTCATCGCAATGGTTGCTTCAATCCATAGTCGCCCGAAGAAATTTTTCAATTTAATTTCACCGCTGGTTCATTACGGGTAACTGAATTATTATCGTTAGTTGAAACGTTGCTATTTGAATAATTGCTACTTTCAGAGAATGGCATTTCTTGTACTTCAGTACGTACTCGCGCGCCATCAGCTAATGATGAAGTTGCATCAACTAATACTTGGTCGCCAACGTTTAAACCTTTGTTAACTTCGGACATTGCCAAGCCACGCAGGCCTAAAGTTACCTTCTGCCGTTGTACTTTACCATTATGCAATAACAGTACTTGGGCATTATCCTCTTGAACATTCGCTAAAGCATCATTCGGAATCACTAGCGCCTGCTCGCGGCGACCTGTTTCGATATTTACCGATACCGTCATGTCTTGACGCAAAAATTGAGGCACTGGATCAACGCTTAATCTAACCTCGACTGTACCGCGCTGTGAGTCAATGCTTGGTGCAATGAAGTTGATACGAGCAGGAAAAGGTTTGTCTGGATAGGCATCAGTGACGCCTATCGCACTTTGCTGCAATGCTAGCCGTGACAAGTTGCGCTCATCAAGTGGCACCTCAATCTCCGTACTTCCATCGAGCGCAATGGTAAATAAAGTTCGACCAGGCTGCACCAAATCACCAGGCTCTACATCACGGGTCAATACCGTCCCTGATACCTCGCTACGTACTTCAGTTTTATCAAGTTGCGCTTGCAAGGCAGCGATACGCTCACGTAGTAAAACCTCCTCAACGCCGCCAGATGCTAATGCTTCTGCTCGCAAGCGTGCTGCTTTAAGATCATTACGAGCCTGATCTTCCATCTGCTCTGCTTGCTCCATCTCTTCATCTGAGATTGCCGAAATCGCTGCCAACTCGCGCCGACGTGCTACGTTACGAAGAGCTTGCGCTAGCTGAACTTTCGCTTTGGACAAATCCACTACGGCTTGTGGTCGTGTACTAGTTATAAGTTCAGCCAACTCAGCCTCAGCTTGACGCACTTGAGCAGCAACGCCATCTGAACTTAGTACCAGTAATAGATCTCCTTTAGCAACTTGGTCACCTTCTTGTACCAAGCGCTCAAGTACCACACCAGTTACTTCACTGCCAACTTGAGTACGTGACGTCGTTACTACACGTCCGGTCGCTACCACCGTCTGTACCAGTGGCATGGATGAGACGCTGTAACTAGGCAACAACGGCCCTCGCCACCAACGGAATATCACAAAACCAACGGCAAGCAGCAGCAGTACGATAACAATCACATACTTATAGTTGACAGCGCGCAATAGGTTTCTCCAGTTCAAATTAAAAGCAGGTATATCGACGGACAAAGTGGCTTATATGTAAAAATTGTAAATTTAACTGTGTACATAATAAGTGTGATAAAACGTAGATTTTCTTCTCAACCTACTTAGCTAACAGCTGTACACAGCGCTGAATCACTGGCGCATCGACCATTTCACCATCTACTTTAAACACAGCTTGTCCACTGCGCTCATATTCTTCTATCACACGCCTAGCAAACTCAATTTCAGCATCTGTTGGTTGCAGCGCGTTTTGCACAACAACCACTTGCTTAGGATGAATACAGAGCATGCCGGACATGCCCATTTGTGACCATAGCTGTACGCGCGCGCTCAACCCTTTGGCATCATTAAAATCGGGATACACCGTATCAATGGGCGGCGACAGCTGATTGATTTTTGAAGTAAGGATTAATTGATAGCGAATCTGATTGGCGACGATATCTGCCGCAGGCGTCCCTACTTGGACTCCCAGATCATTGCATAAGTCTAGAAAGCCATAACTGAATGCGACCAGTCCTGTCGCTTTTGCCATAGCATCGACTTGATGCAAACCGATGGCATTTTCTATTAGTGCAATGACAAATAATCCGGTTAAATGATGAATGTATTCGATATCTGTGGCCTGTTCAGCTTTAGGTAATATGACGCCAGCAAGATTGGGCATCTGCTCGCATGCTTTTATATCTTCAGCAAAATCAGTACTACCTGCTTGATTAATGCGTACCCAAACTGGTTGATCGTCTGCACTATCATAATATCCTTGCAATGCTTTGCGCGCTTGCCCCTTATCCTCTTGAGCAACCGCATCCTCTAAATCAACAATCACTGCATCTGCACCGCTAGCAAAGGCTTTGCTTACCCTATCTATTCGAGTCGCTGGGACGAATAACCACGTTTTATTATTCACTACATTAGCCATATGAGTGAGATTTTTATTGCTAGGTGCCTGCATGTGAGTGTCCATTTTTTTAAATATAACTGTTTTATGAATGATGAAAATAGAAGAAAAAAGCCAGACAACATAAATGCTGTCTGGCTTTAACCATAATGCTAATACGGTTATTAATCAATACTTTACTGATTTATATAGCTTACAAGAATGCTCATCAATTTATCTGATGATTTTTAAACATTGCCCTGCATGATACAGCGTTAATCCTACTTCAGTAAATCCAGATTTAATTCCTCCAAAAGAGACTTTCGCTTCTTCTAAGGTCTTAAATGGTAAAGGGATACTTTCTCTATTACCCGTCAGTATATAGTCTGCAAAGCACTTACCCATTAGCGTGCCTGTGGTAATGCCGCGTCCGTTATAAGCCGTGGCTGTCAGTAAGCCTTCATCGGGCTCCATGACTCGGAAGATATGATCTTGCGTAAAGCCAAAGCTGCCCGTCCACTCATATTGCCATTTAAATGCTGGCAAATCTGGATAATAGCTTTTTTGCACAGCGTTGGCCCATGATTGGTAAAAAGATTTTGGTTTAAGCTGGGTACCGCCTACCGTTCCCAATAATAAGCGATCATCGTCATCACGGCGAAAGCTAGATAACGCTAGTCGCGTGTCCCATGCGCCTGTCTTATAAGGTAAAATACGATCTGCAGCCTCTCCACTCAGCGGTTCGGACGCAATCTGATAGTAATAAACCAGATAAAACGTCTTGGTAATTTCTGTCCATTCGCCTTCGGTATAGGCATTCGTCGCAATAATGACGCGCTCAGACTTTACGCGGGCTTTAGAAGTCCTTGTGTACCAATGGTCATCTACTTTCTCTAATGCTTCAACGGCTGAATGCTCGTAGATAGTCACGCCAAGATCTGTCGCTACTTTTGCCAGTCCTCTGACATAGGCCAGCGGATTTATGGTACCGGCGCGGTGATCTAACAGTGCTTTATTGATACTTTTGGTACCACAATACTCATGACATTTGTTGCCAGTTAACACCTCAACATTTGCACCGCGACGGCTGAGCTGCTCGTATCTGATATCGACATCGATTTCACCTTTAGCGTTGTGTGCCATGTGAATATTACCAGCTTGCGTGGCTTGCGCATCGATATCATAACGCTTGATTAAGTCAAATACTAAGCTTGGCGCTTGTCCAAGAGCTTCTGTCAGACGCTCGCCTGCCGCTTCGCCTAGTGCAATGTTCAAATCATCGGGACGTGCCCAAGTACCTGCATTGACCAGTCCTACGCTTTTTCCTGAGCCGCCACTACCGATCGTTTGGCTCTCAAGCAAAATAACTTTAACACCTTTTTCGGCCAAATGAATCGCAGCCGATAACCCTGTATAACCGCCTCCAATGATACAGATAGTCGCTTGGGTATCGCTACTCATCTGGCTGTAGGTGTCAATATTGGGCGCAGTCATGTTCCATAAACATTGCTCTTGCAACATCTCATACTCCCTTTATCACACTTCACTAATTGAATTAGCAGAAGAAGTGTCAGTGTCGAGCTTTTCTACGGTTGGCTCTTCACGCGGTATAAACTTATCAAGGAACGCCCATAACAAGCCAAATAAAGGCGACAACCAACAGGCAAATGCAAAAGGTGCATAGGTTAATGTCGCAATTCCAAGCGTAGCCGCGACAAAGCTACCACCCATATTCCACGGGATAAGCGGTGACAATAGCGTACCACTGTCTTCGATAGAGCGTGTTAGCGTTGTGCGCTTATAGCCCATCTCTTTATATTTCTCTTTTAATAAACGTCCTGGTAATACCAAAGTCGTATAAACGTCTCCGATAAGGGTCCCTACACTAAGGACACTACCGTAAGTCGTAAAAATCAGACCTAAGCGTGACTTCACGAAATGGTTGATTTTTGCCATGATGGCTTTTAGTGTACCGTAATGCTCAAGCGAACCAACAAAAGCGAGGGCGAAAATGGTCAAGGTAATGACCCATGTCATCGACATGACGCCGCCCTTTGATAGCAACTGATCAACAACGTCAAAACCTGTTTCGCTGACAAAGCCATTTTGTAAGACGTTGAAAATCTCACTAACACCAACACCTTGCAGAAAAAACGCAATAAGCGATGCCACTACGACGCCACCTAAGACAGTGGGTATCGCTGGCATTTTCATGACAGCCGCGATAACAACTACAAGCGCAGGCAATAAGGTAATAATGCTTAAGTTGTAATTGTCAGCTAGGCTTGTTTGTAAGGCTCGGATAGAAGATAAATCGATACTGTCATCACCATAGCCCATACCAATCCATGCATAAATCGCTAAAGCAGTAACCATCGCTGGCACGGTCGTCGGCAGCATACCTCTAATATGATCCCAAAGCTCAACGCCTGCAGCGGCTGGAGTTAGGTTGGTAGTATCTGACAATGGTGACATTTTGTCGCCAAAAAAGGCACCAGAGACGATAGCGCCGCCTGTAAAGTGGGCTGGAATACCAAGACCCATACCGATACCCATCATCGCGAGACCAACTGTACCGACTGTGCCCCACGAGGTACCTGTGGCAACAGAAATAATGGCGCAAATAATACAAACTGAGAATAAAAAAGAGGAAGGAGAAAAAATACTAAAACCGTAATAAAGGATGGTCGGTACGGTCCCTGCAATAATCCATGAGCCAATGAGCATACCGACACCCATTAGAATAATCATCGCCGGTAAGCCTATCTTAATAACCTTTAAAAACCGCTCTTCCATACCCTGCCAGTCACGACCACGCATCTTCATAAACAAGCCAGTGATCAAGATGCCGCAAGCCAGCGGTATGTGCGGGGTAAAGTCTTTAAATACGAAAAACTGCACCATAAGAATCATGGCAGTCAATACTAGAGGGGCAATATCAAGCAAGAAACTAGAAGACGGACCATAGCCGTCGTTCGCGGGGTCATGCGGTTTGTCATCTATCATAATAGATCTACCTTCCTTAGTAGTCGTCAATAAGTCTTGCAACCAATCCTTAGTTGCTTATTATTTTTAGTCTGCCAAGCCTACGTGGAGTATACTTGGCAGTTGGTGTCCGGCGATTTGTACGTAATGTTTTGTGCTGAGCAATATATATTCAATCAATCTATATAGAAGCTACAAATTAAATCGAAACCTTAATTACTGACTGCACACACTTGTATTAACCAAAGCTAATACCTTGAGCAAGTGGTAACTCTGTCGAATAGTTGATGGTGTTGGTTTGACGACGCATATAAGCTTTCCATGCATCAGAGCCTGACTCACGTCCACCGCCTGTTTCTTTTTCACCGCCAAACGCACCGCCAATTTCAGCGCCACTAGTGCCGATATTGACGTTAGCGATGCCGCAATCACTACCACGATCGCTGAGGAAAGTTTCAGCTTCGCGTAAGTCATTGGTAAAGATACATGACGAGAGCCCTTGTGGAACATCGTTTTGCATCTCAATAGCATCATCAAAGTCTTTATAGGTCATGACATATAAAATCGGCGCAAAGGTTTCGCTTCTAGCAACGTCGTTTTGCTCATCAAACTCTACAATGGCAGGCGTGACATAATAAGCATCAGGATATTTGTCTGCTAAGACACGCTCACCGCCTGTGACTGTGCCGCCTGCTTCTCGAGCCTTTTCTAGCGCGGCTTGCATGTTGTTAAAACTGTCTTCATCAATCAGTGGACCGACCAAATTGCCTTCTAAGGGATGACCAATACTGACGGTCTCATAAGCAGATTTTACACGTGGTAAAATATCGTCTTTAATAGATTCATGGACAAAGAGACGGCGTAATGTGGTACAACGCTGACCCGCTGTACCAACTGCTGAGAATATAATGCCCCGTAGCGCAAGATCTAAGTCGGCTGTCGGCGCCAAGATCATAGCGTTATTACCACCAAGCTCTAGTAAACATTTACCGAAACGATCGGCAACTTTTGGCCCGACAGCTCTACCCATGCGCGTGCTTCCAGTAGCGCTCACCAAAGCCACGTCTTTGTTTTCAACTAAAGCATTACCAACATCTACCTTACCCAATATCACTTGAGATAGATGCTCTGGTGCCTCACCAAACTTTGCCAAGGCTTTTTCAAACATGGCTTGACAGGCCAAAGCGACCAAAGGTGCCTTCTCTGACGGTTTCCAAATTACAGGGTTACCGCAGACGATGGCCAGCGCAGTATTCCAAGACCATACTGCCACAGGGAAGTTAAACGCAGAGATGACACCGATAACACCAAGCGGATGCCACGTCTCACGCATATGGTGACCTGGACGCTCAGAGGCAATCGTCAAGCCATAGAGCTGACGTGAAACGCCGACAGCGAAGTCGCAGATATCGATCATCTCTTGTACTTCACCTAGGCCTTCTTCTTTGATCTTGCCAGCTTCAAACGACACCAGCATGCCCAAATCTTCTTTATGCTCGCGCAGCACTTCACCGAGCAGACGAATCAATTCGCCACGCTTGGGCGCAGGAACGACCCGCCACTCCTTAAACGCTTTTTTGGCATTTTGGATTTTATTATTAACCTCATCGACGCTATCTAAGGTTATTTTGCCAATAACCGTACCGTCTATAGGCGTATTGACTTCAAAATCGCCATGTTGATATTGCTCTTCTTTGACACCCATGGCAGACATGTATTGCTCAATCATACTCAATCCCTTGTATAGTTATTTGTAATATCCTTAATAGATATTTAAGCTACCTTGCAACGCGATAACTTGCAAAATAATAAATTTCTTACAGTCATTCCATTTTGGAATAGCGAATAAATAAAACCGCTATATGTATTTGTTATACATAACAGCCCTTCGGCCATAGCTGTTTTATATACACCCGTACTCCTATACAAAACTGTTTAAAGCATTTATGCAGTCTTTTAAGCTTTGAGCTTGTATCTCTTCATATAACGCCAGCTCATCATAGATACTAGCGCCAAGCGCTTGCTCAAACTCATGCTGATTTGAATTGCCATCATAGTTGCTTTGCTTGCCTTGCTGAAGATTAGATTGAAAAATACCAGCGGCACTAACAGGCAGAAAATCTTCGTAAACGATAGGTTCAATCCGGATAGTGCCTTTCTCAATCAAAGCGTTTACTACTTGTTTTGAATCGACCGTTTGTGCATCAACGGTTTCTAAATGAAGCATAGCACTGTCTACATCTGCAGCATTATCGACTGCTTGATAATAAAAGTAAGCGAGCGCCTCATTATGCATGGCTTGATAATCATCAGGGAACGCGTCGAACGCCCTCTCTAAAATTTGATAATACTCCGAGGCATTGTCTGCGTTCGGAGTCGCGCCTAATTGACTGCGTGCTTGGCTAAGCAGCTCGTCATATAGCGCTCTACCCTTTGGTGTTAATGCCACACCGCGCTGCTCAATCTCACCAAAGCGTGCGGTATGATGACCCTGTTCGTACTCGCCGTTTGGGTTTTTAAAAAGAACAGCTTCCTCTAATGCCTTAAAGCTCGTCTGTCTTAATAAAATCGGACATTCCCGTTTTGGCGGCCCCTCTATAATCGCTTTTGGCGGGATGCCCTTTGCCTGCATGCCTTGCTGTACGGTATCTATATCCAGCGTTCTAGGAGTCAAATGATTGATATGCGGGCCTTTAAAACCGACGACATCGGCAATAAGGCCATGCTGCGCTAATAAGCGCTGATATAGCTCTTTTGAAACCGGCGTTTTATCATGCCAGCGAAAGGTTTCTAAAGCCTCTTTTATAAATTGCTCGCCTTCCTCAGCCGTCAAACCGCTCTGCGCTTCAAAGCGCTCAATCAGGCTAACGACATTATCGGTAAAAATTTGACGGTTGGCTAACGCGGTTATGGCGTCTTGTTTTAATGCTTCATCATTAATCAAGTCAAGGCGCAGTAAAGAGGTAAATACACGAAACGGGCTTTGATTTAATGCTTGCGCATCAATGGCTCGAAAAGCCGTAGAATGAACGGGCACGCCAGCAGGTGCCAAATCATAATAGCCCACAGGGTGCATACCCATGACAGCAAAGAGACGACGCATCATGCTAAGCTCGTCTGCTGTGCCCAATCTAATCGCACCGTGGCGCTCCATACTGAGTCTATCAAGCTCTCCGGTGTGCGCCAATTGCTCTTTAATCTCAGGGTTTTGGTTTAGCACCTCAGTATTCACTTCAGCAACCAAATCAAGCAAATCACCATATAGTGGGACTTCGGTTTGGTACATGGTCGACATCGCCATAGAAAACTCGTGGCGAATATCATCGCGACTTATAAACGTATGATTCACAGATAGACATCCTTGTTAAAATCTCAGAAATTTTATTTGACGCTTGTCACTGATTTGAGCAAAACCCTGCCTGCTCAGCAAACGAATAATAGTCATGCGCTCATTCCTTTTTGTCATTGCCGATAGAATGTTAGATTTAATACATGAGTTAGCAAAGAAAAATCACTCCTCTTTGCTAAGACATATATGTTTACATATTGATTTTCAGTTCAGCGATAAGCTTTAGGAGGCTCTTGAGATAAAAAGCAAGTTTTGAATAAAGAAGGGTCTTTGGAAGAAGTCCTATATAAACTTATCGATAAGGGTAAATATAAAACCATTTCAACGATTAAAACACAAAATCTATCGCATTCTCATGCTGGTTAGAGGTTTCAAGATACGCTGAGATCCATTCTAAAATGACTTTTACCTTGTGGGAACGTCCCAAAGATAAAGGATAAGTTATATAGTAAGAGCCCCGTCCTTTTGATGCATAATTCCATGCTGTCACTAGCGCCCCTGATTGCAACTCAGGAGCAACCAACCGCAGGGGTACGAGTGCGATACCATAACCAAGCAGGGCAGCAGCAATGCACGCGTGAAAAGTATCAAAACGCGGACCGACAAACGTCCCATCGATACTAATGTCTTGTTGTTTAAAATACTCATACCAAGCACTTGGACGTGAGCTCAACTGTAGCAAGGTGCAATCGTCTGCATTGCTCGTACAAAATTTTTTATCTTGATTTTTATCATACAAATATTCTGGTTGGCAGACCGCCACACAATATTCATCAAACAGCTTAATCGCCTCCATACCGCCCCAAATGCCATCACCATATAAAAAGGCAATATCGACGTTTTGATCCTCAGAAAAAAAGGGTTCAGCCAGCTCTTTAATATCTATATTAATCAACGGATGCTCTTGGCTAAACCCTTTTAGCGCAGGTATCAGCCAGCGTGAACAAAACGTGGGATGTGAGACAATTTTGAGCACTTCTGTATTATCACTATGTGACATCAAACTGGTGGTCGCCACCTCAATATGCTTGAGAATCTCTAGCACTTCAAGGTAATAAGTCTTGCCAGCTGGCGTCAATGAAATCCGGTGCGGCGTACGATAAAAGAGTGAAATGTTTAACATCTCCTCTAACTGCGCAACCTGCTTACTGATGGCGCTTTGTGTCATATGCATCTCTTGTGCGGCATGGGTAAAGCTCAGATGCCGCGCGGCCGTCTCAAAACATTGCAGCGCAGTCGTCGATGGATATCTTCTAAACGCAAGGGGCTTACTGGTTTCGGTTTTCATCATTTATAATTTTTATCTCATGTAAATACAAAAGCAGCAAAAGCTGATTGACTATCGCTTTTATTTAATTATGCAAACTGCATAAACCTATTTAAACTGGCAAACGGTTTGCGCATTATTGTGGCGACGCTGATCGTCTTATTAATAAAAACTCTTGTTCAAGTATTAAGATTATATCTCAAATTGAGACATTGGATTGAAGGATTGGACAGTAGGTACTGATATTAAGCCTAATGATTCACGCTCTTTGATAGTCTAATCAAAAGCATTACCTTAAAAAAACATTCTATCAGTCATAAAACGACAGCAAAAAGCCGATAACAAAATAGCTATCGGCTTAATGAAATGAATGACAATAAAATAATTAATAGTTAAATCAGCGGTGAACGCATTTAAGCGTTATTCTTAATGCGGTGCATCAGGCTGATTCATAGGATCTGCATCAAAAAATGCTTGGAGCGTACGGCAGTGCTCATCAATGGCCATGATATTTGGGTAAGGTGTTAAATCCACCTTAAAGCGGCGAGCTGAATAGACTTGCGGGATTAGATAGCAATCTGCAAACGTTGGACTGTTACCGTAACAGAATTTGCCGCGCGCCTCATCTTTTGCCAGTAACGTCTCTAATGCAGCAAAGCCTTCCTCTATCCAGCGCTGACACCATGCCAACACTTCATCCTCGTCAACTGACAACTCATTGCGTAGGTATTGCAAAATACGGCGGTTATTAATCGGGTGAATGTCACAGCCAATCATCGCACTTAGCGCTCGTACTTGCATACGGCCAGCAGCGTCTTTGGGCAATAATGGATTGTGCGGATAAACCTCTTCTAACCACTCTAAAATAGCTGGGCTTTGATAAAGCAATAAGTCGTCCGTCTGTAAGGCTGGTACTAGGCCTTGCGGATTAATAGCTTTAAATACTGGCTCAGACTGCTCATCCTTTGCCAAATTAATAGAGATTGCATCGTAATCTAAACCCTTTAGGTTCAACGCGATACGTGTACGGTGTGAAGTGCCACTACGAAAGTAGCCATAAAGTGTCATCATAGTTATTCTCCTGCCTATGTTATTGTAAGTGCTGAGTTATAAACGCTTATTTATCAATGCCTATTTGTAGATGTTAAAGACAGTTTTTCTATATACCAAACGCTCATTATTACCTATATAATTAGCCATGGTAATAAACCTGTCAAACCTAAAATATAGTCATTTTGAAATAGAATAAGGTCGATTTTCATAGCATCCTGCTAGTATAAATTTTACTCCCTTGCTGTGCCGTTGCAGACCGATGCTTCGGAAAATTCATCCTAAATACTGTATTCTTTCTAAAATGAAGCAGCTATATTGATTATAACTATCAAATCGTTTTTTTATTTAACTGAGTCATCAATGTCATCAACAGAAACAACAGCAAATAAAAACCAAGGTGGCATACAGTCACTTGAGATTGGTCTCTCTGTCCTAGATGTACTCATAGATTACCACGAACCTATGATGTTAAAAGACATTGCTGAAGCGATGCAAATGCACCCTGCAAAAGTACATCGTTATTTGGTTAGTCTCATTCGTAAAGACTATGCACGCAAGCTGAGCGATGGACGCTACGGGCTCGGTAACCGAGTCAATGCACTGGGACACAATAGCTTCGATCAAAACAATATTTTGCAGCGCCTAACTCATGCGGCGACTGAAATCAAAGATACCATTAACTGCGGGGTACAAATCGCTAAGTGGTTTAGTGAAGGCCCTATTGTCATCCATTCTTTTGAGCCGGACAGTCCGATCAGTATCATTACTCGTATAGGCTCACGTATGCCACTGGCGTCTTCTGCGACAGGTAGACTGTTTGCCAGCTATCAGCCTGAGACTATTATCAAACCTTTGGTGCTTGCAGAGTGGCAAGGAGATATTGATATCTTGGCCGTCGTTTCTACTACCAAGCCTGATAACGCTGAACTGTCTGCTAAATGGCAAGCGTTTACTAATCTGCAAACCGATATCCGTACGCAAGGTTATGCCATCGTAACAGGTGTCATGTTGATGGGTATAAATGCTATTAGCATACCTGTCATCAGACCGCAGTCTAAAGCCGTCAACGATAGCAGCGCATCTGCTAACGATGTGCTATTAGAGTACGCCATTACCGTTATCGGCACGCCTGAACAACTGCCCCTAGATGATCAACAAGTAATCGATAAAATTCTATCAATAGCTCAGCGTCATCAGATTACTAAGCGTTAGGCTATTGCTAATAGATAAACTAATGCCAGCCCAACTTCTTTTTAAGCAAAGGTAAGTCTGCGCTCACGTGTGCATAATACATTTTTAAACCCGCACATAGATAGCTCAGACCCACCTCCCCATCTGGGGTCTTTATAAAACGGTGTTTGGGGCAATCTCCCCAGCACAGTGTTAAAAAATCACAAGTCTTGCAGTAATTAGGTAGTGTGCTCTGCTTTAAATACCCAAACTGAGTTTGTTTTTTGCTAAAGGCTAAGTCGCCTTGATGAGTATGGTGAATATTGCCTAACTTATATTCTGGATAAACAAAATGGTCACAGCAATACAAATCCCCATTGTGCTCCAACGCTAATGCCTTGCCGCAGACAGCTGCCGTCGTACATTTTTGCGCGCCTTTATTAAGCATCTGTGAAATGGTGTTTTCAAAATGATCCACAAAGACACGACCAAAATCCAAATATATCCACTCTTGCCAAACTATGGTCAAAAAATCCCCCCACTCTTCAGGAGTGACTGACCAATCAGTGACTACTTTATTCATCGCCGTCGATTCAGATATATCTTGTAGCTCATCTATCTTTTTTAATGAATCAGGCTGCCAATGCAAGGGCGCAACTTGCTTAAAATCTAGCGGTTCAACCCCAGCCAAAAGCTGAATCATGCGCGGCTCAACTTCATCACGTAAAAATCGATAAACAGCTAAAGGCTCCTTGGCATTTGCATCATTGACGACGCATAGCGCATTAAAAGGAATGTGATAGGCTTTTAAGCGTTTGATGGCAGCCATGACCAAATCATGAGTTGGTTTATCATTATTGGTACGGCGGTAGCGATCATGTAGATGCTTGGGTCCATCAATAGAGATACCGACTAAAAAGTTATTGGCTGCTAAAAATGCGCACCACTTCTCGTCTAGGAGTAAGCCATTGGTTTGGATATCATTGTGAATCACCATATCGTCAGGACAGTATTGCTTTTGCAATTCAATAACTCTAGTAAAAAAGTCCAGCCCCATCAAGGTCGGCTCACCGCCTTGCCAAGTAAATACGACTTCTTTGGCACCAAATTGCGCTTCAATATATTGTCTAATATGCTGGTCTAAGGTCTTGTCTGGCATGCGCGGATGCTTAGACTGATTGAGCAAGTCTTGTTTGTGCAGATAAAAACAATAATCACAGTTGATATTACACGCAGAGCCACTAGGCTTTAGCATCGTATGAAAGCGATAAGCAGTTTGCTGAGTGTCGGATATTTTAAGCTTGGGATATATGCTTGGATTTGTTGCGCTGCTTTGATTTACAGGTACTGTTGGGATACGTTTCATAAGTCAGACTCTATAAAATTCAAAGGTGCTTTTTATAAAAAAATGCTTTTTGCAAATTTTTATAATCATAACGGGTCATAATCTGCCATAACATGTTATTTCATAACGTATTATGGCAGATATGATTTTAAGACTCGATAAGCGTAGCAGCGTGATTGTGCTATACACTATTCTTATCTACGAGTAGGCGACACTTCGACCACACCGACGTCTTTAGCATATTTATTATAACTTTCAATCATGCTGTCTAGTATTTTGGGGTATTTGTCAGCGATATTAGTGGTTTCGCCAGGATCCTGCGCTAGGTTATAAAGCTGCCATTGCTGCGTTGGTATGTCACCGTCCTCCAATCCTGAAAACCTATGGGTGTTCGCCAGTGCTTTAAAGTCTCCAAAACGCACCGTTTTAGCGCCGTTCATTTCTAGCACTTCAGCTTCATAAGGACCTCGTGATTGAACGTTGGGCTGCGTCAACTCCTGTATCAACGTTTCACCATCTAATGGCGCTTTACCTTTAGGTGTCGTTTTTTGTACGCCAGTGATATCCAAAATAGTAGGCGCTAAATCCATCAGATTACTGTATTTACCAGATACTTTGGACTTAGGGATGCTAGGACCGCTGGCTATTAAAGGCGAGCGAATGCCGCCCTCAGAGGTATAGCCTTTGAAAAGACCAAAAGGCATGTTAGACGCTTGTGCCCAGCCTAACCCTTGTGACACATAACTATCAAAGTTACCCATATTTTCAAGCGAGTTGTCATGATCATTATTGACCCAATCTTTCCAGCGTCCTGCGGTCTCACGATATTTACCGGCAGCACCATTGTCTGAGAAGAAGAATATGTAGGTGTTGTCTAACTCACCCTTTGCTTTGAGGCTATCTATTACTCTACCAATATTAGTATCCATATTATCGATCATGGCGGCATAGATTTGCATGCGCTTGATTTCTTTTTGTCTCTCATCGACACTATAGCTATCCCATTCAGGTACACTTACCATCGCAGGTTGTTTGGCAGTTTCAGGGATAAAGTTTAGCTTTTTCGCATTTTTAAAGCGTTGCTCGGCAAGCGCACGTGGACCGTCTAGATAATAGTCACTGTACTTTTCTATATCTTCGCGCGGCGCTTGCAAAGGAGAATGCGGGGCTGTGAATTGTAGATAAGCAAAGAAAGGCTTATCGTCTGGACGAGTATTTAAAGAGTCCATCAGAAAATTAACATAAGAGGTCGATGAGTAAAAATCATCAGGTAGTTCAGTAAGCTCGCCATTTAGACGATAGGGCTGATCGCCATCAGGACCGTCTGGATAATTATCACGTTTATAATGATTACCATCACCTTTTAAATACACAAAAGATTTATCAAAGCCCCAGTTAGTAGGTGCGTCTTTGGCTTCGGTACCTAAATGCCATTTACCAGACATCACTGTAAAATACCCTGCTTGCTTCAAGCGCTGCGCAATCGTTAGAGCTTTGTCATTGAGATGACCGACATAATCAGGGTCCTTGTTTTGCTCAGGTGTATTAAATACAAATAAATTACCCAAGCCGACTTCATGCGGATCAGAACCAGTCAAAAAGGCTGCTCTAGACGGAGCAGAATATGGCGTCACCGAAAAGTCGGTGAAGCTTATACCATTCTCTGCTAGCATTTGAAGATTGGGCGTTTGTATTTCGCCACCATAAGGAGAGATATCTGAAAACCCTAAGTCATCCGCCATGATGACTAATACATTGGGTGGTTTTTGCTTATCAGTATCGTTAGTAGGAACAGTTGCTGCATGTCCCAATGACATGCCAGTCAGCATCACCCCTGAGCCTATAGCCAGCTTATTGTTAAAAGTGTTCATTGCTATATCCTTGTATAGTTGTAAGTACATTCCATCGTGTCAATTAATACATTTTTAAATAAGCGCAGGCTTATCAAATCGTTCATCTGATAAGCCTGCTTTTTAACCAAGCAGCACCAAAGAGATCGCTGGGAACGCAACCAGAATAACCAAGCGAATGACATCAGAGACAATAAAC
>NZ_JBPYDE010000013.1:0-108127 GCF_051847555.1 Psychrobacter sp. 1Y4 | reverse complement strand
CACAGCCTTGAGATGAGAGTGCTGAGGTTGACTAAAAATGCCATGGGAGATTGCCTTTAATAGGTTAGACTTTACAGCCAACGCTCGCAGCTTTTACTTGCTCATAAACACCTTCACCGTCTAGACCAAGTGCTTCTAGTTCATCAAGATATCTTTGAGTACCTTCTAGTAATGGACCTCTCCACTCAGGATCATTGAGCGGATCTGGAATATCAATCATCGTATCGCCTTTGGCGCGAGCAGCAGCCATCGCAGCTTCATTACTTTCATCAAATATCTTGGCGATACGCTCTGACATGACTATTCCTGAATTATCATCAATAACCTTTTTAAGGTCGTCAGGCAGACTGTTATATTTGTCCTTATTCATAGTCACGACAAAGGTAGAGTTATAAAAAGGAATGTTGGTATGATGACTGAGTAACTCATCGAGACGGAATGCTTGAATAGGCTGCCAAGTAAAGGCTAAGCCATCGATGACACCGCGCTGTAGCGAAGTATAAGTATCACTAGCAGGCATCCCAACAGGAGCTGCACCAATGGTTTCAATGACGTGACTTGCGACTACTGATGGCTGACGGATACGCATACCTTTCATGTCTTCTGGCGTCCGAATCGGTTTGTCAGCAGTATGTAGTGCGCCCTGCCCCGAGCCCATGAGCGACAATAGATGGGTATCTTCATACTCATCCGAGATGGCACCGTTATTATACAATTCATACAAGATACAGGTCTGCTCTTGTGCCGTGTTTGAGATACCAGGTAGCTCTACGACTTGCGTCAAAGGAAAACGACCAGCAGTATAACCTTGCACCTGCATGCCAATATCTACGGTGCCTTTAGCAGCAGCATCGTAGGTGGCACCTGGCTTACTTAGAGTGGCGGAAGGATAAATTTCAATCTTTAAGCGACCATTTGACTCTTCTTCAATCTTTTTGGCCCATGGCTCAAAGCCTTCGGTATTGATATTGTCATTGGCAGTCATAAAATGTGAAAACCGGAGCGTTGTCACATCGTCTGTGCCTGAGGTGGTGGCGCTTTTATCAGAGCAACCGGAGATTGCAAGTACGGCCGCAAGCGTTATGCCAGTAGATAGTTTTGTTCTCATCGTAGAGTCCTTTCTTGATGTTCATTTTTACTAGTGAAATCTTTAAAATCAGCAGTTGCTACTCACCTACAGGTACTTGCTGTTTGGCTTCTTCAAGCTCTGCTGCATGTAAAAACTGCGTATGAGCTGGTGCACGTTTAGTACGTGACCATTCATCAAGCATTTCTTGCTTCATCTCTTCAGTAATCATCGAGATTTTTGCTTCTGAGGCAGAGTCATCATAGGTCAGCTCTAAGCGATGGCCATTGGGATCAAAGAAATAAATAGAGTGAAAAATACCGTGATCGGTCACACCAACAATATCGATGCCAGCAGACTCTAACTGCTCTTTGGCAGCCATAAGCTCGTCACGGTCTTTAACTTTAAGTGCTAAGTGCTGCACCCAACTTGGGGTATTAGGGTCAAACCCCATCTCAGGCTGATTGGGCACTTCAAAAAATGCCAATACATTGCCGTTACCAGCATCTAAAAAGATATGCATGTAGGGATCAAAGGCTTTGGTAGAAGGCACATGGTCTTCAGCGAACGCTAAAATGAAGTCCATGTTTAAGTGTTTTTTGTACCACTCTACGGTTTCTTTAGCATCTTTGCAGCGATAGGCTACGTGGTGAATTTTTTCTATTTTAAAACTCATATCAATATCCTTTTGATAAGGCGCAAAACCTAAGAAGAATGCTTTCACTAGTGTTTTTGGCATACAACCTAAGCCAAGTAGCTGTTTATATTAACGATGACACTATTGCTAACATTCATATTAATAACAGCTATTGACTGTTTTGCGCTTATACTGTGTAAATTTTATGCGTCAAAATCAAAGTTTAAAGCTGGTAGCACCTTTCCGCGCACTTCACCAAAGCCGACTCGAATACCATCCTTTTCACTATAGCCTTTCATAATGACCGTATCGCCATCTTCGATAAAGGTACGTGTGCTCCCGCCTTTGAGCTCAACAGGTTTGGTCGCGTTCCAAGCAATCTCAAGCATTGAGCCGTACGAATCTGGCGTTGGTCCTGAGATAGTACCTGAGCCCATCATATCGCCGACCTCAACTTTACAGCCAGTAATGGTGTGATGCGTCAATTGCTGCGCCATCGACCAATACATGTATTTAAAATTGGTTTCAGAGATGACGGTAGCGCTCTCCGCATTTTCTGGAAGCAACTCTACTGACAAATTAATGTCAAAGCTGTTATCAGATTTTGTTTCTTGTAGATAAGCCAATGGCTTGGGATCTTGGTTTGGAATTGACGTTTTAAAAGGTTCTAGCGCATCTAAAGTGACAATCCAAGGAGATATCTCTGAAGCAAAGGTTTTGGCATTAAAAGGACCTAATGGCACATACTCCCATTTTTGAATATCACGGGCTGACCAATCATTAAACAGAACCATACCAAAGATATGATCCCACGCGTTTTTGATAGAGATAGGCTCACCGATTTTGTTGGGTTGTCCCACGATAAAGGCGGTCTCAAGCTCAAAATCAAGGCGCTTACATGGCGCGAAAATAGGACGCTCGTCTGGATTGGGTTTGAGCTGACCTGATGGACGAATGATATCTGTAGCACCTGTCACGAAGACCGTACTGGCGCGTCCGTTGTAGCCGACTGGCATCTCTGTCCAGTTAGGCAATAGCGCATTAGCAGGATCACGGAACAGCGTACCAACGTTAGTAGCATGCTCTTTGGACGAATAAAAATCAGTGTAACCAGGCACATGAACAGGCAGATGCATCGTGACATCAGCTTGCTTAAATAACGCCTTGCCTTGCAAGTCTTGGTTGTCGCGTAGCGTGTCCGTATCGGCAGATAGCAAGGTCTGAATGGTACTACGCGCGCTAGTCCAATTATCCCGACCAGAATCAATAAAGGCGTTCAATGTCGGCTGATCAAAATAGCTACCGCCTTCTAATTTAAGTAAGCCTTCGGCTTCAAGTACCGCTAAGTCTAAAACGTGCTCACCAATGGCGACACCAGCACGGCGCTTACCATCGGCAGTGTCACTAAAGATGCCATAAGGTAAATTGTGGATAGAAAAATCAGAATCGCTTGCGATATCGAGAAATGAGGAAAGGTTTTTGTCACTCGTTGACATAGGTGGCTCCTTGCTAGCTAATTGGTTTAAAAACTATTTTTGTAAAAATCACTGTGATAAAAGACAAATCTTATCAAATAATTATAGATAAATCACAAATATAAAATTACGTATAGATTAACTACTTACGTATAAGGTAATTTAAATTCATCAATATTGCAAGCGATTCCTAGGCTTTTGAGTAAGTTAAAAAAAACTCATCTATGTTCGAACGTTTTGTTTTTTTAGTAGCTATGTTTTTAATATCTATGTTTTTAGTCCCTATTTTTTAATCCTTATTTTTAGCTTTTATATTGCTTTACGTTATAAGGTATAAAGATATTGATTTATAATGCGGCAGGCATTCAAACACGCTGTAGCGGTTTGTCATAGGCTCTATTTATGACGTGAAACCATGGCAGCAAAGCATGACTTTAATTGAAGGCAGTAGTAATAACGATGGCATGATTAATAATAATAATTGATCACTAAAAAAGGATAAACATACATGGATCTGGCAAGCATCTTTATTCATGACACTACTTGGGCATTTGCCGCCGAAATCGTGATACGCGTAGTAGTAATGTTTAGCATGATTATTATATTTTTACGTTTTACTGGTAAACGCGGTGTCCGGCAGCTGTCTATTTTTGAGCTGACGATTATTTTGTCACTAGGTTCTATCGCTGGTGATCCGATGTTTACCGAGGACTTACCCATCATTCAAGCACTGCTCATCATGAGTATTGTGATTATCATGTATCGACTCTGCACTTGGATGATGATGAAATATCAGCCTTTTGAGGATCTTTTGGAAGGAAAGTCGCTTTATATCGTCGAAGATGGCACGTTAGTACTGGATAAAATTAAAAGAGGCAAAATGTCACATGACGAATTTTTTGCTGAAATGCGCCAACAAGGGGTTGAACACTTAGGCCAGGTACGTGTCGGCTTATTAGAAACTGATGGCTCATTTAGTTTATTGCTATTTGCGCCCGATGAAACACAGTATGGTTTGCCACTTTTTCCTAAGCAGTACCAAGCAACTGACGAGATAGACCCAAAGCATTGCTATGCTTGCATGCATTGTGGTTATGTCGATTATATTATTAAACCAGATCAGCGGTGCGTGCGCTGTGAATGTAAAAGTTGGGCGAAAGCCTTAGATAGTGGCATTGTTAGATAGTGGTATTGTTAGATAGTGGCATTGTTATGTTAGACAGTAAGATGGTCAGATAGCAAAACTGTTAGATAGCTCAAAATTGGCCTTTGATTGACACAAAACCAATAAAGCCGTCACCAAAAATTTGGGACGGCTTTATTGGTTTAAATAAGCATTAGCAAAATATACAATCGTCACTAAAACCTAACTATCGAGCGGATACTTTGGTGCCATCCTTACGACTAATGGTAAGCCCCGTAAAACCAAATAACAATGTCAACAGTAGCGATAAATAACAGAAAAACGCATAAGGTAGATAATCCAGTACTGGCACGCCTAATGCTTGACTGATAAATACCCCGCACACACTCCAAGGTACGAGTGGATTGATGACTGTACCTGCATCCTCGATGGTACGAGATAAGTTCTTTGGATGTAAGTTTAAGCGCTCAAATATCGGACGAAACGCAGTACCTGAGAGTAAGATACTTAAATACTGCTCACCGATTAACACGTTGATACTGAGTGCTGACATGGCCGCGGCAAATATTGCGCGCCCCGAGCTGGTCAAAGTGTCTTTGATACCTGATAGCAGCGCTGGCAGGATACCTAAAGCGCTTAGCAAGCCACCAAGGCTCAGTGCCAATATCACAATCATCTGAGTAAAGAACATGCTTTGTACGCCGCCACGTGAGAGCATACCGCCAACTTCTCCAAGCTCCAATGTCTCAGCGGGCGCATAGCCTGCAAAGAAGTATCCTCCTAGTTGTCCAAGGCTCGGTGAACTGTGCAAATAGGTAACAATCAATGCCGCAACAATGGTACAAATAATGGTATAGATGGCATTAACCCGAAACAAGGCCAACCCTACAAGTACCACAAACGGTAATACTGCATAACCATGTACCAAACCACTTTCGATCAGCTGTCCTTGCAAAACTGTCACTTGACTCAAATCACCACTGACAGTTTGTCCTGAGAAGAACCAGAACAGTATGACCGTCAGTATCCAAGCAGGTACCGTGGTGTACATCATATTGCGAATGTGCTCGAATAAATCAATACCCACAACTGATGAAGCGATGGTACAGGTATCAGATAATGGCGACATTTTATCACCGAAAAACGCCCCTGATACCACAGCGCCAGCAGCGATAGCGACATTGGCATCGAACGCATTACTCATTCCAATAAACGCCACGCCCAAGGTTGCCGCAGTGGTCAAACTGCTGCCCAGTGCAATGCCGATGATCGAGGTAAGTACAAAGGCTGAGATGTAATAAAACTCTGGTGATATCAGCTCAAAGCCAAAATACATCAGTGTCGGTATGGCGCCAGACATCATAAGTGCAGCAACCATCAAACCAATAAAGAAAAACAGATAAATAGCACCGATACCGCGCATTACGCCCGAGGCCATTTGTCCTTGCATGTCATCAAAGCTTAGACCTTTGAATAGTCCAATAGCCAATAGCACACAGATAGCAAGTATCAACGACAAATGAGGTACCCAGCCAAAGCCGATCATGGTGATACCCATAATAGCGATGACAGTGATGGCGATAGTAAATGCGAGTCTAGGTGAAAACTGAGTAAGTATTTGTGGCGGCATCACACATCCTTAAATGACCAATTAAAATTGGTTTGGGGTTGGATTTTAATGTGGTAAGTTTACTAAGTCGCTTTGATTATTACTATACTCATTATTGACCATATAGACTATCTGTCTTGGCTGCCATGATAAAATCATTGCGATGCAGACCTTTAATACTGTGTGACCACCATGTAACCGTCGCTTTGCCCCACTCTACCAATATGCCAGGATGATGACCTTCAGCTTCTGCAATATCTGCAAGCTGATTGGCAAACGCCATAGCGGTGACAAAGTTTTTGAATTTATATTGACGCTGTAGCTGATTGATACCATTGTCTTCAATGAGTGACCAATCAGGTATTTGTTGCAGCAGCTCGCGTGCTTCACCTTCCTCGACTGTTGGGGCACCGATACGGCAGGCTTCGCAGCTGGCTTGAGATAATGTTGTCATAGTAAATTCCTTTTATTTTAACTATTAAGTTTTTATTAAATGCACGTCTATGTTGACATGATTGTTTACTTAAACAATCTATGTTGCAGTACTTTTGGTAAAGTCGTTCGTTGATTAAGTAATCGATTATTAAATGATCAACTGGTTTCAACCTGATATGTTGGCTCAAACATGCCAAGTGACATCGCCTGCTTGACCACTCCCATGATATCGCTATTCACGATATCAAATAGCGTATCTAAATCATCAATAACATAGTAGATAGGCTGAATGTGGTCAATACGATAAGGGGTACGTAACACATCTAGCAAATCGAAGGCTCGGTGCTCAGGTTGATGATGGGATTGAGGGTTTGACTGGTTTTGAGTCTCGTTGCTGAGCGCATAAATGGTTTCAGATGGTGAGCTCAAAATACCGCCGCCATAAATTCGGCGGGTATCCTGCGTTTGCCCGACCAAACCAAACTCAATGGTAAACCAATAAAGACGTGCCAAAAATAGCCTTTCTTCTTTACTGGCATTAAGACCAAGCTTGCCATAAGTTTCATTGAAGGTAGCAAAAGCAGGATGAGTCAGTAGCGGACAGTGTCCGACAATCTCATGAAAGATATCCGGCTCTTCGATGTAATCCATGTCATCAAAGCGGCGGATAAAGGTCGCAACAGGGAAGGATTTATTGGCCAAAAGTTTAAAGAACTTACCAAAGCTAATCAAAGCAGGCACCGCGGCTGTTTGCCAACCTGTCGTCGCTTGTAGCACTTCATCGATATCGTGCAATTGCGGGATACGATCTGACGGTAGATTGAGCTTTTTAAGTCCCTCTAGATATTCTGAGCAAGCGCGGTTGGGTGTATGTTTGGCTTGACGCTCGAGCAGCGCTTGCCACATGGCATGCTCATCATCACTGTAGTGAATGTGACCATTGGCATCAGGTTGATGCGAGAGATAGGGTTGTTTGTTTTGGCGTTCCATGCCGATGCTCCTTTTTCCGTATATCCGTTTTATTTGTGTCAGTACTTTAATAACGCTATATGTTCGATACTACAGCGTGAACGATGGCAAGACAAATCGCCTTTTGCCTTGCCATGTTTGTTTGGTGGATAAGTTTACTCTGTTTCGGTTTCTGTCTCAGACTGACCGATAGCGCCGCGGCGCACTTGATCGCGCTCTATCGATTCAAATAGTGCTTTAAAGTTACCTTCACCAAAGCCCTCATCATAGTCGCCTTTACGTTGGATAAATTCAAAGAATACTGGGCTACCTAAGATAGTTTCAGAGAAAATCTGTAATAGCAGACGCGGTGTGCCGCCCTCGGTAGTACCATCGAGTAAGATGCCGCGCGTTTGTAATTCAGAGACGTCTTCACCATGGTTCGGTAAGCGCTCGCTCAGCATTTCATAATAGGCGGCCGTTGGCGCGGTCATAAGCGGTATACCCGCCGTTTTTAGTTTATCGATACTGGCAAATAAGTCATCACTGGCTAAAGCAATATGCTGAATACCCTCACCATTGAAGCTCATTAGATACTCTTCGATTTGTCCGCCGCCCTGCTTTGATTCTTCGTTTAACGGAATGCGGATTTTGCCATCAGGCGCCGTCATGGCTTTACTGGTCAGGCCAGTATATTCGCCTTTAATATCGAAATAGCGGATTTCACGGAAGTTAAAGATGCGCTCATAAAAGTTTGCCCAATAAGCCATGCGCCCACGGTAAACGTTATGGGTCAGGTGATCAATAACCTTGAAGCCATGACCAACCGGATACTTATCTACATCTGGGAAGAACTCAAAATCGACGTCATAGATAGACTCACCATCTTTAAAACGATCAATCAGATAAATCAGTGAGCCGCCGATACCTTTGATAGCAGGAAGTCTTAACTCCATCACCCCTGTCGGTACCTCTACTGGCTGGGCACCATTTTTAATTGCCAGCTCGTAAGCTTTTTTGGAGTCTTTCACGCGAAAACCCATGCTACAAGCTCCTGCCCCATGCTCTTCTACAAAGTAACTGGCTTGGCTTCTTGGCTCACGGTTTAATATAAGATTGATGTCACCTTGACGGTATAAAGAGACATCTTTAGATCGGTGATTGGCGACATGGGTAAAACCAAGCTGCTCAAAAAGCGCTTCTACTGCTTCAGGTTGTGGTGAGGCGAATTCGACAAAATCAAACCCTTGCAAGCCTACTGGGTTTTCAAATAAATCTGCCATTGTAATCATCCTTAACGTTAATCGGTGGTATGAAATCCATATAAAAGTTGTATATATCAATGCAATGTATTGACGATGTGTCCATCTTAGAGTAGCTTTATTTATAAGACTAATTGTTTTTTTTAATTTATTTATCAGGTTTACTTATGAATATCAGTATTCGCCAATTGACCGCTTTTATCAAAGTCGCTGATAGTGGCAGCTTTACCCGTGCTAGTGATCAGATGTATTTGACCCAATCAGCTGTGAGCGGATTGATCAAAGAGTTGGAGACCAGTCTTGGCATCGTGTTGTTTGATCGCACCACGCGTCAGCTATCTTTGTCGGTCGTAGGCAGACATTTACTGCCGCAAGCTCGGCGGGTCCTTAATGAGATGCAATTGTTTGAAAACGAAGCGAGCAGTCTGATGAGTCTTGCGCAAGGTCAAGTCCGGCTAGCGGTGTCACAATTTGCTGCTTCTTCTATGCCTGCGGTTATCGCTCAGTTTGCTAAAGAATATCCTGATATCAGCGTGTCTTTAATAGATTGCTCTGCAGAAAACGTTTTGCAACATATTCAAGATATTGAAGTCGATTTGGGCGTTGGTACGGAGCTTGGTTTCATGGAAAGTGAAGACGACATCAGAGCCGATTTGTTATATGAGTTGCCATTTTGCGTGGTGATGCCAGATAATCATCCGCTGGCTAAGCAAAGCGAGGTGATCTGGCAGGATTTGATAGATATTCCGCTTATTACCTTACAAGGGCCTTTTATTGAACAAGTGACCGCCGAGCTGGATGAGACCATTGCTTCTCATATTCAGCAAGCACGCTATAAAGTCAACTTTATGTCGACTGCACTTGAGATGACGCGTCAGGGCTTTGGTATTACTTTATGCTTGCCTTATATGCCAGAAGTCATTGATTGGGTAAGTGCCAATGGCCTACAAATGCGCCCACTCGCACAGCCTGTTAAAGTGCGTAGGTTCTTTATATATCAGCGTTCATCGCGAGCGCTATCGCCTGCCAGTATTGCTTTTAAAGAGTTTTTGCAGACTTATTTTGCAAGCCATTTTAACGATTATAAAGGAAGCTAGCGTAAGTAGACGCTATTTTTAAATGGTTGTTAGCCATTTAATTGGCTAAAAATATATTTAGATTATCAAATAGCTCATCTAATCAGTTAATTAATCAATATGGTTGAATCTATCGTTGAGTTAATTGTCAATCTGGTTTATGCTTTTTGGCGGCTTCGTGTCTATTCTTGTGCTTTATTTTATTCTTGTAAGGAAAAAAAATGTTTGAACGTATCGACTACTACGCGGGTGATCCAATCTTGGGGCTGATGGACAAGTTTGCAAAAGACAGCAATCCCGATAAAGTAAACTTGGGCGTGGGTGTGTACTACGACGAAGACGGTAAAATGCCAGTACTTGAATGTGTAAAAACTGCCGAACAGCGCATTGCAGACCCTGTCTCTCCGCGTCCTTATTTACCAATGGCAGGGCTACCAGGTCACCGTAAAGGTTGTCAGGAACTGTTATTCGGTAAAGATGCGCAAGTATTAAAAGACAGTCTTGTCGCTACCATCGCTACTATTGGCGGCTCTGGCGCATTAAAAGTAGGTGCTGAATTTATTCATGAATGGTTCCCGCAATCTAAATGCTATGTGAGCGACCCAACATGGGGCAACCATATTGCTATCTTTGAGGGCAGTGATGTTGAAGTTGGCAAATACCCCTACTACGATAAAGCCACTGGCGGCATCAAATTCGATGAGATGATTGCGTTCTTTGAGACGTTAAACAAAGACGATGTTCTTTTACTTCATCCTTGCTGCCACAACCCAACGGGCGTGGATTTGACCAAAGAGCAGTGGGATCAAGTGCTAAACGTCATTCAAGAGCGCGAGCTGATTCCATTCATGGATATCGCTTATCAAGGTTTTGGCGAAGATATGGACAGCGATGCTTATGCTATTCGTAAGGCAGTCGATATGGGTCTACCGCTGTTTGTCAGCAACTCATTCTCCAAAAACCTGTCGTTATACGGTGAGCGTGTCGGCGGCTTATCAGTCGTTTGCCCAACTACTGATGAAGCCGAGCGTGTCTTTGGTCAGCTGACTTCTACAGTACGCCGTATCTACTCAAGCCCACCATCACATGGCGGACGCGTCGTCGATATCATCATGAATGACGAAGCCTTGCACGAGCAATGGATCGGTGAGGTTTATGGCATGCGTGACCGTATTAAAGCCATGCGTATGAAGCTAAAGTCGGTACTAGAGGCCAAAATTTCTGATCGTAACTTTGATTACCTGACTAATCAAAACGGCATGTTTAGCTTTACAGGATTGACGCCTGAGCAAGTGGAGCAAATGAAAACCAAGTTTGGTATTTACATGGTTTCCAATTCGCGTATGTGCGTCGCTGGTCTAAATGTGGATAACGTCGACTATGTCGCCAATGCGATGGTCGAAGTTTTGAAAGGTTAATTATCTAACACAGTATTTTAGATATCGTGTTATAGATATCTGATTTAAAAAAAGGTTGAGCATTGGCTCAGCCTTTTTTATTTGTCTATCTCTTTTACCCGTTTCTATTTAAAATCGCGTTTTGCTGAAATTAATTAGGAAAAATATTTCCCATTACGATTTGTGCAGCTCAAAAGGCTAATCATATATAACGTTGAGTGTATATAAAATAATCACCTTTAAGCTAGCATTGCTAATGTAGTAAAAGAGTGTAACGAATTCTTATAACCGTAAGGTACCAGACAATACAAACTTGAACAATCATTCAAGAACAACTACAATAAGTTTCTTTATAGTGTTTAGCAGCAATATTGTATTCATTTTTGAGCAATCACTCAATATGATAAATATTTTACTTATGTCTATTCTATGATGATGAAAAGTATCAGTACTCATTTTATTCATTAATTGTTTGAACCCACTTTCAAAATTTCTCAAAAGCGAAAACTTATGCAAAAAGTTATGCCAAAATATTTGCCACTTTCATTATTATTGCTTCGACTTGGTATTTTCATTGTTTTTTTAGTTTGGACGCTCGACAAGCTTATTCATCCCGAACACGCTGCAGGTGTTTTCTCAAAATTTTATGGTCTTGAGGCCATGAGTGAGACGATATTCCTCGCTATAGGTATCGCTCAATTGGTTCTTATTTTGACATTTGCTGTCGGTTTATTTAAAACTTGGACTTATGGCGCCGTCTTATTGCTCCATGCTATCTCGACTTTCTCAACCTTTGGCTTATACCTCAAACCTTTTGATAATCTACTGTTTTTTGCCGCGTGGCCAATGTTAGCTGCCTGTGTCGCGTTATTTTTAATGCGAGATTGGGACACATTAACGTTAGGCAAAAAAACCTTTTTAACGCAAACTCATAAAGTACCTACTAAATAGAGCTTATTCAGTAGAGTTTATTAGATCGTGCCTATTATTAGACTAAAGCATGTCCTCATTTTGATAATGGTAATATAAATACTAGTTAGCAGAACACAGGCTATATACTGTTAAGAATGATAAGTTGGCTGTTTTGTGGTTAATAAACCAATAGGCCGTTCAAACCATTCAATGTAATGGCTGCTACTCTTAAGACGATGCAGATGCTTAACCGAAAAAACCATTGTATCTTTAACCTTTGCCCCACTATTTAGCCGGACATTTCATGATTAAAAGAATATTTTTGATACTGTTAATATTGATATTAGCGGCAAGCTTTTTCTACTTTGACCTAAATCAATTATTGACGCTTGACGGCTTAAAAGGGTCGATGGCGCAATTTAACGACTATAAAGCGCAATCACCGCTGTTGATTATTGGCGGTTTCTTTTTACTTTATGTCGTCGTCACCGCCTTATCCTTACCTGGTGCAGCTATTTTAACCTTAGCGGCTGGGGCATTATTTGGCTTATGGCAAGGCTTATTGGTGGCCTCATTTGCCTCCAGTATTGGTGCGACACTAGCGTTTTTAACCTCACGTTATTTACTGCGTGATACGATTAAGCAGCGCTTTCCTGAGCGCTTAGCAGCTATTGATGCTGGCGTTGAAAAAGAAGGCGGGTTTTACTTATTTACCTTACGCTTAGTACCGATATTTCCGTTCTTTTTGATTAATTTACTCATGGGCGTCACCGCAATTAAAGCGAGGACATTCTACTGGGTAAGCCAAGTTGGTATGCTTGCGGGCACCTTTGTATTCGTTAATGCCGGTACGCAACTGGCGCAAATTGACAGTTTGTCAGGGATTTTATCATTTAATTTAATTGTCTCATTTGCGTTATTAGGCTTCTTCCCATTAATAGCAAAAGGGATATTAAATATGCTAAAAAAACGCCGCGTCTATAAAAACTATAGCAAACCTAAAAAATTCGACCGTAATATGATCGTAATTGGCGCTGGTGCTGGCGGGCTAGTCACCAGCTATATCGCGGCGACCGTCCGAGCAAAAGTGACATTAATCGAAGCGGGTGAGATGGGTGGCGACTGCTTAAACTATGGCTGTGTACCGAGTAAAGCCCTGATTAAAAGCGCGAAAGTCGCCGAACAAATGCGCCATGCTGAGCGCTATGGTTTAGACAATACGCCACCAGAGTTCTCATTCAAAAATGTCATGAGCCGTATCCATAAAGTCATCGCTGACATCGCGCCAAACGACAGCGTCGAGCGCTATACCGACTTGGGTGTCGAAGTGTTAAAAGGTTATGCCAAATTCATCGATCCATGGACGGTAGAGATTGCACTAAACGATGGCGGCACGCAAACACTAACCGCACGTTCCATCGTTATTGCGACTGGCGCACGCCCATTTGTCCCAGACTTGCCGGGTTTGGAAGAAACCGGCTATGTGACCAGTGACACCATATGGAATAAATTTACCGAATTAGAAGAAGCGCCGAAAAAACTGGTCGTACTTGGCGGCGGGCCTATCGGTTCTGAGCTGGCGCAAGCCTTTGCACGCTTAGGCTCCAATGTGACCCAAATCGAAAGAGGCGCGCGTCTTATGAAAAAAGAAGACGTGGAAGTCTCTGAATTTGCGGAGAAAGTACTCGTCGAGAGTGGCGTAAATGTCTTAACCTCGCATCAAGCGATACGCTGTGAGATACGTGACGACAAAAAATATATTGTGGTGAAACACAATGAGGCAGAAATCGCGATTGAATATGACGAATTGCTTTGTGCCGTTGGACGTAGTGCGCGCTTAGAAGGCTATGGCCTAGAAGCATTAGGTGTTGAAACTGAGCGTACTATTGAGACGGATGACTATCTAGAGACCCTCTATCCCAATATCTACGCGGCAGGTGATGTCGTCGGTCCTTATCAATTTACTCATGTGGCCTCCCATCAGGCATGGTACGCCGCCGTCAACGGCCTATTTGGGCATCTAAAGAAGTTTAAAGTAGATTATCGCGTGATTCCGTGGACGACCTTTATAGACCCAGAAGTCGCGCGCGTTGGCTTAAATGAACAAGAGGCTGTTGAGAAAGGCATCGACTTTGAGATTACCCGCTACGACTTTAAAGATTTAGATCGCGCAGTGACGGAAAGCGTCAACGATGGCTTCATCAAAGTGATTACCCCTAAAGGTAAAGATAAAATACTCGGCGTGACCATCGTCGCTGCGCATGCTGGGGATATCATGCCGGAGTTTATACTGGCGATGAAACATGGTTTAGGACTGAATAAAATACTCGGCACCATTCATATGTATCCAACGTGGGCGGAGGGCAATAAATACGCGGCTGGTGAATGGAAACGCAATCATGCGCCTGAAACGGTATTAAACTGGCTTGAGAAATACCATACATGGCGTCGAGGTTAATTAGCCTTCCAGTGAAACTCGATGCTGTTGCAACTCATTAATTTCATCGTCTTTTAGACAATTGATTTTTTTAGAAATAAGTGCTGCTGGGATAAATTTTTTGAAGCCTCTGGAGTGACGGAGTCACACAGCAAGCGAAGAAAATTTGTACCAACGGCACGCTTCAGAATCTATGATTGAATGACATTTAATACGGGTTATAACGAGAACATAAATGTACGTTATTAAATCTTTACCAGCTTTGCCAACGCTAAAAAACCTAAGTCGCTATAGCGCCTATGCTGTAGCGCTTAGCGTTTGTGCGGTTATTTCTTCAAGCATCTCTGCCAACACCGCTTCATCTACTACTGCCGTAAGTAATGAAGTATCCTCGTATTGGCAGCAGATAGAGACGCAAGGTAAAAACCAAGACGTTTACTTTTATGCATGGGGCGGTGACCCGCAAATCAATGCTTATCTACAGTGGGCCGCCAAGCAAGTCGATGATAAATACAATATCAATTTGGTTCATGTCAAGTTAAGCGACACGAGTGAAGCTGTCAGCCGCGTACTTGCGGAAAAGTCCGCCAATAATAATGATGGAGGCAGCGTGGATCTTATCTGGATAAATGGCGCCAACTTTGCCACCATGAGTGAGAATTCATTATTACGTAAACAATGGGCAAACAAACTACCGAATTTTGCGTTGACCGACCCAGACAATAATCCTGCCGTTAACTTCGATTTTGGTGTACCGACCAATGGTATGGAAGCACCATGGGGACAAGCCTCGCTGACCTTTTATTACGACAGCTTATCAACTGACAAGCCACCAACCACTTTAAATGAGCTGGTCAATTGGACGGCGCAAAACCCCGGGCGTTTTAGCTATCCAAAGCCGCCTGACTTTTTAGGCATGAGCTTTTTAAAATACGCTTTAGTCATGTTGCACGAACAACAGGATGCTAAAATAGGCGAAAATACCAAACCACAGCTCAACCTGCCAGCCACTGAGCAGAATACAGACATAGTATTAGCCCCTTTATGGAAATTTTTAGATGATTTACATCCAACTCTATGGCGTAAGGGTGAGCAATTTGTGCAAACGGGCGCGCACATGCGGCGCTTGGTTGATGATACCGAGCTTAGCTTAGCCTTTAGCTTTTCTGCGCCAGAAGTGCCAGCGGCGGTGCAGCGTTATGACTTACCCCAGAGCATTCGTAGCTATGCGATGAGCGATGGCAGCTTGAGTAACACGCATTTTGTGGCCATTCCCTATAATGCCAGCCATCCGCAAGCCGCGCAGCTGGTGGCAAACTTCTTGCTGAGTCCAGAAGCACAGGCTAAAAAGCAAATGCCTGCTGTATGGGGTGATAAAACTGTACTTGTCCAATCGACGCTCGACTCTGAGCAACAAGCGCTATTTAAGACTAGCAAACCGCATCCGAGCGCCCTACCGGTTGACGCGATAAAACGGACCGTGAATGAACCACATCCAAGCTGGGTTGATGCCATTATGCAAGGCTGGCAGGCGCGTTATGGAGTCAGCCCATGAGTAAAGATTCTAATAATAAAACGGCTGATGCAAGCACTAGAACGATAGATCCTTATAAAACAGACCTATTTACGCGCATTGTATCATTGAGTCCGAAATTTTTACTGCTACTGTTAATATTACCCGTACTCGGTGGTTTGATCAGCGTGCTGTTGCCTGCCTTTAGCTGGGTGCCCGCACTTGAAAAAACGACCGTTAGTCTACAAGGATTTAACGATCTGTGGCAGACGCCCGGTCTTAGCCAAATGGTAGCGCTCAGCATCGCTACTGGATTGATAAGTACGCTACTCGCTTTTGTCATATCTTTAATGGTATTGGCGGCATTTTTTAATAGCGTTTGGTTGACCCGTATTGAGCGTTTGCTGAGTCCAATCTTGGTCATTCCTCATGCAGCGGCAGCCATCGCGGTTGGCTTTTTAATTGCGCCTTCTGGTATGTTTTCACGCCTCATTTCACCGCTTCTAAGTGGCTGGGAGTTGGCGCCAAGCGGTATGTTTCCACATGACCCTTACGGCATCAGCATCATTTTGGGTTTAACGTTGAAAGAGCTGCCGTTTCTATTATTAATGGCACTAGGCGCATTGGCACAACCAGAGCTTGGTAAAAAGCTGCGTCTACAATATAAAGTTGCACTAAATCTCGGCTATTATCCCATCACTTCCTTTTTTAAAGCTGTCCTCCCAATTCTCTATCCTTTTTTACGTTTGCCTATCTTAGCCGTCCTTGCTTATGCCAGTGCCAGCGTAGAAATGCCATTGATACTCGGTCCAAATACGCCGCCAACACTAGCAGTCACCATCATGCAATGGTTTAACGATGTGGATTTAAACTTACGTATAAAAGCCTCGGCAGGCGCATTATTACAGCTGGCGTTGACGGGTGGCTTAATTGCCTTGTGGCTCGGTGGTGAGAGAGCAATAAAAGCTTGCTTTAATGGCACGTTGCTCAATGGCAAGCGCCACTATGCCGATGCACTCTGGCAAAAAATCGCCGCCACGCTTACCACTGTAGTGATTGGCTTTATTTTGCTGGCGCTCATTGGACTGGTCATGTGGTCTGTGGCTGGTTTTTGGCGCTTTCCCGCCGTATTGCCAGAGCAGCTTGTGTTATTACATTTTCAAAGTGCCTTTATGCAAATGGGTACGCCATTATTTAATACCGTTACGATCGGTATCGTGAGTACGGTATTTGCCATTGTGCTGACTTTATTATGTTTAGAAGCCGAGCAATTAAGTAAAAAGCCACTTTCAAGATTTACCAGTTTCATTATCTATTTGCCGCTATTAGTGCCCAGCATTGCCTTTTTATTTGGTTTGGTGTGGCTACAGCAGTTGGTGAATAATCAAACGGCATTTTTTAATGTGGCGTTCACCCATCTGCTCTTTGTGCTGCCTTATGTGTTTTTATCACTTGCCAGCAGCTACAGGCGTCTAGACCCGCGTTTTGCTCATGTAGCCGCGAGCCTTGGTGCAACTCCTGCTAAAGTATTTTTGCAGGTCAAATTGCCCCAGCTGTTTGCACCGATTTTGATTGCTATCGCCCTTGGTTTGGCCATTAGCTTTGGTCAGTATCTGCCGACGCTACTCGCAGGCGGCGGACGTATCGCCACCATCACCACCGAAGCGGTGACTCTCGCCAATGGTGCCAGTAGGCGCACCAGTGCGGTGTATGCCATCATCCAAATGGCACTGCCGTTAATTGGCTTTATATTGGCGTGGGTATTGCCGAAGTATTTCTTTAAAAGTGGCACTCGTTAGAAATCCAGACGTTAAAAACTCAGTCGTTAAAAACACAAAAAAGGGCCCTTGATGCAATCCTCTTTACAGATAAAAGACTTACAGTTATATCGACAAGACGAGCTATTACTCAGCCTAAATGAGCAAATTACTGGTGGTGAGATACTGACCGTCATGGGCCCATCTGGCAGTGGTAAATCGAGCTTATTGAACTGGTTAACAGGTACCTTACCGAATAATTTCGCCGCTACTGGTGATGTCTGGTTAAATGATGAAAACGTAAGTCATTTGCCGACGCATCTACGGCATATTGGGGTACTGTATCAAGATGCTCTACTGTTTTCTCATTTATCGGTCGCAGGTAATATTGCTTTTGCGATGCCTAAAGGCAATAAAGTGGGCAATAAAAAACAGCGCCGTGAAAAAATAGCACAAGCGCTGGCACAAGTGGGGCTAGCAGGCATGGGAGATCGCCATCCCGATAATTTATCGGGCGGACAACAAGCACGAGTGGCGCTACTTAGAACACTATTGAGCGAGCCAAAAGCGATACTGCTTGATGAGCCTTTTAGCAAGCTCGATACCCAGCTGCGAGTAGACACGCGCCAACTGGTATTTGAGCAAATCCGCACCCATAAACTCCCCGCCATTATGGTCACGCACGATCGTAGCGATGCTGAGGCCGCAAAGGGTAAAGTCATTCATTTAGACCTGTAGCTCTAAACCTGTAGTCTTAGAATTATAACCTTAAACATTGAAGCGAAATATAAAAGGCAAGCGCATGCTAGACAAATTTCTCACGCCCATGATTAAGCCGATGCTAGCCCCTGTGGTCGTTGTATTGCACAAACGCGGTATCACGGCTGATCAACTCACGGTGGCGGGCTTTTTAATCGGCATGTTAGCCTTACCACTGCTGGCGTTTGAATTGTGGTATGGCGCACTTGCAGCGATTGTATTGAATCGTATTTTTGATGGTCTTGATGGCGCGCTAGCTCGTCATGCACAGCAAAGCTCAAGCGCAGGCGGCTACTTAGACATTACGCTCGACTTTTTATTTTATGCAGCAGTTCCGCTAGGCTTTATCTTGGCAAATCCTGAACAAAACGCCATTGCAGGCGCTTTATTACTCGCCGCTTTTATTGGTACAGGCTCCAGCTTTTTAGCATTTGCCATCGCTGCAGAAAAGTTTAAACTGGATAAACCACAGTTTAAATATAAAAGCTTTTATTATTTAAACGGCTTGACGGAAGGCACCGAAACCATCGCGCTGTTTGTTGCCTTTTGCATTTGGCCGCAGCACTTTATATTACTCGCTGGCATTTTTGCAACTGCCTGCGCCATTACGATTTTTACCCGTATCCATGGTGGCTACCATACCCTCAAACAACTAGAAGTAAATGCCCATTAAAAATATGCAGTTTGTACCAATCAAGAGGTAAGCAATGACTAATGAAGTATGGTGGCGACTTGGGTTCTTTTTAAGCATTTTAGTCATCATGATGCTGATTGAGTGGCGCATGCCTGCACGCACCGCACCCATTAAAAGCCATAAACGCTGGTTTGCTAACTTTGGCTTGGTGTTTGCGTCATCCGTTATTGCTCGTCTAGCGGTGCCTATCGGTCTAACGGCTGTGGCGCTTTATAATCAGCAGCATGGAATTGGTCTGTTTAATATTATCGATTTGCCAAGCGTCCTAGTTATCGTATTAAGCTTAATATTGCTCGACATTATTATTTACTGGCAGCACCGATTATTTCATCGCGTACCTATTCTTTGGCGTTTGCATAAAGTCCATCATGCTGATGCGCATATCGACGCTAGCACAGGCTTAAGGTTTCATCCCATTGAGATTGTCTTAAGCATTTTAGTGAAGCTCGTTGCCGTCAGCTTATTGGGCGTTCCTGCCATTGCAGTGCTGATATTTGAGATTGCGCTAAATGGCTTGGCAATGTTTAATCATGCCAATATTCGTCTGCCACCTGCCATTGAAAAACCTGCACGCCTCGTATTGATGACCCAAATCTTGCATCGTATTCACCATAGCCAGCGCGGCAGCGAGACCAATTCAAACTATGGCTTTAGTGTCATTTGGTGGGATTGGATCTTTGGTAGTTATAAGGGTCAAGCGCAGAAGCCTGATAATGAGCTAGATATTGGGTTAAAAGAATATCCCTCACCCAAACGAAACGCCTCGCTATGGGGATTATTGGTAATGCCGTTTAGACATAAATGAGCGATAGCTATATTCCTGAAAGCTCCAAACTACTACACTCCCTATAAGCAACTGAAGATGGCCAATCAACCGCTACCTTCGGTACCTCCTGCCCAGCATCTATCATCTTAGCAGCATTAATCCAGCCCGCATGACTAACAGCTAGTATTGGGGTGTGATCGGATTCAGTCGAGACTTTATTCAACCACCCTTTAACACGGTCAAATAGCTGCTGCAAACTTTCGCCATTATCGGGCGCGAAGTGCGCAAAGTTATTGCACCAATCATCAATCTCTCGCTTAGCGATTTGCTCCCAAGGGCGACCGTCCCATTCGCCAAAATCAATCTCAGCAAGCTCAGGCGCGACTCGACATTGAAAGCCACGTTGCACCAGTATCTGCCCGACTTTTAGTGAGCGTTGTAATGGGCTGACCCAAATCACTTTAGGTAATTGATGAACACGGGTAAAGCGCTCGATTTGATTGGCAAGGCGTTTTAATTTACGCCTATCTACTCCTACATCTGTTTGCCCAATACAGATACCCTCAGCAGCAATGGGTTTAGGATGACGCCAAATATAAAGAGTCATTGATTGATTAGCCTTCTTTTTTGTAGCCAATCCGCTATAAAACGCACACAATGCTACTGGGATAAATTTTTCGTAGCATCTGTCTGCGTAGGTACAGCAAGCAAGGAAAATTTACCCAGTAGCGCGTTATGATACTTGCACTTATTTTATTTAGGACTGATTATATACTTTAGATTTCTTTTGAATTATAAAAAAGGTATAGTCGCTGCCAAACCTGCATAAATGGCAACTTCACTCAGCTGTTGTGTCGCCCCTAAACCATCACCAGTATAGCCATCCAGACGCCTACGTAATAAGCGCCGCATATAATCAGTGGCAACTAAAGCCAACACCAAAGCCAATAACCACTGACCGATGCTAATCTGCTGTATGGCATTAGGAAATATAACCATTACTAAAACTCCTGCCACGAGCAACCAACCACTACTGAACAATCCTTGTAACGCTGTCAACTGCTGCGCCATAGGTTTGGCTTTAGCATGTTCTATCTCACCGCCATACGGTAGCAGAGCAAGCAGGCTAATACATAGCAAACGCGACGCGGTATGCCCAATAATCAGCGCGACGATAGCCACCGATAACGGCATGGTGGCTAACAAGGAAATCTTTAGCAATAGCGCAGAGACCAGACCTAACACGCCATATGTACCCAAGCGCGAGTCTTTCATGATAGTCAGCGTGCGCTCACGTGTCAGACCGCCGCCCAAACCATCACAGCTATCGGCAAGACCGTCTTCGTGAAAAGCGCCCGTGAGCTTAATCCCGCATACCGTACTTAGCACCGCAGCAACTAAGGGCGTAAATAGCACACTGGCAAGCCAAAACACGCCAGCGCAAAGTAGCCCAACCAGCAAACCAACGGCGGGAAAATGACGGCTGCTTTGGTGTAACCACTGCGGATTATAATTTTTGAATGGCGGCACGGGCAATCGCGTTAAAAACTGCATGGCGACCAGTAACAATATCCATTCATGCTTTATGAATTGACCAACGCTTTTAGGCGAAGACTGCTGTAACGGCTCTGGCTGATTTAACGCCTGTTTTGATTCCTGCTTTAATGGCTGTGACATTATTTATTTTGCTCACTAATTCCAGCATCACTAAAGCTTGCCATCTCATTAATGATGGCGCAAGCGGACTGCAGTAGTGGGTAAGCAAGCGCTGCCCCGCTACCCTCGCCCAAGCGCATACCCATATCGAGTAATGGCTCAGCGTTAAGTAATTTTAATAAATGCGCATGCCCTGGCTCGACTGAATGATGGGCGAATATGGCGTATTGAGCGACACCGGGTGATAGGCGCTCCGCAGCCAATAACGCGCTACTGGCAATAAAGCCATCGATTAATAGAATACGCCGTTCGCTAGCGGCCTGAATCAGCGCACCTGCCATCATGGCTATCTCAAGCCCGCCTAATGCCGCGAGCGCATCTAACGGAGACTGTGCTTCATTATGACGCGCCAATACTTGCGTTAAAATATCCGTCTTATGTTGTAGACCTCCATCATCGAGACCGGTACCACGACCGATACAATCAGCGATCGGTACATCACCCAATCTCGCCAGCAAAAGACTCGCCGCTGAAGTATTGCCAATGCCCATTTCACCAACGATGAGCAAATTACCCGCCAAGCCTTTAACCACTTTCATACCGTTTTCTAGTGCAGCTAAGCACTCCTCTTCTGTCATGGCGGGTTCTGTGAGCGCGTCTCGGCTACCACGGCGGACCTTATAATCGAGCAGTTGCGGATGGTCTTTAAAAGGAGAATTGGCAAAGTCTGCATCGACCCCAGCATCGACGACTTTTAGCTCGATATTATGCTGACGCGCCAAGACATTGATAGCAGCGCCGCCCTGCAAGAAGTTATAAACCATTTGCGCAGTGACGGCACTTGGATAGGCTGAGGTGCCATGCTTGGTTAAGCCATGGTCAGCAGCAAACACTCGAATCTGTGGCTGATTAATATGCGGGGTTGTTGTCCCTTGAATCATGCCCAATTGCAGTGCCAGTGTCTCTAAGCGACCCAGTGCGCCAAGTGGTTTGGTTTTTGAGTCTATGATCTGTTGCAGCTGCTGACGTAGCTCATTATTTTCTATATTGGCAATGGTTGGCGCGGTAAAGGTGGTCAAAGCAGTCATCCTAAAGTTATAAATAAAACAGGAGACTATGGTAGCAGATTATGCTTATTTTCTTGAGCTACCTATCTTATTTTCTAACAAATATACCAAGTAGCCATTTAAATTATTAAAAACGCTAGCCTTAAACAAATCATTAAACAAACTCTCTTATCTAGCTTATAACATTTGCTATAGAATGATGTCTTGAACATTTCTTAAGAAACACGTCTTAAAATAACAAATACTACAGCCCCATAGAGGTTACGATGATTGTATTTTGGCTTGTATTAACCATTCTTTTTATTATTTTTGCCACCGCAAAATTAAAATGGCATCCTTTTTTAGTATTGATACTATCGGCATTTTTGGTAGCGCTATTTTACCAAGTGCCCCTTGATACCGTTGCTAAGACTATCTCTGATGGCTTTGGAGGCATCTTAGGTTACATTGGTCTGGTGATTGTATTTGGTACTATTATCGGTTTAATTCTTGAAAAGACAGGCGCAGCAATTGTAATGGCCGAAACGGTTATTAACTTTTTAGGGCCACGTTTTCCTACGCTGACCATGTCTATTGTCGGCGCCGTCGTCTCAATTCCTGTATTCTGCGATTCAGGATTTATCATTCTAAACTCGTTAAAAGAATCTTTAGCCGAGCGCTTAAAAGTATCAAGCGTGGCCATGAGTATTGCTTTAGCAACTGGCCTATATGCCACCCATACCTTTGTGCCGCCGACCCCAGGACCCATTGCTGCAGCTGGAAACTTGGGCTTAGAGTCAAATTTAGGTTTGGTCATTATGGTTGGTGTTGTCGTCACAGCCGTCGCTGTATTGGCGGGCTGGTTGTGGTCAAACCGTTTCCTTAATGTCGAACCAGACAATATAGATGCCGAAAACGCACCAGCAGCCACTGTGCCAGCCAACATGAAATCTCGTGAAGACTATAATAGTATGCCTTCTGCAACCAAGGCTTTTTTGCCTATTATTGTTCCTATCGTTTTAATATGCTTATCCTCTTTTGCCAACTTCCCTACCGCCCCTTTAGGCGAAGGCTTATTGGCTGACATACTCATATTTATTGGTAATCCACTTACTGCGCTGCTTATCGGTCTGTTTTTATCATTTTTATTAATAAATGGTAAAGAGAAGACACAACAAGTTAGCGATGCTATCTCTCAAGGTCTAGTCGTAGCAGCGCCAATCCTTTTGATTACTGGGGCTGGCGGTGCATTTGGTGCGATGCTAAAAGTCACTCCAATAGGCGATTATTTAGGTACTACTTTATCCGCGTTAGGTCTCGGTATTTTTATGCCATTTATTGTGTCTGCTGCGCTAAAAACTGCTCAAGGCTCAACCACCGTCGCATTGGTCACCACCTCAGCGATGGTTGCACCGTTATTGGGTCAAATTGGTCTCGACAGTGAGCTTGGACGGGTGTTTTGTGTGATGGCAATTGGTGCGGGCGCGATGACCATCTCGCACGCTAATGACAGCTTCTTTTGGATTGTTAGCCAGTTTAGCCGCATGAGTGTAGCACAAGCTTATAAAGCTCATTCAATGGCTACCGGTATTCAAGGTATTACCAGCATATTGTTTATCTGGTTATTAACTTTGGTATTTATTTAACTAATTTTATTAAATAAATTGCTAGAGAATAGCGTTTATAAAAGAAACTTGCTTACCCACTTTATTTTTACTTAGATATTCCAAGAGAGCTTCATGAAAATTTTAATCGCCCCTGATTCGTTTAAAGAAAGCTTAGAAGCGCTAGAAGTTTGTCGCGCTATCCAATCTGGGTTTAGTCAGGTTTTTCCTGATGCAGACTATACATTATTGCCCATGGCAGATGGCGGCGAAGGCACCTCTGCGGTGTTGTCATATGTGTTGGGCGGGCGCTGGAAAAACGTGGTTGTGAACGATCCATTAATGCGACCAATTACTGCCAATTATCTGTTATTAGAAAACAAGACAGCTGTGATTGAAATCGCTCACGCCTGCGGTCTACATCTATTGAAGACGGATGAGCGCAATCCGCTCATTACCAGCAGCTACGGAGTTGGCGAACTTATTGCGGATGCTTTGAGTGAGGGCGTCAAACGCATCATTATCGGTCTGGGCGGTAGTGCCACCAACGATGCCGGTCTTGGTATGTTAACGGCCTTAGGAATGAATTTCTATAACCTTGATGGCAAGCGTTTGGCGCAAGGCGGTAGCGAACTGGCCAACTTAAAGCAGATAGACGGTGCAGAGCTTCATCCAAAGCTGCAAGATACCGTCTTTGAAGTGGCCTGCGATGTCACCAATCCATTATGCGGATCATCAGGAGCTAGTGCTATCTTTGGACCACAAAAAGGCGCCAATCCAGAGCAAGTCGCACTATTAGATAAAGCCTTGAGTCACTTTGCAATGGTATCTGGACAGCACGGCTATCAGGATTACCAAAATATCGCAGGCGCAGGGGCAGCAGGTGGTCTTGGCTTTGCCTTAATGACCTTTTGCGGCGCTAATCTTAAATCAGGGTTTGATACCGTCGCTGAGGCTGTCAGCCTAGAAGAGCATATTGCTAATGCAGATCTGGTCATCACTGGTGAAGGCAAGCTTGATGCACAAACTTTAATGGGTAAAGTCGCTGGCGGTATCAGCCAACTGGCAAAAGCCAGCCACAAGCCTGTGATCGCTATTTGCGGTAGCGTTGACGGCCTTGCGCCAGCTCAGACCACTGGGTTTGACGTCGTCATGCCTAGCATTCAAAAGCTGGACACCCTCGATAAGGTGCTAAGCAAAGCTTATAAAAGTATTGAGACTACCGCGGTTAATGTTGGCGCGACTATGAAGTTGGGGCAAAGTATGAAATAAAAACAGCCTACAAGTTAATTGATTGACCGACATCAAATCTAAATATCGCTATTTTTTATAATTTTACAACCACTTTTTTACCTCGTTAATGACGGTTTGCATTCTATTAGGTAGGGCTTGCTGGCACCGTACGGCAAGATATAGTGTTTCACTCATTGGCACGGGCAAACGATGGCTGCTAATAAGCTCAGGGTTTGGATATGCTGCAACCGCGTGTGCTGGCAATACGGTAAAGCCAAGCCCCCTACTAACAGGCTCTAAAATCAAACCAATTTGATTAGAAAAGCCCTTTTTCTTAAAGTCATTAATATGCTGGAACTTGATATAATTGGCACTCAGCAGCATGCTGGCATGATGAGTACCGTCAGGATGATCGATAAACCCAAGCGCTATGAGTGTCTCCCAGCTTAGCTCATTAGTCATCACAGGCGTCACTAGTATGAGCGCTTCTTGAGCTATTGACTGGCAACTTATTCCCTCGTCATCTGAGATCTCCGTCATAAACCCAATATCAATGTCATGATTCGCAAGCGCTCGCTCTATATCGCTATTTGGCGCAAAGCGATAGTCAATCACCAACTGTGGATACTGTTGCTGTAAGATCAAAAGCTTTGGATATAACTTTAAGCCCACGCTGCCAGGAGACATGAGTCTCACTAGCCCTGCATAGGCGGGGTCATCACCGATACGCTGTTCTAGATTTGTTAAGCGCTGCAAGATATCACCCGCCTCCCTATACAGCTCCTCGCCGGCATCCGTCAATGAAAACTGCTTCCCTTGACGGATGAGCAAGTCGACATCTAACTGACTTTCAAGCTTACGTATGTGCTGGCTGACACCTGACTGGGTCATATGTAGGCGCTCGGCAGTGCGGGTAAAATGCCCCACTTCAACAAGGGTACAGAACGTACGTAGCCATGTGATATTCATCATTACGATATATACTTAACTTTATAATAAAGGATAATTTTACGTAATGGATATAGCTTTGTAAACTACTCCCATATCAAAACAGGAGTATGAATGATGAATAACGTTTACCCAAGAAGCTTTTCACACATTGGCCTTTCCGTCCCTGACTTAGAAGCAGCGGTAAAATTCTATACCGAGGTGATGGGTTGGTACACCATCATGGAACCGACTGAAATCATTGAAGATGACAGCCCGATTGGTGAGATGTGTACGGAAGTCTTTAGCTCAGGCTGGGGCAGTTTCCGTATTGCTCATCTCTCTACCGGTGACCGTATCGGCGTTGAAATCTTTCAATTCAAAAATCAAGAAAACCCTGAAAACAACTTTGAATACTGGAAGACAGGTATTTTTCACTTCTGCGTGCAAGATCCAAACGTGGAAGAGCTCGCTGAACGCATTGTCGCTGCTGGCGGTAAAAAGCGTATGGAAAAACCGCGTTATTACTATCCCGGCGAAAAACCTTACCGTATGATTTATATGGAAGACCCGTTCGGCAATATCGTTGAAATATACAGCCACAGCTATGAGCTTATTTATAGCGAAGGCGCGTATTAGGTATAGCGCTTAAGAGTAAAATAACGCTTCGTTATGAAAGTTAAAAAAATCGGACTTATCTCTACATGTCGATTTATTCTTAATAAAGATACGAATAGCGCACTCATATTATGAATGCGCTATTTTCATATGTGCAATTTCAATATCAGCACTCTATTGTATAACTTGCACGCCATGCTATCATTTGAGTGAATGAACACCAATTATCAAGGATGATAAATGAATACTACAAATACAGACGCCCCCACCAGCGAGCCATTAGTTATCAGAGACGATAGCAAAGATGCAAGCGGCGTCGTCACTCTTACTTTAAACCGTCCTAAGCAATTCAATGCGCTATCAGTCGATATGTTATCCGCCATGCAAGCAGAGCTGGACGGCATCGCTCAAGATAGTAGTATTCGCGTGGTCGTCATTGCCGCGAATGGCAAAGCGTTTTGTGCAGGTCACAACCTAAAAGAGATGCGCGCACACTCAGATGAAGCATTCCACAGTGCATTATTTAAGCAGTGTAGTCAGATGATGTTGACCGTCAATCAAATGCCGCAAGTTGTAATTGCCAAAGTACAAGGCATTGCTACCGCCGCAGGCTGTCAACTGGTGGCAGCCTGCGACTTAGCGGTGGCCTCTAATGACGCTAAGTTTGCGACTTCTGGGATAAATGTCGGACTGTTTTGTTCAACCCCTGCCGTTGCCGTCAGCCGCAACTTGTCTCGCAAGCAGGCCTTTGAGATGCTAATCACGGGTGAGTTTATCGATGCCCATACGGCCTTGCAGCAAGGACTCATTAATCGTGTCGCGCCAGCGGATCAGTTGGATGCAACGCTGCAATCTTTAATCGATGCCATTACTGCCAAATCCTCTGTCGCGGTCAAAACGGGCAAAGATATGTTCTATAAACAGTTGGACATGGATTTAGCGGATGCTTATGAATATGCCGGACAAGTGATGACCTGCAATATGATGGCAGACGATGTGAGCGAGGGCATTGATGCCTTTATCGAAAAGCGCCATGCAGTATGGACGGGACCTTAATAGCTTCACCATTTAGAAGAACGCTACTTAATAACAATACTATTAATAAAATTAAAAACTACATCTTTTCAGGCAAGTTTTGTACCGCAAGGCTTGCCGCTTCAATAGCACCAGCAATATAACCAGAAAACTGTGGCGACCATTCACTGCCTATCCCCGTTAGGCAATCACTCCATACACCTGATATTGCCTTAGAAACAGGTGCCACCGCATGCTGACCATCACTACTTGCGTCGGCAGTCGTTGCGGTGAATTTATCTTGTGACCAGTCTTTCAGATACTCAGCTTTGGGCGTGTCTGCCTGCTCGCCAAATAGACGTACCAATTGCGCACGGCAATGTGCTTTTAACACATCTTCAGAGACGCTTTGGCGTACGGAGGCAGGTACTCCTATAAAGCCAAACAACGCACCCCTGCCACCCATGCTAGAGGCATCATGAATCTCAACCATTGGCCCTTGCGAGCTACGCGCGGCTCCCGAGAGACCGTGCTTGCGCCAAAAAGCCGTATCGTAAACGGCAAAATACTTGGCATGAGGCGCCATCCAAGTCGCTGTGTTGCGCCATTGCGTTATCATATCGGACGGTAAAGCTGGCTCAAACGTTATACTGTCTTCCACCAAACGAGGCGGTAGCGCCAGCAATACATGCTGCGCTCGCCAAGTCGTGAATTGCCCAGACGTGTCTTCGCTGGTTATCTCTATGTGCTCATCTGCTTTATGCAACCGACGTACAATTTGACTATTAAAAACACGTGAGGAATCAAGACGACGATATAAAGCATCAATCAATGCGGCCATACCACCGACTAGACGCATTGAAGGTGGCGAGCTTTTATAGCCTTGCATACGAACAGCAGGCTCGTTAGGAGCGTGCTCAACCATCATATCGCCCTCTTCAAACTGTGCAAAAGTCTCCAGCTGTAGTTCATTGACCAGATCGCTCAACTGCGACTGATAATCAGGCCAAAACCAAGAAGGTCCTAAATCAAAGCTATCTACCTCTTGTACACTATCAGAGCCAAGATGTTGTGAAGTCGGTCGCTCTAAGGCCGAATCTTTTAAAAGCTTACTAGCGAGAATGCGACCGCCCAAACTATCACGCGCTTCTAACAATATATAATCAATGCCTTTTTGCTCTAATAAATAAGCCGCATATAGACCACTCAAACCACCACCGATAATTGCTACAGGTACATTTGTTATATCTAATTTTTGCATAGAAGTTTTCTTTTTATTTTTCATTAAAAGCGCTTAACATCTTAAATTATGGATAACATGCTTTAGCTCATTAAACGTCTAAACCTTCGATATCTGCGCCAATGACGTGAGCAAGATGTCCAGTCTTAACATAGACCGTAGCTCCTTCTGTACTTGCTTTTATCTGTGGCTGCGCACCTGCGGGCAAGCGTAGCCAGCTACCTTGTTTATACGTCTTATCACCTTCTAGCAGCGTACCTTCGTCCACTAACAGCTCTGCACCACCCTCAATCGCTTGAGTCATGAGGTCTTGTGTAAACAATGCATCATCTGCGCTCAGCCGCTGCAAGCTCACCTGTTCACTATCGTTCAAAAATAAAGCACACACCTCACGATTGCCGATCCATTGCCAGTTTGTACTATCGTGCGTGTCGATAGCGACATGGCGCTCTTCAGATGGTGACATCTGTCGCAGCTTTACAAAGATCACCGCCCCTTCATCGCTATAAGGCGTATGGCCTGATGCTGGCGGATTGCGTAAATACCAGCCAGTGGGATAGTGCTTATCATCGGCAGAAAAAGTACCTGACAATACCAAAATCTCCTCGCCGCCCGGATGTTGATGATGCGGAAAATGCGAATTAGGCGCATAACGCACAAGGCTAGTCGCCCGCGCCTTCTCCGCGCCTACGCGGTCAAGCATGACGCGCTCGACACCATTCTGCGGTGATTTAATCCATTGATGCTCTTCAGCCGTTAGCTCAGCTCGAGATGAAAAATCTGCATTAATTAGCATAGGATAGTGTCCAAATTCGATTTAATATGGCTAAGCGACTTAAAAATTTATACCAGTAGCACTTTTTAGTCGTTGTAACTTTTTTATTTAATACTAACTATAATAGCCCGCTTAATAATCAACCTTACCGCGCAATGCCTTGGTTTTGCCGCGCTGCGTCTTTTGATCGACGCGTTTACGCTTAGCATTTCTACTCGGCTTGGTTGGTCTGCGAGCTTTAGCGACTTGGGTAGATTGAAAGATGAAGGCTTTAAGACGTTCAAACGCGTCAATCTTGTTGCGCTCTTGGGTACGGTGTTGCTGAGCTTTGAGGACGAATATCCCCTCTTTAGTGATACGACTGTCTTTGCTATCTAATAAACGCTGTTTTTGGGTGTCATTCAGACTTGAGGCATTGATATCGAAGCGTAGATGAATAGCGGAGGAGACTTTATTGACGTTTTGCCCGCCTGCCCCTTGCGCGCGGATGGCGCTAATCTCGACTTCACTATCGCTTAAGCTGATGGTATTACTGATAAAAATCATAGTTGTCTTTTATTTCTTTTAAATAATTGGTTTTTAAATGCTTCTCTTCTATATGGGGCATGGTTGAGGATTTATAAATAGGGCGTTACTTCTAACATTTTATTGCATTGAACCAAGCATAGCGCCTATCACTAAAAACGGAATTGACATCAGTATCTTAAAAACGGACGCTTTGCACTTTTCCCAGCGCGTAATAATAAAATATAAGTTGGCAAATGGAAGAAACAAATATAGCAGACCCCAAAGTATGGACTCTTGAAAGGCAATAATAATCAGCTTAATCCCGTAGATAAAAGAGATGATGACACCGATAATAAATAAAACAATTCCTATGATCTCCATAGTTGCGCTCCAAAATAGTATTTCACTCAAAATGAATTTTTACTTCTTACGATAACTCAAACACTCGATTATGATAGCAGTTGAAATGCACCTACAATGCGCTCTCATTCACTCTCTGCTGCTATATTCATTATTTGTAACAGCCAGTCACACCGCCAGCGCTGCACAAGTATGTATATCTGCTAAAATTATGCCATGATGCTTATAATAACCAACAATAGACAAATAGAAAGGATTTGATATGCGCTTGGCATCCGTTTTTCAAAAAATGCACGACCGCACGCCCAAACTTGCCAAAGCAGTATCGCTAGCGACGGCGACGGGCGTCATCGCAGGGAATAGCTTCGCTGGCAGCATCCCCGTGTGGCTTATGGGTGCGACCAAAATGATTACTGGCGCCGCCATCGCCGACAAGGCGGTGATCAAAATCGCCAATCATTGGATTAATAGTAATAACGCTGTGATCGACATGGTGTTACCACAAAAAGACTGGCGCATCAGCTTACCTGATGATGTATATATAGACGGAAAATACCTACTGATTAGCAATCACCAATCTTGGGTTGATACCAGTATTGTTCAGTATATTAGCCAAGATCGCCTGCCTTTGACGCGGTTTTTTACTAAGTTTGAATTGTTATACATTCCTATCGTCGGTCAAACCTTTTATTTTTTAGATTTCCCCATGATGCGCCGGCATTCTAAAGCGGATATCGCAAAGAACCCTGCCTTAAAAGGTCAAGACCTCAAAGAAGCACAACGTGCCTGCGCGCTACTTAAAGACAAGCCCTTTACCTTGCTCAATTATCTAGAAGGAACGCGCTTTACGCCTGTTAAGCATGAGAGACAGCAGTCGCCCTACACGCACCTGCTTAAGCCAAGAGCGGGCGGTTTGGCGCTGGCTATCAATGCCTTGGGTGCCGAAGTAGACGGTATATTGGATATGACGATTGTCTATCCTGATGGCGTACCAAACTATAGTGACTTGTGGAAAGGCAATATCAAGCGCTTGGGCGTCGATGTCCGCTATATCGACATACCAGATGGTTTATCTGTAGCTGTTCAAAATGGTGGTTATCAAGATGATGATGCCGTCAAAGCCAGAATGTTTGAATGGGTTGAGCATATATGGCGCGAAAAAGATGAGCGCATCACCAAGATGCTGGCTGACTTTGAAACATAGGAGCTTGAAGAATAGGAGCCTAAAAACCAGTTTTAATAAGTAAAAAACACCTCTCAAAAACAGCATAGCGCTGCTGGAATACATTTTTTGAAGCCTCTGGAGTGTAAAGCGCACAGCAAGCGAGGAAAATTTATACCAGCAGAACGCTATTTTAAGCGTATCTCTTTTATTGTGAACTGACTATAACGGTTTAGAAGCTATTTTTAGATATAAGAAAACGCCTCCTACCTGATGACAGATAAGAGGCGTTATTACTTTTTATGACTAGCATATTACTAGTTTTTAATACTACGAATCGCTTATACCGCTAAACGCATTTTGTTGATACGCATATCGCCAGTCTCAACAAAGCGCTGATGCCATGACAATGCTTCATTTAAGAGATGCGGTGTTTGTAAGCCACTGGCCTTAGCAGCACGGTCATAGTAATCTTGTAGCATTGGGCGATAGTCTGGGTGCGCACAGTTATCGATAATAAGCTTGGCGCGTTGTCGCGGCGACTTACCACGCAAATCAGCAAATCCTTGCTCAGTCACCAAAAACATCACATCATGCTCAGAGTGGTCGTGATGCGATACCATCGGTACGATAGTAGAAATAGCACCGCCTTTAGCCGTAGATGGACTCACAAAGAACGAGAAATGCGAGTTACGAGTAAAGTCGCCTGAACCGCCGATACCGTTCATCATTTTGGTACCCATGATATGGGTTGAGTTGACGTTACCGTAAATATCCGCTTCAATCATCGCATTCATAGCAATGATACCTAGACGACGAATCACCTCTGGATGGTTGGTAAACTCTTGCGGGCGCAGTACGAGCTTATCACTCAAAAACTCAATATTATCATTGAAACGCTTTAGCGCATCTGGGCTAAACGACAATGCCGTGGCCGACGCTGACTTCATTTTGCCGCTAAGTACCAGATCAAGCATGCCGTCTTGTAGTACCTCGGTGTATCCCATCAGATCATCAAACGGGCTATCTTGTAGACCCATCAATACAGCGTTTGCCACATTACCTACACCAGACTGTAGTGGTAACAGGTTTTTTGGCAAACGGCCTTTTTTGACTTCATGATCCAAGAATTCGATGATTTGTGACGCGATGGTTTTAGAGTTTTCATCTGGATCTGCAAACTTGCTATTGCGATCAGGCGCATCGGTCATAACGATACCGATGATCTTATCGAGATCACACTCTAGGTACGGCGTACCGATGCGGTCATCTGGTTTGACAATAGGAATAGGCTGACGGAACGGCGGCTCACCAAGGTCTGCTGGGATATCATGCATGCCATCTAACATCATGCTTTGACGCGAGTTGACTTCGATGATGACTTTTTTGGCAGTTTTGAGCCACTGGTTATTAGTACCAATGCCCATTGAAGGAATGATTTTGCCTTCTGGGGTAATGCCTGTCGCTTCAATCAAGGCAATGTCCATATCGCCATAGAAGCCAAAACGAACTTGCTGCTCAAAGTGTGATAAATGCATATCAACATAGTGCGTGTTACCAGCGTTAATGTGGTTACGCATGGCAGGATCAGATTGGAATGGTGCACGAAAATTAATACAATTGGCTTCTGCCAATACACCGTCACAGTCATGAGAGGTGGACGCACCCGTTAGCATACCGATGCCGAATGCTTCGCCACGAGCATGAGCGTCTTTGGCACGATTAGCGATAGCAGTTGGTACAAATTTTGGGTAGCCTGCCCCTGTAAATCCTGCGACCCCAAGCGTCATGCCGTTTTGTACAAATGAAGCGGCCTGTTCAGCAGACATGATTTTTTCACGCAAACCTTCATGACGGACGCGCTCTTCGTGATTGATTGAACCCATAGCAATATTCCTATTAACTTCCTTATTAAAAAAACCTCAAAATAATGAATACTAAAACAGACATGACAATGAGGTAAATCTGCAACGAACCCGCTAACACGTTTTCGTTGTCGCATTTTGGACAATTTTTCGACAAAAGGCAAGCAGGTGCGCTTAGGTATAGACGTTTAACTTTAAAATTAAAGCGGTTCAAACGCCCTTTTATATGACAGTTACTCTGCCGATAGCGTGGCAAGTAGCTTGTTTATCTCAGTCTTAAATTCTTTATCTTCAATTTTATTGGCACTGGTTTTGGCGTTTTTTAGATTGGTGAGAGCCGCGTCTTTTTGGCCCAATTCAATCTGTAACTCAGCCATAGAAAACGCAATTGATGCCATATGATCTTTTGAATTAATAGCAGTGGCTTTTTTGAGTGCTTTTTCATAAATGATAAGCGCAGCTTCTAAGTCTTCAGTGAAGTCAGCGAGCGTCTCCCATTGCTCTGGGTGGTCTTTATCGCTCTTCTCATTTTCAATGCAAAGATCTTTTAGCTGTGCATAGAGAGCGTCAAATGTCTCTTGATCATTTTTGCTATCGGCTTCTAGTAGCTTTTCGGCTAGCACATAAATGGACTTATATATTTTGGTATTAATCATGACTCGCGGACCCTTTATGCGACTAGATTGGATAAATTGCTGATGATTATAGCGTAAATTGACAGGTTGGATAAGCGTTATAAAGAATACTTGGCATTTATATGCCAAAAGATTTATTAAGTTTTAGGCGACCAATGGACAAATATACGACAATATGGAACAAGACACGATAACTGTTACCGTGTCCTTTATATTTTAAGTCGGGTTTTAATAAAGCCATCTTTATCAGATAACCAGTCAAACAGTCAGTCAAATAATCAGACAAATGATTAGCTATCTTCTCCTACTAACCCAGATAAAAACGCCTGTAAATTATGGTTGAGCTTTTGGATATAGTAGCCACCCTCTACCAGTACAATCAAAGGTTTGTTTAACGCTTTCATCTTTTGCGCCAATATCTTAAAGCCCTCTGTACTGACCTTACATCTCGCTTCTGGATCATCTTTGTAGACATCAAACCCTAAGACGTGGACGATGACATCAGGATCAAAGGTTTTTATAGTATCGATGGATTTATCGACATACTCAAAAAAGCCGTCCTCATCAGTACCATGCGGCATTGGGAAGTTGACGTTATAACCCTCTCCCTCACCCGTCCCTCTTTCAAACTCATGACCAGTGACACCCGGATAAAAATTAACGGTGTCGCCATGTACCGAGGTATATAAGACATCTTTACGCTCGTAGAATATCTCTTGAATACCCTGACCGTGATGCATATCGGTATCGATGATGGCTATTTTGGCGTATTTTTGTCGTAAGTGTTCCGCGATGATGGCAGCGTTGTTTAGATAACAGAATCCACCTGCTGCGCTCTTGCGTGCATGGTGACCGGGCGGCCGTGAAAAGCAAAGTTGTACATCGGTGTCATTGCTTGAGTCGCTATCATCGTTAAGCAAAGCCTCAGCTGCATTAAGCGCCGTTTGCGCTGACCAATAGATAGATATCCATGAATGCTCACTGATTGGCGCGCTATCATCGGCCTGATATTTGGCCGCTTTTGCCATGATGCCCAGTCCAGGATTGTCATACGGCACAAAAATCCCTGTCTGTACTTGGTCCCCTAAGTCCTCTTCTACCGCCATCCATTCGTCATAGCCATGCTTTAAAAACTCAACATAACCAAAGTCATGCACCGCTAAGATCGGTCCCATCCCGACCTCTTTGGCATTCGTCACCTCCAGTCCTAATGCCGCTGGTGCTTTTAACATCTCGACCATACGCTCTGGTATCTCTAGCGGCTCATGCATTTTTCCATACGAAAAGTAAGGCAGTGGTCTATGCAGACTTAAGTTTTCATGACTGTATATTTTCACTCTGTACACTCCATTGTTTATGACGCAGTCCATTTTGTATGATGCCATCATAGCCTTTCTTTATATGGCTAAAAGTCATCATATTATTATCACCAACCATTGAATATATGCCAGCGCCTAATCAGAGTCAAATACAAATAAAGACTCTATGCTGCAAACGTGACTACAGCATAGAATCTTTAATGACCCTTGTTATCAGTAAAAGTGGTTTTAAGATTTAAACGTCTGTACGGTTTGGATGAAGGTGAATTCTTTTAGGCCAGCTTCTCCAAACTCCACCCCAAACCCTGAATCTTTCACACCGCCAAATGGCGCATCAGGCTGAATCATGGCATGGTTGTTGATCCAGACCGTACCGCACTCTAAGCGAGAAGCAATTTTCTGTGCCTTTTCGATATTCTGCGACCACACTGAGCCGCCAAGCCCCACTTGCAAGCGATTGGCGCTATCTATCGCCTCTTCTACATCGCTAAATTTAATAATAGGTAAAATGGGCCCAAATTGTTCTTCATCGACCAGCCTTGCCCCATCATTAATATTGCTCACGAGCGTGATTGGATAAAAATAGCCGCTCTCGTCCGTGACGTCACCGCCGCATAAGAAGTTGGCGCCGCGCTCTTTGGCATCTTTGGCAAGTGCTTTGACGATATTAAGCTGCTCTTGATTCTGTAGCGGTCCAAAGTCAGTATCTTCATCAAAGCCATTGCCCGTTTTCATGCTATTGGCCATGTTCGTTAAAGCTTCACATAGCTCATCATGCACAGATTCATGGACATAAAGGCGCTTTAGGGCAGCACAAGTTTGGCCATTATTAATAAAAGAGGTCGCAAATATCTTTGGCGCACAAGCAGCAATATCGGCATCTGCTAAGACAATACCCGCATCGTTGCCACCAAGCTCTAGTGTCAAGCGGGTAAGATTGTCAGCTGCGCTTTTCATAATGGCTTTGCCCGTGGGCGTCGAGCCTGTAAATACGATTTTTTGAATATCTTGATGTGACGTCATCGCAGCCCCAATTTCCCCTTCGCCAGTCACTATATTTAACACACCAGCGGGCAAAATGTCTTTAGCGATTTCACCGAATCGTAATACGGTCAATGGGGTCATCTCAGAGGGCTTCATGACAACTGTATTACCTGTCAATAGTGCAGGGATAATGTGCCAGATACCTATCAGCAATGGGTAGTTCCACGGCGTAATCGAACCTACTACCCCAAGTGGCTTGCGATGTAGCTCTATATGTGCGGTGTCGTTATCTTGAATGACCTGCGGCTCCAATGTCATACTGGCGGTCGCGCGTATCCAAGCGAGTGTGCCACCAAACTCAAAGCCTGCACCTAGATCTGCAAAGCCTTTGGTCGGCTTACCCTGCTCTTTGGTCAGTAGCGTCATCAGCTCCTCAGCGTTATCTTCGATAGCATCAGCAAGCTGCATCAAACGATCTCGGCGCTGCTCATAAGTCAATGCCGACCAAGTAGGGAACGCTGATTTGGCCGCTGCTACCGCATCATTCAACTGCGCAGTGGTAGCCTTTGGGCAACGAGCAATGACAGATTTGTCCGCTGGGTTGATAACGTCAAAATAGTCAGTGGTGCCAACACTTTCACCGTTGATAATTAAATTAAATTCTTTCATTTTTTTACTCTTATGGTTAGGGTTATGGCCTAATATTCTAAAGGCGTTTATTTACTTAGGTACTTATTTGCTCTCGCTTTCACCTTTATCTTGATTCAAATGCAGCGATGGCGTTTCATCAAAGAAATTCCACGGTTTGAGTAGCACGTTTACCCATTCTGTCGGCATGATAGGCCACTCTTCAGCACGGGCAATATGGGTGGTACCTGTCGTTAGCCACACCACCAAGTCTTTGTTATGAATGTTTTCATCGTCTTTCGTAAACTGCCCTAAGCCAGTATCTTTGTCAGAGCGATTAGGATATTTACCTTCTGGATATTGCTCATCTGCATCATAGTTGGTCACCCAAATTTGTTTATCCATAAAATTAAGACGATTGTATATCCACTCATCATCAGCGAAATTGGCACCTTTTGCGATAGGATGAGTCCCGCCTGCAAACGGAATCATTTGATACGATACCGGATTTCCCATACGGTTCTCTTTGCTTGCATTACTGATTAGACGCACAGAAGCAGGATCGAAGTTTTCTTTGGCGGCCGTCTCGGTCACCACTGTGGTTTCGCGAGTCTCCATCGCACTAGTACGCGGCCCTCCGCGTGTATTGTCAGCGACGATGGGATCTATACGTTTGATATGATTGGTCTTGTCATCGACATCCATATCCAAACGGAAGTTATAGATATGCTGGTGCGTTGGACCGACGATATTATGATCAATCAACGTACCATAGCGAGTGTCTTCTTTGGCCGTTGGATCGTGCATGGTTTTTGCAAGTACGCCTTTAGCAGCCTCGATACCAGTTGCCCCAGCGTCGATACCGATCGTACCGTTTGGCTCAAACACCCAGTCAAAAATATAATCATAGTTACCTATCGTACTTATCCAGCGTACGACCAGCTCACGGCGCTCAGTACTGACGTTTTTTTGCCCCATTTCTTGATGTTTAAACTCAGGACCTGCATAGCGCTCAAACACTGCAATGGCATTCGGAATGGTATAAGGATTGCCTTGATAGTCTGGTAGCACAGCGTCAAGGAGTACCGCGTTTTCTGGTGCATCGACGTTCTTTTCTAGCGGCGAGGTCAGAGTTCCCATGCCGTATTCACCAGCATCAAGATAAGATTTAAAGTACCAGCCCATATCTGGATCGCCATAAGGCACGACCATACCGCCCAAGTTACCTTGATACATGATTTTGCGATCAACGCCTTTATCATTAAAAGTGACCGTACTAAGCTGTAGGCCTGTTCGACTGTCTAAACCAATATGAAACTTCCAGTTGTGCCATTCAACGTCTCGGCCAGTGATGGTATAGTTTTTGCCTTCTGGTTCGATGATATTTAATGGCTTACTAGTGACAATATCTTGATCACGACCATCGATTGGACGCGGGGTCATCGGTACGGGAATGACACTACCTTCCTCTATTTTAATGATTTTTTTCTCATCTAAATCGACCACTGCCACCAAGTTTTCGATAGGATGCGCCCAGTAGTTGCCATCGCCCACATTTAGATAAGAGACGATTTTAAGGACGCGCAGCTGCTGATCTAAATTGTCCTGATCACCGAAATATCCAACGGTCAGCGGCGTTCCGACAACCTTAGTCACATCATCTATACCATGTTTTTTTAACGCCACTTTGTATTCAGGGCTATTTTGGATGATGTCTTGTATGGCATAAAAATCATCTACCAGCACCATACCAAAGGTATCTTCTATCGCATTCCAACTGGTTAAGGCGTTTTTGTTTAAATTTGCTTCACCTTCAATGACCGTATTGCCTTTTAAAATGCTAAAGGTTGCCACTCGATCACCTTGGTAAGGCTTGTTTTCAGTGACATTACGCCATACTGCATCTTTATCAGGTTGTTTTAGGCGGATATCAGAAAACCGTAGATTGGTCTCGGTAGGCTTGGCTTTTTTGATAATAGCCAAAGTTTGCTCGATCTCCTCAGCACTTAACACATTGAGTGGATGCGGGCTTTGCTCTATCTTAAAAGTTTGATCCAAACCTGATTGTAAAATCTCATTTGCTAATGAATCAGGCACTAAAGCTTGACCATCTTTTATGATGAGCGGATTGGTGATTGCTAAGGACTGCCCGTTCACCATAGCAGTTTTGCTGTTGGGTTTGATTTGTACGCGGGTTGAGTTCTTAGTAATAGTATACATCTCAGCATAACTATCATATTCAACGTCTGCACCCGCTGTACTCATCGCCTCCTCGATCGGAACCATATTGACTTTGCCGCCATGAGCAAATGCTTGCGCGCTATATGCAAGCGCCAGACTGGCCACCAATGCAGTAAAAGTTGATTTTAACGCCCTAGTAGTGAGATTTTTATTGGTTTTATTGTTGAGTTTTTGCTTATTATGAATGGGGGTATGAGCATGTATCATTGACGACTTCCTTATCGTATTGAGATATAGAGATAGCATCTACTAACTCTGAGACGAATTCCATTTCGTACTTGGTAGTGACCGGTAGACAATAAAAGAGCTTAGTAAATACGCTATAAGCGACTCATTTTAAGATCAAACCGTTATTTACTATAGCAACAGTTATATTGCAGGACAATAACTCATCTCTATTTTTTATTAACGTAGCTTCACAGTTAATTTATTTATAAGTTTAGATCATATAAATTGAATATAGAGTATAAATACAAAAAACCGCATGATATTAGCATCATGCGGTTTCTTTACTTTAAGAGCTGGCTCTATTATTTCAAACTACTCATTTACTACCCATTTACTACTAAGCAAGCATACCGCCATCGACAACCACCGTTGCACCTGTCGTATAGCTCGACGCATCAGACACTAGATATAATACCGTACCTGCCATCTCGTCCGGATCGGCTACGCGTCCTAGTGGAATGGCATGTAGCGCCATTTTTAAGACTTTATCATTGGTGGTCAAAGCCGAGGCAAACTTGGTATCGGTCAGACCTGGTAATAACGCATTGACGCGAATATTTAAGGGGCCACATTCTTTAGCAAAAGCTTTGGTCATACTAATCACGGCAGCCTTGGTGATTGAATAGATGCCTTGCTTATCACCCGCGACCAAGCCATTGACCGAGGCGGTGTTTAAAATCACCCCGCCGCCCTGCTCGCGCATCATCTTGCCCGCAGCTGTCGACATAAAGAAATAACCACGAATGTTAACTTCCACAGTCTTATCAAACGCTGCCAAATCTGTATCTAAGATATGCCCATAATAAGGATTGGCGGCAGCGTTATTGACTAAGATATCAAGTTGACCAAATTCGCTCTTGATGTGCTCAAAAATCGCCTCAATCTGATCCATCTCACCGACATGGCAGGCAAAGGCGCTGGCTTTATGTCCATCATCTTTGATGCTATCAGCGACGGCTTGGCAAGCATCAATCTTACGGCTAGAGACAATGACATGTGCGCCTCTAGATGCCAATAAACGAGCGATAGACTCACCAATACCACGACTAGCGCCAGTAACCAAGGCAATCTTGCCCGTTAAATCAAATAAATCTTTCATCATTATTCCTCATAATTTTGTAAATTAACCCTTCAGTTTTAAGATTTTTATCAGCTTTACGAAACTTAAGACCATTTCCAAAAATTTGAGTAGCAAGGAAAACGAGTGCAAGTACTACAATTAGTAGACTAAGCGAGTTTGACACCGCTAATCATATTTTTGGGATTGGTATAAACTATTAAGCCAACATGCCGCCATCGAGGGTAAACGCATGACCATTCATAAAGCTGCTTTCATCACTCGCCAGCCAAGCAATCGCACCAGACACTTCATCGACATCTCCCAAACGGCGCATTGGGCTGGCTTTAATGGTTGCTTGCTGGGCGCGCTCATCCATCTTCGCCATGGTATTACGTACCATCGGCGTATCGATAAAGCTCGGACAGACTGCATTAAAGCGGATATTGATGCGCGCATATTCATGAGCAGCAGACTTGGTTAGCCCCATGACACCATGCTTTGCAGCGCTATAAGCTGATAACAGCGGCGCAGAACGCAAACCTGCGATAGACGCGACATTGATCACGTGACCACCGCCATTGGTCGCCATACAAGCGACAGCAGCTCGCATACAATGCCAGACGCCTTTTAAATTAACGGCGATATTGCGATCAAAATCCTCATCGCTTAGCTCGTGCATGGGTGCTGGCTTATGATCGATGCCAGCATTGTTTATCACCACATCAAGACCGCCAAGCGTCTCCATGGCAAAGGCAAATAGCGCTCGCACGTCATCGCCACTGGTAACATCGACCTTTTTAAACACAATACTATTGCCAGCTTCCTGACCTTGCTTAGCAACGGCTGCGCCCATCTCTTCTGCTAGATCACCAATGACTACTTTGGCCCCGCGACTGGCTAACAATAACGCACTTGCAGCGCCGATACCAGACGCCCCGCCAGTGATTAAAATGCGTTTACCAGTTACGTCTGATGCAACTCCATTTGTATTTAACGTCATATAATATTCCTTTAAAAGAGTTTTATTTTATCTGATGCAAGTTTCTACAAAATGATACTACTAACCTTTCATTGGTTAGAACCATTCTGCTTGCATATCGGTACATACCGCATTGTCGTTATTCAACAGTTCAATATCGCGCTTGATTAATGGCAGCTCCCAATCGATAAAATATTTGGCTGCTTGTAGTTTGCCATGATAAAAGTTTTGTTTTTCAGTATTTTGTGTGCCGCTGTCGTTAATTTCGCTTAGCAACTGCTCCGCTTTACTCGCTTGGCGAATCCAAATCCAACTGACCACGATAGAGGCAAAAATATTCATCAACGCTTGCGCGTTGCCCGTCAACGTAATGACTTTTTCTGTCTGCAAAACCTTACTTAGATGTACCAATACCTCATGCAGATGATCCATATAGGGCATCAATTTACCCGCAAGTTTTGCAGTTTCTGGCGTACTAATACTTTCTAGATCTTGGGTGATTTCACGTTTTAAAACTTGAATACCAAGTCCTTTGTTTTGCCATAACTTACGAAATGACAAATCTAACGCCTGCACACCATTTGTGCCTTCATGAATGGGATTGAGACGGTTGTCACGCCAAAACTGCTCAGCCTGATATTCACGCGTGTAGCCTGCACCGCCCAATACTTGAATACCTAAATCATTGGCCTTTGGCCCATATTCCGATGGCCATGCTTTTAACACTGGCGTGAGTAAATCCAATAATTCTGATAGCTCGTTTTTGAGTGTGGCGTCTTCACAGGTATTGATACGATCAATCAGGTTTGAGCCGTATAAGCACAGTGAAATGCCGCCCTCGCTGTAAGCTTTTTGCGCAAGGAGCATGCGTTTGACATCACCATGCTGAATAATCGCCGTTGCTGCATCTTCGGGTTTATTATTCGGTGCGATTCTACCCTGCGTTCTGTCTTTTGCATAATCGAGCGAATACTGATAACCACGATAGCCAATCATCGCCGCGCCAAAGCCAACCGCGATACGCGCCTCATTCATCATCTTAAACATATAACGCAGGCCGAAATGCTCTTCACCGATGAGATAGCCATAGCACTCGCCTGCATCACCGAAACTTAACGCCGTAGAAGTCGCGCCGCGATAACCAAGCTTATGAATGAGTCCGGTTAGATGGACATCATTACGCTCGCCGACCGAGGCATCTTCATTTAAGCGATACTTGGGTACAGCAAATAACGAGATACCTTTGACGCCACCAGGACCGCCCGGCACTTTGGCCAATACCAAATGCACAATATTGTCAGACAATTCGTGATCGCCCGCTGAGATATAAATCTTGTTACCTTTGATGCGATAGCTGCCGTTGTCTTGCTTTACTGCTGTGGTTTTGATATCAGCAAGCGATGAACCTGCATGTGGCTCGGTCAGTGCCATAGTGCCAGTAAACTCGCCCGTTAACATACGCGGCATAAAGGCATCTTTAATCTCATCACTGGCGAAATGCGAGATGACGTTAATCGCGGCAGTGGTCAAAAATGGATAAGCGGTGGTCGATGGATTGGCTGCCATAAAATAGCCTGCCACCGCTGTCATGACGGTTTCAGGTAATTGCATCCCACCATCATCAAAGCGATAACGACCCGCGATAAAACCTGACTCACGAAACGCATCAAAAGCTACTTTAACATCGTCTATCATGCTGACTTTTTTGCCGTCAAACTGTGGTTCGTTTTTATCTGCCAAATGGTTGTGTGGCAAAAACAAATCGGTGGCAATTTTATTGGCGGTACCCAAAACCGCATCAAAGGTTTCGCGGCTGTGTTCTGCAAATTTAGGATGTTTGGTTAAGTCTTCAGTGCCCAATACATCATATAATTGGAACGGTAATTCAAAGTCATTGATAAGCGTATCTGCTGCCATAGTATTCTCGTTAACTTATTAAATTTGATAATTAATTGATAGTAATCTAATTTAACGCCGTACCGTATTGTCATTTATGACATAATTATGGTCAAATAAGACATACACAACATTGATTGTGAGAAATATTCAGTCGAAAAACTTTATTTCTGATACGTATAAAGAAAGGAAACGCTTGTGCCTTACTCTAAACCTTTTAAAGTCATTATTGTTGGTTTCGATGGTGTTCTCGGTAGCGTGCTCGCTGGGGCCCTAGATTTATTTTCATTTACTGGGGTCAGCTGGCAACGATTCGCAGATGAGACGGTAGAGCCAAGATTTGATGTGCAGATAGCCAGTCTAGGCGGTGCCGATATCAGATGTAGCAATCGCTTAATCATGCAAGCGCATTGCGATATTCAAGATGTGATTGAGTGCGACTTATTATTAATTCCAACCATTGGCGATTCGATCGATAAAGTACTGAATCAAAACAGTGAATTAATTGTGCATATAAAGCGGCTTGCAACGACCAAGGCGGATATCGCCAGTAACTGTAGCGGCGCGTTTTTTTTGGCAAAGGCAGGCTTACTCGATGGCAAAGTCGCGACCACTCATTGGGGCTATGCCAATAAGTTTAAGACAGATTTTCCATTGGTTGATTTGCAAGAAAACCAGTTTGTTACGCAATCAAAAATCCAGTCAAAAAGCGAGTCAACAACCCAATCGGGACATATTTTTTGCGCCGCAGGCGGTAGCGCCTTTTATGACTTAGCCTTGTTATTGATAGAGCGTTACTGCGGCCGTGAGATTTCGACTCAAGTGGCCAAAACTCAGATCATCGATAGCAAACGTGGCAATCAAAACAGCTATACTAACGTGACTTTGCATAAGCCGCATGCAGACCAGCTGGTCAAGCAAGTACAAGTATTTATCGAAGATAACTTTAAACAACCTTTACAGGTGAGCCATTTGGCAGCGATGGTCAATGTCACCCCGCGTACCTTAAACAGACGTTTTCAATCTTGCGTCGCGATGCGCCCAATTGAATACATTCAAGCAGTCAGAATTGAGCAAGCAAAGCGGTTGTTGGAATCAGGGAATGTGACGATAAAATCGCTGACTGAGCAAGTTGGCTACGATGACATCTCATCATTCACGCGACTTTTTAAGCGCGCAACCGAGCTGACACCAAAAGAATATCAAGAGAAGTTTTCACGCTTAGCGATTTGAGATTTTTTTGAAAATATATAAATAGCAAAAAGCCGATCTGACTGACATCAAATCGGCTCTATGTTTGCTATAAATAAATTACTAGTACAGCAAATGTGCCACTGATGTAATAACCACCAAGCTAATAAGCGTACGAATAATAAAAATCATAAACAGCTCTAAAACATTAAGTTTAATGTTTGATTTCAAAATCAGCGCACCAACTTCAGACATGTAAATAATCTGCGTGATAGAGGCAGCGCCAACGACAAAGCGTGTCATTTCACTCTCAATACTCTTACCGACCAACGCTGGTAAGTACATATCAGCAAAACCCATAATCATAGCAGGAGCTGCTTTGGCAGCCTCTGGAATTTGTAACAAATCGAGCACAGGAACCAATGGCGCGGCAAGCCAATCAAACACAGGCGTATATTCAGCTAATCCTAGACCAATAGTACCGATTGCAAAAATAATTGGGATAAGTCCAAAATAGATATCAAACAAGTTTTTTACGCTGTTTTTAAATACACTACCCAAGCCTGGCATAGAGTGTGCGCGAGTCACTGCGCGGTTCAATGCCCACTGCGGCATACTATATTGCGCAGGAATGTCTTCATTCAACAAACATTTACCAGAATGGTAGGTGTCAGGCTTTAGTGACAATGGTGGTATGCGCGGCATAATAATCGCAGCAATAAAACCAGTCAAAGCGATGGTCAAATAAAAGAAGACAAAATTATTATCTACCCCAATGGTCTTGGCAACGACATAAGTAAAAGCAATAGAGGTTACCGAAAAAGTCGTGGCAATAATGGCTGCTTCACGCTGACTATAGTAACTCTTATCGTACTCTTGCATAGTCACTAGCAGACCGATAGAGGCTGCACCAAACCATGAGGACATTGCATCGACTGCAGAACGACCTGGCAGTTTGAACAGTTTAATAAATACTTTACTGGCCAAAGTTCCCAAAAACTCCATCAAGCCAAAGTCAGTCAAGAACGGTAAAGATAAAATGGCAAAGAAAAATAAAGGAACCAAAATGGGGACCAGATCTTCAAATATGACGCCGCCAGTATTCCGGTTAATAATAAATTCTGGACCTACTTGTAAAAAAATCATCCAGATAAATAGCGTACCTAAAAAACGTGCGACAAGCCATAACCAATCGACATCGAAGAGTTTTTTTAGTAAAGAATCTGGGTGTAAATTAGGACGCAATACTTTGACTGCAAGCGCGCCAATAAAAGAGGTCGTGACTATCGCAAGGGTAATATAAGCGACATAACTACCTAAAGCCGCCTGCAAAGCATCGGTTAATACACCAAGTAAAATCGTAACTTTACCATCCCATTGAAATGGAATAATAAATAGCGCAATACCAAGCGCTGAAAACAATAAAAACTTCCACAATGACGCGCGCCATTGCTCTCCTTGCGGCGTTTTTGAGTCGACAGCATCATTGCCTAAAACAGGCTGCTGCGACTTATTGATATTAACCGTCATTTGTTTCCTCCATGATAGGCGACACTCGCCAATTTTTCCATTTTGCTGTCCGACCAATTCCCGGATTAAGTGAATTGGTCGGATCTAGTTTTTTATAAAAAGAATGTAGTGCAGGTTTTGCAGTATAGACGTGGCCCACATTGTGCTCTGCAGGGTACTCGATATGGCGCTCATTGTAAAAATCTAGTAGCGCTTTTTTGAACTCTTTTACATCAACCGCAGGCTTTAATAGATAATCCTGATGCAAAACGTGACAAAAAAAATGTCCCAAATAAAAAGTTCTACTTACTTGCTGTTGTAAATGAGTCGGCAAAGACTCATCCCAATCTGTCGCATTTCTAGGCAGAGCGATATCAGTGGATAATAGCTCACCGAACGCTGTGTGATTGAGGTTATGATAGCGAAACATAGCAGCGGTGGCGGCACTACGAAACATCAATAATGCTTGTGCTTCATCCTTTGTACACAGATGCAATTTGCCTTGTTGTCGCTGTACATACTCACGTAAAAATGCTGTCGCAGCAGCAATGTCATTACTCTTATCATCATCATCCGCCACTTTTATAATTAAGTGATAACGGTACGAAAGTGACTGCTCAGCTAAGTTTTTTGGTAACGAGGCGGGCATAAAGATGGCTGCCATCTGTAGCACGCGATCAGGCAACGTTTTTGGCAGTCGCCATTTATCTAGATAATAGCTGATCTTTGCTTGTAATCGGTATAGCACCCCTATTTTGCTGGCTGGCAACTTGCGCATACTAAGACAAGTGTCGCGGCCATAGCGCAGGGTAATATCGTTGTAGTCTTTGTGCATATACTCTGCCAAGACAGGCAGACTCAGCGCGCTTTTTAGCCATTGCTTACGCAATATGGTTAAGGTATCCGCGTTATCGGTCGAGATATAAAACGTTTGTTCTTGGGCCGGCTTAGCAAATGTGGCGACCCTAACAGCGAAGACAATGACCTTACCTGCTGAGCCAGCAGCTTCATATAGACCGTTAGGGTCATTATTAAAACGAGCAGGCGTACTGGCTTTGTAGTCACGGACTTTATGCTGATAGTGATGGTTTGCATTACTTCTATTGATGGATGTATCACTTAAAGCGCTCAAGCTTTTGTCAAACTGTCCAGACTGTAAATTGCGCAGCTGCTGCTCTGGATGCTCACCTAAATCAATACCTAAATGATTAATTAACTCAAACTCACCATCATTATTACGCCTAGCAAACAATGCCATTTCAGTATAAGCAGGCCCACGTTGTACCAACATACCGCCTGAGCTGTTACAAATACCGCCAATCACTGACGCGCCAACACAACTAGAGCCCAATACCGAATGCGGTTCACGCCCTAATGGCGAAAGCTGCGTTTCTAGCTGCTGAAGCGTGGTGGCTGGTAACGCAATCACTTCTTTAGCATCGTTAAGCAAGTAGCTACCGGTCAATAACTGCATCGAAACCAAGACGACTGGTCGATCATAGTCACCGTACGGGGTTGAGCCGCCAGTCAGTCCCGTATTGGCCGCTTGAGCAATAATAATCACATCCGCTGCCGCACAAATATTAATCACGCGCCAAAGCGCTACTAAGGTATCTGGCGTTACTACTGCCTTGACGGCATCTGCGATATCTCCAGTCGCACCGTGTAGATAAGACTGTTGCTGACTGGGTTTGGTCATTACATTAGCCGCACCGACAGTAGCAATTAGATCCGTTAACAAACCCATTAACCGCTCAAGTCCTTCGTCTGACGCTTTTTTAACGTTTGATAGCATGGGCGTTCTTCCCTGAGCGACCAGTTTTTTATATGCCAGTTTCTTATATGCGTAGTGACCTTTTGATTAGCTAAAACAAGTAAAAGTCTTACCCATATTGATAAGAAATTCATCAGCTTCATCCACTTCATAAACGATAGGCTGGCTACCTTGAGTGTCTGTTTGTAAAGCATCTAGCAGTTGTTGTTTATCATTAATTCTGCGATAGCCTGCGCCAAATCCAGCGGCTAAATGCTCAAAATTAGGTGTTTTTATATTGACCCCAATCAATGGCAAACCACCCTCTTCCATATAACGACGAATCTCACCATAACCTTGGTTATTCCACAGTAGGACAATCAATGGCAGCTCAAGCTCAGCGGCGCAGATAAGCTCAGCAATGGTAAACTGAATACCACCGTCACCAATAAGACTAATGACAGGCGTTTTCGATCCAATCATTGCGCCAATTGCGGCAGGCAAACCATAACCCAACGTGCCAAATCCCGTCGATGAATTAAACCATTTACGGGTTGATAATGCCTCAAAACCAAGATTGCCACTATAGACAGGCTGCGTTGAATCACCGACGAAGATGACATCCTTCACTTCATCACGAATGAGCTTAAGTAGTGCATTTTGACCAGCAAAGTCTGGGGTCATCGCTTCTATTAACGTCTGCTTTACCTCGGCTACGCGCGCTGCTGCCTTATGATTGAGATTGTGATTTTCTAAACGTGTACATAGCCCACTAATCGCCATCTGTGCATCAGACAATACGGCGATATCCGCCCTAAAAGGACGCTGCAACTGCTGAGCATCGCAGTCAATACGAATGAGTGTGCCGTTGACTTGGAACTCACCATTAAAAAACACATCGTAATCAGTCTCACCAAGCTCGGTACCGATCGCTAGTACCAAATCTGCCTCGCTAATCACGGCGCGACCAGCGTCCAATGACTGATTGCTACCCAAACTGAGTGCGTGACCAGGTGGCAGCAAACCTTTGGCATTGATGGTCAAAAATGTCGGGGCATCTATCAGCTCTGCCAGCCTTTGTGCATCGTGATCGACGTCAACGCAACCACCGCCGTACAATACAACTGGATTCTTTGCGCGGTTTAGCTGCTCAACGATCAAATCAAGCTGCGCAGGATTGGGTAGCGGTCTTGTGACCTGCGGTAGTGCTAAAATCGCATCAGCTTGGTTTTTTGCACTTTGATCTATTTTAGGTGGCTTAGCAACATGACTGGCATCGGCGGTGATTACATCGATAGGCAGCTGAATATGGACAGGGCCTGGACGAGCGCCGTTAAACATGGAAAATGCTTCAGCAATGACTTTGGGTAGCGCCTCAGGTTGCCAGATGGTTTTACTCATAAGCGCAACCTTGCTGACCATACCTTGCTGATCGTGCAACTCATGCAAATGCCCTTCACCGCTTCCTGTGTCCTCAACTTTATTGACACTAGATATCACCAACATCGGGATAGAATCTGCTAACGCTTGTGCCATCGCAGTCATGATATTGGTCATGCCAGGGCCTGTGATAATAAAGCAAACGCCAACTTTACCAGACGCGCGGTAATAGCCGTCGGCCATAAACCCAGCGCCTTGCTCGTGACGCGGGGTCACATGGCGAATATCGGTATTGGGCAAACCACGATATAGCTCTACCGTATGGACACCAGGGATACCAAATACGGTTTCAACTCCGTAATACTCTAACCATTGTACCAACAGCTCACCGCATGTCAGAGGTGAGGTTGTTGGCAATGAAGAAGGCGCTTGCATTGATTGCGTCATGGGTCGATCATCCTAAAAAGGTTCGCTGAATATTCAGGCAATTATCAAAATTATCAAATCTGTATCTTGAAACAACCCTTATATTATTTATATATAAAGGCTGCTTGTTATAGAGACTATTTTGTCCAAACTGTTCTTTGCAGGACAGTTCAATCGAGATAAACGCTGCGATTAGTAGACTGCTTTGACTTTGTCGTCATAGCGCACACCTGGCAAGATACATAGCATCTCGAACAGCAAGTTCGCTGCTAACACAGAAGTATTACCAAACGGATCATATGGTGGTGATACTTCTACTAAATCGCCACCAACCACGTCAAGGCCACGCATACCGCGGATAATCTCGATACCTTGCGTAGACGTCAAACCACCAATTTCAGCCGTGCCTGTACCAGGCGCAAACGCCGGATCAATGCCGTCAATATCGAAACTTAAGTAAACAGGACCATCGCCAAGCTTTTCACGTACTTCTGCCATGAGCGGTGCAAGCGACTTGTACCAGCACTCCTCCGCTGGCACCACGCGAAAGCCTTGCTGGGTCGACCAATCAAACTCTTCAGCGCTATAGCCAGTACCACGCAAGCCAATTTGTACCACACGATTGCCATCGATTAAGTTTTCTTCAACAGCGCGGCGGAACGGAGTACCATGAGCGATTTTTTCACCAAACATATCATCATTGATATCCGCATGAGCATCGATATGCACCATGCCGACAGGACCATGTTTTTTGGCAAGCGCGCGTAAGATAGGCAGTGCAATGGTATGATCGCCGCCTAACGTTAATGGGATAGCATCGTGTTTAACGATTTTATCGGTATAGAATTGTTCGATAATATCGACGCTTTTTAGTAGGTTAAAAGTATTGATGGGTACATCGCCAATGTCAGCGACTTGTAGGGATTCAAAGGGCGCGGCGCGAGTCGCCACGTTATAAGGGCGAATCATGCGTGATTCATCGCGAATCTGTCTTGGGCCAAGTCTGGCACCGCTGCGGTTTGACGCCCCAATATCTAACGGTACACCAACAAAAGCAACGTCTAATCCTTGAGCATCAGCTTGAGTAGGCAGACGCATCATCGAAGCAAAACCGCCAAATCTTGGCATCTCGTTGCCGCTTAATGGTTGATTGAATTTCATCATTCTCATCCTTGTTTTATCTTATTTACGGTAGGCAATTTGTTATATGCTTTGACAATACCTAAATATCAGAGTACAGACCATGGTAAAATTTAGAAGTAAACTTCTAAATTTCCGTAGTAAGCTTGATTTGTTCGTTATTATCAGAAGTTTATTAAAAGTCAAAAACCGTATTTTATATTAAAAAATGAAAGAAATAAGCACTGGAGCATAAGTCTTAATGTTAGATGAGCTGATAAAAATAGACATCAAAACCTTACGTAGCTTTATGGCTATTGTAGAGTGTCAAGGCGTGACAGCCGCACAAACTCGCTTAAATGTTACCCCTTCTGTCATTAGCGGTCATTTGACTCATTTAGAAGATCGTTTGGGTATGACGCTCTGTCATCGCGGCCGAGCTGGCTTTAAGCTTACAGAAGATGGCGCAGCGGTCTATGAAGCCTGTTTGAGCTTTACCGAAGCGGTTGCCAGCTTTCAACATCAATTGCATTATATTCGTCAATTGGACTCTGTTCATGGGGGTCACATTCGTTTGTGTCTCATTGATCAGATGCCCGCGTTTTTTTATGACGCGTTACAGCAATGCTTGTCCGCAAGCTATAGTAAAAATCCACTGATCCACTTCTCTATCGATGTGCAAAGCCCAGAGAGCATGTTAGACAAGCTTTTGAGCAACGAAAGCGACATTGGCGTGGGTTATTTTGGTAGCTTTCCTCCTCTATTAACTTTTCAACATGCCTTTGTTGAAAAACAAGTGGTTTGCTGTGGACGCAAACACATCTTATTTGATGACTCAAAAGGCCTGACTTTTCATGAATTAGAACAAAACTACTCATGGATCAAACGAGGTTATATTACTGAGCACAGCATTAACCATATTCGCCCTAAGACGTTGAGTGCCACCACTTATCATATGGAGGCGACAGCGCAGCTGATTCTTGCAGGTCATCACGTCGGTTACCTACCAAATGATTTGGCAAAGCGTTATGAGGGCATGGGGCTGATGAAAGTTTTATTACCTGATGAGGCAAGCTATGAGGTGAGTCATCACTGGGCTTATCGGCAAAACTTACACAAACAAGTCAGTACTTTTTTGCAACAGATGCTTAGGCTATTGGATAAGCAAACACCTTAGCTTTGTAAACTTATATTTATCAAAATTTTGCTGGTAAACCGTTTTTTATAAAAATGTAGCGCATAAAAATCAAAAAAAAGGAGACGATATCAATATCACCTCCTTGTTCTATACAATCTTTATAAACAGACAGTTACTCAGCAGCGATGGCAGTCATCTCAACCAATAGCTCAGGACGTGCCAACGCAGACTCACCACAAGCACGAGCTGGTGGCTGTATACCGTCAAACCACTTATCCCATACTTCATTCATCGCGGCAAAGTCTGCCATATCTTTTACCCAGACCGTCACTGTTAGCAGTTTCGATTTATCACTGCCCACTTCCTCTAACAATGCTTGTATCTTCTCCAAACAAGTCAATGTCTGCGCTTTGATATCGTCATCGCTATTACCTACTTGACCACATAAATATACCGTTTGGTTATGCACAACGATCTTACTCATACGCTGACTACTATGTAACTTTTTCATCGTAACTAATCCTTAATGATAGAACTGAATTTATTCAAATATTTGCAACAATCATCATTCACAAAATAATGTTTAGCTAGAAAAACGCTGGGCGCTAAATGGTGCTACATCGACCAGTACCGGCTTATCATGAATCATCTCTTCCACAATGCGTCCTGTCATCGGCCCTAATGTAAAGCCTTGATGGCTATGACCAAAGGCAAACCATAATCTGTTGTGCTTAGGCGCAGGACCAATCACCGGCTTCATATCAGGCATACAAGGACGTGAGCCGGCCCAAGCTTCACTTTCTACAGCATCATCTAGCGGTAGAATTTTACGAGCAAACTTCAATACCGTTTTTAATTGTCCAAAGTTTTTTGGCGCATTCATGGTAGTCATCTCAGCACCGGTCGTGATACGAATACCCTGCTGCATTGGCCCCATAACAAAGCCTTTATCCATATCAAACATACTATGATTGATAGTGTTTTTGTCCGTCACTTTAAAGTGCTGATGATAGCCACGCATCGGGAACAACGGCAAGTTGTAACCAAGCGGTCTGATCAGATCATTTGACCAAGGACCAGCTGCAATGACCAATTTATCACTATAATAAGTGTCGTTATCGGTAACAACTTTCCAGCCTTCACCCTCTTGTACGATTTCTTTTACATCGCTCTCTTTGATTGTACCTTGCATCTCTTGGAAATTTTTGGCATACGCTTTTACCAAGGCGCTTGGGTTAGATACTTGCCATGAGTTCAACCAATGAATCGCACCGACGAAACCTTCAAAATTAGCGCTAGGCTCCATCGCTTTTAATTCTTCAAGGTTTAGTACGTTATGCTCAACACCTTGCGCGCGAGCATCAATAGCTGAAGCAATCGCTTCTTTAAATGTGTCTTCAGAACGATGCAGCTGTAACCAACCATCACGAGTAATCAGCTCATCAGCGCCGGACGCTGTAATCATGGTCTGATGCTCACTGGTACAATGCTCAATCAATGTCTGCCATTCAGCCTCGATTTTTTTGACTGATGCAGGCGTAGAGTATTTCCAATACTGCAATAGCGCTTGATGATAACGTAAGATAGCTGGTATACGATAACGAATGTCAGTACCCTGGTTAGGCAATACTCTAATCATCTCAGTGATCTGACGCGGGAAAGGATGCGTATGAATCGCTTCGCGCTGGATCAAACCAGCATTGCCATATGAAGTCTCTGACCCTGGCAATTTCTTGTCTAACAATAATACCTGCGAACCATTATTTTGCAGGTGCCACGCAATCGATGTGCCAACCATACCAGCACCAATAACAATAACCTCATAGCGCATAGAATATCCTTTCTTGATAGGTAGTAGAGTCTTACAAATTAGGGGTGATAATAACGCGAACCTGATAATTAATAAACCCATATTTGACGGATTTTTTTGGCACTAAATATTTTTAGTTATAGGCATCTAATGAGAAGTAAATTGGTAGGAATGATAGGGTTATTAGATATATATTTGATGCAGAAGCCAGTTCGCGTGGCTCATGATGAAACTAAACAGCGCTATGGCTGTGAGCGATTGCACACTCATCTTGCAGAGCAAGGCCATCATATCAGTCAATACATGGTCAGACAGGTTTGGGCTATAAGACGCCAAGACAGATGAGGTTTGATTATTATTGTCAAGCTGCGTAATTAAAATCTTCCAATTTTAGTTGTACGGATTTGACAGCATAGGTCAAAAGGCTGCTGGAGTGGCAAATAGTATACATTTATTATGAGATCTATCTAAAGCTCTTCACTTTGTGCTGCATAAGTGTTTAAGGCATTAGTACAAATATCAGCAGTTTCATATGTAAATTTATACCAACTATTTGCTGTTGCTTGTAGTCCATGATCGGTGGCAAGGTTTATACCCTGTCCACTACTTGTCGATTGATGGTTGCTGTAGCGATGGCGTAGGACGCCAAGCTCAAGCACGTGCTCATCAGGAGCAAAGGTCGCTTTGTCTATTGTCGTTGGGTTTTGCGCATTGGCACGACTAGCGGTGTTGACCGCCCACTGCATGCCGATTTGGTTTGGGGTGTCATCAAAGAGAAGTGTAACCTCAGAGTTTTCTGTGAGCCCGTACTGAGCAATACCAGAGATCCAGCCACTGTGGGCATCATCCTTGATTTGCGAATGTCCCAGTCCTGAGCCATGCCATCTGGGAGAAGATCCGTTTTTCAGATTATGTCTGTTAGCCAGTCCGCCGTCACGGGCAGTGATGTCTTTGTCATCAGTATCGCCCATGCCGATCCCGTCATAGAGGGCGCGGCTGATCAGGGGACTATCTTTGTCGCCATACCAGTGGTTGAGTAGCACCGCTTGTCCGAGCCTTGGCGCAAACTGCCAACCGTGGGTGGCTCCTGAGGACAACTGCAGGCTGCGCAGTGGCGGGGTGACCCCATCATCATGCAGGCTGATTCCTGCGGATACCGGAGTCGTGATCATGCGCTGCAAACCGTCATCGGTGACCTGTGAGGCGTAGCTTGGCGAGGCTGAGGTAGTGGCATCACCGGTACGCGCTTGGGTGACACCGCTATAGCGGCTACTGACAAGGGATTGCTTGCTTGGGTAGGGACAGTAAGGAATAGCAGAGTCTAATAGCGTGGCGGTTACCCAGATGCCAGTGTCACGAGCAATGTCGTAGCCGTGCTCGGGTATGGCGCTAAGTGCTGTTTGTTTAGCGGTACGCGTAAGCCAGTCTCTTATCAGCACTTGGTTGTGGTAGGAGACGCTGTCACTGCTCGGTTCGATACCGACGATGATCATAGCCGTACAATTTGTAGATAAACGACCAATAGAAGGTAGGTTGTTAATGCTAACTTGGCTACCGATGCTTAGGCCACGCATGGCGCCTGTGGCACTATAATATTCTCTATTGCAGCCATTGGCGCGTACCCATTGCTCAGCTAAGCGGGTAGCAGATTCATCGCTATATACCCGAGACGGCGCCCCAAATAGCACCGCGGTGTCATCAAATGCTAAGGGTGAGTCGTCATCTGCCACACCTTCATAGATAGTATCAGTAGCGAGTCCATCCGCTCGTACCACCACGGTGCGAGTGCCTAATTGCTTGGCGCTCATCTGTAGCGTATCGACACTGTCTTGACCGGACTGTACTGAGGACTTCTCATAGCTATAATTAAGTGGTGATAACGCATTCTCGTCTAGCGCACTGACCAAAGACCAATAGCCAAGCTCATCCACTGAGTCACCTGATACCCAATAGGTGATTATCCCAATATCTGCCAGCAAGCCGTTAATAAAGTCATAATCGCTAACATCTGACTGACTACGCATCTCTAGCGGACGAGTTAAAGTATCTGATGAGAGCAGTTGCTCTGAGAGCTGCCATTCAAAGTCATAATCATTCAAGATAGCGGTGATGATATCGAAGGTGGACTGATTCACAAAGCTGCGAGTATGGATGGACTGGGTCAGTTGCCAGTCAAGGGTGACGATATCAAGGGTGTAAAAGTGCATGGCGCCGTCTGAATGATGGTAGCGGACGGCTTGAATGAGTCCACAACGGCAAGTAGGCTCTCGAGCTGCAGATAACGTGGTTAAACATATAGGTTTACTAATTAAGGACAAACAAGCGTTTGAATCTAAAAAGTCATAACTGAACACGAGTATATGACTAATGGCGCTTTGATTAAGGCTACTTGTCCAAAAAAAGGCACTTGGATAAAGGGAGGTGGTTGCTAAAATGTCACTGCCAACCTTGAGCTGGTGCAGACGTGCAGTTTGTGAGGGCATAAGTAAAGTCTCATCATTGCTACAGTAAGAGCAAAACTAACAGTTTATCAACAAAAGTTATTAAACCATCTAATGAGAAAAGTATAGATATTACTGAAATATTGTCAAGTATTAGTATTGAAGGGATACTTGTATATTTTATTTTTAGAATAAAACTAAATGTCTTAAAACTTTTAACAATCACCACCACACGGGATCATCACTCGCCAGCATTTCTAACGACTTCCTTGAGCGCTTAACCTCCACCTCATCTGCAGACAACTCAGCGATAAATCGTGATGGCTTGTCAAAATATCCTGAATAACTGGCAAAATAATCTGGAGCAGTCAGATACAATCTGCTCTTGGCACGACTACAAGCCACATAGAACAGTTTACGTTCCTCTTCTAGCTCCTCAAAGTCAGCCAAAGAGCGATGGTGCGGCGTAATACCATCGACTAATGAATTGACAAAGACCACTGGCCATTCTAGCCCTTTGGCACTATGAATGGTCGAAATCGTCACTTTGTCTTTATCATCCTCTTCTGGTTGACTGGTCGTCGCTACTGAGTCATTGGGTGGATCGAGCGCCAGATTTTCTAAGAAACTATCAAGGCTGCTGTACTCTGTTGCTAAGTTTTTAAGCACCCGAAAGTCTTCATTGCGCTCACGCCAGTTTTCCTCTAACGTTTTTAGAATAGGGACATAAAACTCTAAAACATGCTCAATAATAGTCTCGACTGATTCTGCTTGACTCGCCTTAGTTAAAGTGTGATATAAAGGCTCAAGTTGCTCACTTTTTTTGGCAAACTTTGGCGTGAGTAATGGTTCAAAAGAATGGCTATCGGCATCGATTGCTTGAGTTAACCGAGTCGCGGTAACTGCCCCTACTCCTTTAAACAAGGTTAGAATTCGATGCCACGCAATAGTGTCATTTGGGTTATAGAGTATTTTGACAAAGGCTAACACATCTTTGATGTGCCGTCTCTCAATGAACTTGATACCACCTACCACGATAAATGGAATGCCGCGTTCCATAAATTCTAACTGTACATAATTGGACTGAAAAGACGTGCGGCACAGTACCGCAAAATCGTTGTAATCGTGATCTGGTTTTAACTCTATGATTTTATCAGCGATATATTTAGCCTCGCGGGTTTCATCACTCAGGCGGCTAAAGACGGGCTTGTACCCCTCTATCGATACGTTAGAGTACAGCTGCTTTTGATAGCCCAAGGTAATTTGCGCAGACAAGGCATTGATATAATTTAGAACAGCAGGCGTACTGCGATAGTTTTGCTCCAGCTTGATAAGCTTGGCATCTGGATAAGTCTCACCGAACAGTAGAATATTTTCGTAGTTTGCGCCGCGAAAAGCATAAATACTTTGATTGTCATCACCGACTACCATCAGTGATACCGATTCAGGCTCACAAATCAAATCTATCAGCTGTTTTTGCGGAATATTGGTATCTTGATATTCATCAACCATGATGTAGCGATATTGATTTTGTAGCATTTGGCGAAAGGTGTCGTTGGTCTTTAAGTGTCGTACGACTTGGCTAATAATATCGTCAAAATCATAAAGATGATTGGCGCGCTTATACTCATGAAAATCAATTGCCAACTGCTCGATAATGGGAATGTGTACAGCGATATCAGGATAATTACTTTCGATTAAGTCGCGGATATGAATGCGTCTATTTCTAGAAGTAGAGATAATGTTTCGCAAGGTCTTTTTACGCGGAAAGGCTTGGCTTTTGGTTTGCGCAGGATACTTTTTTTCCTTATGAATTAAATCGATGGCGTCTTCACTATCACCTGTATCCAAGATAGTAAAGCGCGGATTAATACCAAGTAGCCCTGAGTACTGACGCAATAGCATATTGCAGAATGAATGAAAAGTGCCACTGGTGATATCGTTTAACGCTTTACTGGTCGGTAGTCTGTCTTTTGCCAGGTCATCGTCTGATAACGTATCAGCCAATAAAACTTTGGCGCGACTTTTTATCTCATTTGCTGCTTTACGGGTAAAAGTCAGTAGCAAGATACTTTTGGGGTTCACCCCATTTTCTAACAAATAGCTGGTGCGATAGGTCAAGGTTTTGGTCTTACCAGAGCCAGCACCAGCGATGACCAATACTTTCCCTTCAATAGTAGTGGCTGCTAGCAATTGATCAGGGTTTAGCTCACTGGCGTAGTCTACTTTCAACCCTAACTCACCACTCAATCTTTGCTTCAGCAGCTCAATATTTGCATCGTCATCGGCATCGATTAGGTTTGCCTCTAGCTTTTTAATCGCCTTTTTCAAGCGCGTAAGCTTAGGTTGTATCTCCGCAAAATTCTGCGGATAGTTATAGCTTTGCGTGTCAAAAATCGTAGTAGTCATTATACAATATGGCCTTAAATTTCAGTCAAAAGCTGTCTAAACAAAAAACAAGTTTAATTAACAGGTTAACTCTAAATCATCTCGACACTCTATAAAAAAACCTATCACCACTTTTCATAAGGCTTTGCAACGATATGAAAAGTAGTGACAGGTTATAAGTATCCGATAGCTCTTATGTTGTACCTTGTTAGCTTAGGTCACATAAAACTTAAGCCAAACGACATTTATTTGAGCAATGATTTAACGTCCTAGTACAGCACGCGGATCAATAGGGTTACCATTTAGACGTACTTGAAACTGTAGGGCTATTTGATTGGTCTGGCCACTACTACCCATCCTGGCAATACGTTGACCACGTTGTACCGCTTCGCCTTCTTTAACCAATAATTGGCTATTATGCGCATAAGCGGTAATGTAATCACCGCTATGACGAATCATAATAAGATTGCCATACTCGGTTAGCCCATCACCCGCGTATAGTACCGTTCCACTTTGACTGGCGAGCACTGGATCACCTTCTCTACCGGCAAACCACATGCCCATGTTGCCAGATGCAGCATCAAAATTACGAAGGACTTGATTACGACTAGGATACTCGTAGCCAGCGGTCGAATTGGCAGTTACTTCATAAACAGGTGCCGAGCCTGTCGTAGGCGGCGGTGTCGTAGGCGTAGTGGCAACGTTATAGTTGTTGTTACTAGCAGGACGTGTGGGCGCGCTTTGTTCACCATGCCAAAGCTTGAGCCATTGGCCACTATAGATAGTATACTTGCTATCAAGGCCGTTCAGCGCTCCGATTTGACGATAATTTAAGCGATAACGTGAAGCAATCTGGCTAACCGTATCGCCACGTTTTACAAGGTGATAGTTGGGGACACCTTGACTATTGGTAATAATCTTAGGGGCTGGTCGTGCAGAATTTTGATAGGTCGGCTTAGTTGCACAGCCTGTCATCGCAACCGCTAGTGTTCCGACTAAGGCTACAGTCGCTAGCTGCGACCCAGAAATAAGCTTTTTCATACAAGGTTTCCTATTCTTTATAGTGCTCACGTTCTTTGTAGTACTCACAATTATATAGTGCTCACGATTATCGTGTTGTTATCTTTACTGTTTATAAAATTATGCCGCCGCTATTATAACCATAATACGACCCTATTTATAGAACTTGACTTTAATTATAAAAATAGCGTCTGTTTCATCACCCTTCAATTACAAGGATGAATTACAATGCCAAAGTCGAAAACTTACTGAGGGTAGACGCTGGTGTATGATGTAAGCGAACTGGAGATAAACTAATATAACCTGCTGCTACCGCCAGCTCATCTGTATCAATCACCAAATTATCGTTGTTACCGTTGTTATCGGCTCTAGGCTGACATAGTCGCTCAGGACTGCCACTTATAGAGTCATCAATAGGCGTATTAATATTGGCGTCCATATGCTCTGTGGTTGGCAAATTCTGGCATTTTTTTAAACATAACCAATAAGCATCGCGGCCGCGTGGATCAACCATATGATGTACAGGTTTTTCTATTAGGCTATGAGCTAAGCGTGTGATTTTGCGTCCTTTTATACCCTCAGCCGTATTTACATTAGGAATATTAATATTGAGTACGTGATAAGGCAAACGTTTGAGCTCCTCCAATAAAAGCGTTTTGGTCAATATTTTGACGATCTCGGTTGCGGCCATTTCATAATGGCTGGTTTGATCCTGTCCATTGCCTTTAATCCTATGACCCACCAATGAAGTTGCAATCGCCGGTATACCAAAAAGCTGAGCGGTCAAAGCCGCACCAAAAGTACCCGAAAACAAGACGTCTTGCCCTAGGTTTGCGCCTGAATTAATACCCGTGATCACGCAGTCAAACTGAGTGTTAGGATAAAGCTCGTGTAGCGCAAGATAGACACAGTCAGCAGGTGAACCATTAACCGCAACGAACCCTGATGGTAATATATGAGGATACAAGGGCTGAGAAATATGAAGCGAGCTGGCACTACCGCTCTGCTCTTCATGGGGTGCAACGACCACAACGTCTCCAATCTGGCAGAGGGCTTGGTATAACGCCAACAACCCTGGCGCATGTACTCCATCATCATTACTAATCAAAAACTTCATGGCAGCTCAATATAGTGATATCTCATTTTCTGGCAACAGACTTAAATATCGTAACCGATTGCTAATAACCTATAGTCATCTATCTCATAGATAGTAGCGTTTAAGAACAAGCATCTTAAAGCAGCATTTTGAGGAAAAAGATAACTTTTGTATGCCTTTATTTAGCAGATAAATGCAGATATAGAAGGTAAAAAACGAAAACCTAGCGGTAATACAATATGGTTTAAAATATATTTATAAGCGTAGTAGTAGTTGCATAAAGTAAGTCTACATTCATCGAACTATTATACGATATAGAAAGAGATTATACCCTAACTAAGCATCGGCACAAATAAACCTTTCACTCATTGTCTTAAAATCAAGTATAATCAAACAGTTGTGGCTACATTTGCAAAAACCTATTGATATTTTTAACCTTATAAAATTCGCTTTTGCGGATGTGTATATCAACACTAGTTGGTCACCTCTTCACCTATTTTTTTCGTTACAATAGGCAACAATGAACAACAATAGACTGTTATCTATTAAGGCTTATGTAACTTAGGGACAGATGCTACTGATATGTTGCTAACGATCGACTCTAGGTCACAATATATCTACACATAAGTCAATATTTTATGTGACTTTTATTTTTTTTCCCATTACCATAACACCATTAAATAACGTAAAGCGAGTGTGATACCGAATGAAGAATCAATCGATATTATCTATAATTTCTATAACGACAAGAATAGTTTCAAGAACAGCTTCAAGGATTGGCATTATCGGCTTGATAGCTTCTGCTTCATTGTTAGCTCAAACATCCAACGCAGCTAGTAATAATGTGTCTACCATTCCTCTAGATATGTCTGGCGTAAGTATTACTAAACATGAAATTGCTGTCATGCAGGTACTGTCTGAAATTTGCCCACCGATGTTAAATAAAAGACAAAGACAACGTTTTTATAAATCTTACAATATACAACTGCATGAGCTTATGCCGTCTTTAGAAGATCCGAAGGCTGCAATACAGTATTTGTCAACGCAGCAAGATTATCGTCAAATCTTACAAAGTATACGTAGCTGGACACTGGGGTTCTCAAAACAAGAAAATAAAGCCTTGTGTGAAGATTTAGCAAACGCGCAATACTAACGGCTGACTTGTCACAACATACTCTGACTAAGCGATTAACCATATAAATATAAAAGCATCAGTCAGTATCCAACACCTCCTGCCCAAACAATTTTTATATCCTAAGTTTGCTCCTTTCATCCTAAAAACGAAGCGTGAAAGGAGCAAACTATTTGCGTACTATAATAGATACCAAATAAAAGAGCACCTTTTACTATGATGCAAAACTGCTTAAATAGACTCTTTTTTTTGTCATAAACAAAACCTGTAGCATGGCCTTGATGGCGACTACGGCAAACCTTTTTTAGGCTGGCTTCCTCCATATTGTCAATGTCTTTTTTATCGTATTTATTGTTTCCCCATTGGTAAGCATTTTGCTAATATAAGGCCTTAATTTTATGTCAATCGTCATCTATAGATGCTTTTATGAGTATAGCTGGCGATAGACGCATTGGGTTTCATGATGTGGTGTAACAATCTATGACAGTAAAGCATGTAAAAAAACAGCTGGTACAACTAATCGTTGGCGTCAGCTTATCTTTGAGTACAGTAATTGCCAATGCTGCTATTCAATCTCCAGAGATGGACAATACCGCCTATGTATTGATGGACTATAATACTGGTGAGATATTAGCGCAAAAAAATGCCAACCAGCCTCTTCCGCCAGCCTCACTAACCAAAATGATGACCAGCTATATCATTGAGCAACGTCTAAGCTCAGGTGACTTGACCGAAGATGAACAAGTGCTAATGAGCAAGAATGCATGGTGCCGTGGTAGTAGCAGTCAGTCTTGTATGTATGTGCCAGTAAATAAAACTGCCAGTGTCATTGATATGCTACGCGGTATCATTATTCAATCAGGCAACGACGCCTCAAAAGCAATGGCCGAACATATTGCAGGTAGCGAAACTTCATTTGCAATATTGATGAATGAGCAAGCTAAAAAGCTGGGTATGGATAACACAAATTTTGTGAATGCAACAGGTATGCCTGATGAGGGGCACCAAGCCTCAGCACTTGATTTGGCAAAGCTTGCTCGCGCCATTGTAAAAAACAGTGGTGAATACTATGATATCTATGCTGAAAAAGAGTTTACCTATAACGGTATTACTCAAGGCAATCGTAACGCGCTACTGGCCACAGATCCTACAGTAGATGGTCTAAAAACTGGACATACTGATGCAGCAGGCTACTGCTTGGTCGCCTCAAGTAATCGTGATGATATGCGTCTGATTTCTGTCATTATGGGGACTGAAAGTCCACAAGCACGGGCTGATCAATCGCGAGAGCTTCTTAACTGGGGCTTTGGTCATTTTACTACAGTGACAAAAGCACCGTCTAATCAGTTTGTCAGTAAGTTACCAGTATGGTTTGGAGAGGCCGACGAGATAGAGCTGACAACAGGTGATACTCTACAAGTCTTAACCAGTAAAACACAAAAAAATAAGATTACTACAGTCGTTGATATCCCTGAAAGTATAGAAGCGCCTGTCAAAAAAGGTCAACAGATTGGTAAAATGTTGGCAGTCATTGATGGCAAGGCAGTGGCCTCAGTGCCTATTGTAGCCACCACTGATATCGAACAGTCAGGCTTTGTGAACCGGATGTGGCAGCATGTTGTACGCTGGGCACAGAACCTATTTTAAACTTACTAGAATAGTAATTGCTCCCTCATCTTAGATGAGCAGTAAATAAAAAAAGACGCTCTCATTTGGCGTCTTTTTTTATTTATGTGATATCTATTGGTTTAACATGTCACACCAAATACCTATTAAACCTTGTTAATTAACATTCTCATAGTAGTAAGTAGGTTATACCACCCATTTCTTCAAAAGAGCAGTCAGCAGTTTGGCATCTTGTACAGCACTGTGACAATAGTCTATACCCGCAGCTTTTAGATCATATTCAAAGCTTTCTACGTATTGCTCTTTGTGGAGTGGGTACCAGTAAACCAATAGCGAGCGATAAGTTGTTTCTCGCTCTCGAATGTGCTTGGTCAACTGAACGACTTGTTCAGGCAATACCTCTTCTGCAAACATGATGACGTTTACTTTCACTTTTGAGATATAATCCATCATTGATTGTCCATTACGCTGAGAGCTGACATGAGCGCCAAGTCGTCCCAGCATCTCTACCATCGAGCTGATCTCATCATGATGATAGTACACAACATTAATGTCCTTTAAGAGGTATTCATACTGTGTCTGACTCTTATAACGCAGTGGCATTGTAACGATGAATTTACTGCCTACACCAACCTCACTATCCACCTCGATTGATGCACCCAAAAGCTGACCAATTTGCTTGATGACTGACAGCCCTATTCCCACGCCTTCGTTCTCGCGAGTAACTGACGAATCAACTTGAAAGAATGGGGTAAATATATCCTCTAGATGACTTGTACTAATGCCAATACCTGTATCAATAACTTTAACTTGCCAGCGAATACTTTCATTAAAATGCGTCAGTTGAGAGTCAATAATAACTCGTCCGGTATGAGTAAATTTTATCGCATTGTCTACTAATGTGGTCAAGATCTGTTGAATCTTACTTATGTCTCCTTCTAGAGTATACTCAACATGATGAACACGGCTAATAAGCTCTAGGTTTTTTTGTCTAACAGCTGGCTCGAACTTCTCTATCAGATCAGCAATCATCTTTAATGGGTTAAATTCACTTAAACTGACTACCATTTGGCCTTTTTCTATTCTATTTAACTGTATGATTTGCTCAAGAGTCAGCTCTAAATGATGACTACCCTTATGAATAATAGCCAACGTATCTTTTTGTTCATCATTAAGATACTGATTATCCAACAGCTGTAACCCCCCTGTAATGGCATTAAGGGAGGTTTTTAGCTCATGAGTAATCATGTTTTGAAAGTTTGATCGCTGCATGTCAAGGGACAAGTCTTTATTATGAAGCTGCTGCTCAAAATCTGCTAAATCGAGGTAATCTTGCTGTGCCACTCTTAAGCGCTCAAATAGAATGATAAAAGATTCTTTTATACGTATAAGCTCTTCAAACTCAAAACGCTGTTGAATGGTGGGTAGCTGTTCAAGCTCAGGGTCATTAGCTGCTATCTCGCATACCTTTGCAAGCTCGACAATATCTTTGGTTGGCCAGTTGAGTTTACGTAGAATATACCAAACAACAAAAATCGCTAAAATGGTAGTTGCAAACCATGACAACAGGTTGATTCGTACCCAGTACCAACGTAGTTGGTTCATATCTAACGTAATATTAATATAGCCAACCAATGTATTGCGCGCGGCTAACGGAGTGGTCATTTTTGGAGTATCTCTAACACTAATAGGTGAGGTATTAGCAATACGTTGAGAAGAATTGGCGCGCTGGATACTACTGCCGGTAAGGTAACGACTGGTAACAGGATAGTTGAAGCTGACTGTATCAGCAAACCAAGCATTATACCAATTATTACCTACACTATTAATATTGCCTTGACTCAATGAATCAATAGGTTGATCAGTTGAATAAAATAAGATGCTTTGTAAGCTAGGATCATTGTCCAGCAATATACTCACTTGTCGAGCAACCAAGTTAGCGCCATCAGGGGTTGAGGCACTATTTGACAACATTTCGCCCAACTGCTGAACATGTAAACGTTTTTGTTGATAGTTATGGACAAAGGTATAAACAAAAGACAATAAAAATCCTGCAAAAACTGCCACGACGATAGCTTGTAAGATAGAATAACGAATAATCGTGGGTATGTTTCTAGAAGAACTTATACTCATGTCAATCAATTCATGATGGCTTTGACTTATAATACCTCATAAGTATGTATTTTGTTTATTTTACGATAAACGGCAACCTTATAAAAAAACCAACAGCATTTATCAGTAGTTTTTTGATATTTAATTTAAAGACTTCCATTGTAGAAGTCTTTAAAGGTCTCAACTATTGTTTTTTATCCGTTTTTCTATGACTTTTTGAATATTTTGGCTTACGATTGCGTTGACGCTGTAGCAATTGCTGAGCTTTGGCTTTAGTTGGCGTGTCACTCTTATTAGCATAAGGGTTTTCATTGAGCTTAAAGACGACATTAAGCGGTGTACCTTCAAGCTTAAACACTTGGCGAAACTGGTTTTCAAGATAACGCTGGTAGCTTTTAGGCAACGACCCTGTTTGATTACCATGAACAACGATAACGGGCGGGTTATGACCACCAATGTGAGCGTAACGCAGTTTGATACGGCGACCACCAACAGTTGGTGGCGGGTTTGCAATGACTGCATCTTGCAATATTTGTGTTAAGCGGTTGGTAGATACCTCAAACATCGAGGACTGATAGGCGCGTAAAATAGAAGGATACAGATTCCCGACACCAGTACCATGCAGCGCAGAGATTAAATGCACTTTTACGTAGGGTATAAAGTTAAAACGACGCTCCATCTCAATTTTGATATAGTCTTTTTGTTCGTGCGTCAGCCCATCCCATTTATTAATCGCAACGACTAATGCTCGACCTGCATCAAGTGCATAACCGATCATATGAAGGTCTTGATCGACGATACCTTCTTGTGCATCGATCACGATGACAGTAACATTAGAGTCTTCAATCGCTTGCAAAGTTTTGATGACGGAGAATTTTTCTACTTTTTCATCGATACGGCCGCGGCGGCGTACACCAGCAGTATCAATCAATACATAATTTTTGCCATCACGTTTATAAGGAATATAGATACTATCACGTGTGGTACCAGGCATATCAAAGACGACGACTCGGTTTTCACCCAATAGACGGTTAACCAAAGTCGATTTACCTACGTTTGGACGCCCAATGATAGCCAGTTTAAGACCATCCGGCTCTCCTGTATCGACATCTTCTGGCATATCGGCAGTGATAACTTCTAGTAAGTTACCGACACCGCGACCATGACTGGCAGCCATTGGATAAGGCTCGCCTAACCCTAATGCATAAAATTCTGCAGAGGCCGAATCATGCGTGCCATCGACTTTGTTGGCGACAACATATACAGGCTTACCTAGGGTATGTAAAAACTTACCAATTTCTGCATCAGCGCCGATCATACCAGCACGTGCATCAACCACAAATACGATGATGTCAGCTTCATGAATTGCCGTATGCGACTGCTCAGACATATAATCATCAATATCGCCTCTGCCATCATCGGCCTCACCGATACCGCCAGTATCTACTACGATAAACGATTTGCCCTCATAGGTAGCATCACCGTATTGACGATCACGAGTCAAACCGGATAGATCCGCAACCAAAGCCTGACGACTTTTAGTAAACTGATTAAATAAAGTAGATTTACCTACATTGGGGCGACCAATTAGCGCGACCACGGGCTTGATACTCATGCGTTACTCTCAATAATGGTCAGTAATAACAACAAATAGGTGTCATATGACCGCAAACTTAAATGAATGATGAAGACAAAGAACCTATTATAAAAGATAATAGTCTTTTAATGGGATAGATGATGGATTAATAGAAAAAACAGCACATTAATTGTAAATAATTGCCCTTATCATAAAGGCGCATAGATTACGCTAAACGCGCTATTTGTACAAGGCATTAAACGCTGACAAAGCAGCGTTTAAACGTCATAGCATAGCCTTATTGCTTAATATCTTTATCAAAGATTATTATTTAATAAGGCCTTTTAATGGCATAAAAGTCAGCCAAAGTAGCACCATATATTGCTACTTAACGAGCCAATTGCCATATGGCTACTTGCCCAGAAGTACTTTGCGTCATTAAGCGGTTACCCTGCACTTGTAGATCGGTCAACGCACCCTTAGTTTGTACTCGGCTTACGATATCGCCGTTTGCAGGATTAAACAAATGCACGACGCCCTCAAGATCACCAACAGCGATGTAATTGCCAATCATCACAGGATTCGTCAAGTCACGATAAGCAAGCGCTTCACTCTCCCACAACACATTACCATTATTACGGTCGTAAGCGACAACTTTACCTTCTAAACTGGTGGCAATGATTTGCTGATCATTTACGGCAAGTGATTTTAAGCTTGCCAATTCATTCACGAACATGACTTGGCGCGATGTTAAATCAATCCCTAGCAATTGACCGCTGTAACTGATCGCATATAGCTGATTATTGTCGACAACAGGCATACCGTCAACATCGCTCATGCGCTCAACTTCGCTGCTGCCAGCACCGACACCAACACGTCTTGACCACTGCGGCAAGCCATTATCAAGCGTAATAGCATGAAGGCGACCATCAGCAGTAGCAAGTAATGCTGTTTTGTCATCTAATAGTGTTGGCGCTGCACTACCGCGTACGCTAATAGCTGGTACTTGAGTGGCAAATTGCCAGATTGACTGACCTGTTTGTAAAGATAAACCGTGTAAGAAGCCATCATTGGCAGATAAAACGACTCGATTGTTGCTAACCAGCGCAGGCGTCAGCACTGAACCTGACAGCTGTTTTTGCCAACGCTTAGCACCAGTTGTGCTATCAAAAGCCATTACCAAACCACTGCGTGTACTCACAATAGCAGTCTGACTTAATGAATCTATCGTTACACCACCAGTAATTTGCTCATCAACGTTGATGGACCATAAGCGCTGACCTGCGTTATCAAAACCTGTCAACTCGCCACCACGTGATGCTGTAACAGTTTGCCCATTACTATAACCAACTTGTAAGGCAAGCGGGTCTTTTTTACTGACTTTCTTGTTACCAACGTCGACGCTAAATATTGGCTGCAGGACGCTAACAGGTTGTGCAATTTGTACCAATTCGACTGGATCGTTTACCACCGGCTTAATACCGCGATTACAACCAACAACAGCAGTCGTCATCAGCGCCAAAGCCGCCACGTTCATGACAGTCGACTTCATGGTCTTATTTTTGGTTTTTTTGCTGAAGCGATTAGATAGGGTCATTGTCTGCTCTCATTACGAATAAATTAACTATCGGTCAACGGACTATGCTATTGGCTTAAAAAGCTGTCATAGGTAGCATTATCATTGTCTACGATATACATTATTGTTGATTATAATACGGATTTACTGCGCTGCTTGGTCAGAATCGTTACTATTGTTAACGCTACTCTGAATATCTGCACTGGCATTTTGCGCTGCTGTTGGTTCTGGTATGGCAGCTGCTTGAATAAGACTAGCAGGTTCATCGATGGGTTCAGGTACAATACCCAGACTCTCCATTTTTAATGCCAATACTGCTCTAGTTTCTTGACGTTTACCAATCAGGCTCCAAGCATTAGTATAGGCTTTAATAGCAGCATCTTCATCATTTTTTGCTAAATAAATATCACCTAGTAACTCTTGTTGGCTTGCCTCAAATGAGCTTGGCATATCATTATTAGCTTCTGATAGTGCAGCATCTGTGTCCCCTGCTGACAACAATGTTTCAGCGTAGCGTAAACGCGTAATCGCATTTAAACCTGCATCTCCTAGATCTATGGCCAATGCCTTTTCTAAGGTCTCAGTCGCACCCGCGAAATCATCGCTATCGACTTGTTGGCGAGCTTTGATCATTAAAGCTTGCCAGGCGTAAACCGACTTACCATGCGTACTGACTAATGCATCGATGTCTTTATTTAGCTGGGCACGACTAGCAGCAAGTGCCGTGGATGCTTCAGCCTCTAGATCTGGGTTCTGTGCTGCCAGACTTACTTCTTCATTAAGTCTTTGGATATCAGCATATTGATCAGCGGCTACGGTATCTACCCGTGCGTGATTCTCTTGCCAATATGTCCAGCCAAAATAACCGGCTAAGGCCAATAAAATAGCTGTCAGAATGTAGCTACCATACTGCTTGAGCGCTTGCATAGAGTTGTCTGTATTAGGCGACTGGGTATTTTGAGCCATGTTTATTTACCTGATAAAATCTAGTTGCTAAAATCTAATTGCTGAGCAGCGAGTGAGCGTTGGTCATTCTACCAGACGCTACTACTAACATAACTACAGACGTGTAAAGTTCTTTGTGCTCGCTAGCCAATCTTGGGCAACTGACTGCTGTTCGCCCGTCTGCATGTCTTTAATACTGATTGTATTATCGTCAAGCTCTTGTTGTGCAATTATAACTGTCAAAGCTGCACCAGATTTATCTGCTTTTTTCATTTGTGCTTTCATACTGGTTGCACTCGCCATCTTAATTCGCAAATCTGGACGGCTATAACGTAACTGCTGCGCATAGTTGATACCAAACCCATAGACTTCTGGCTGCGCAACGACAAAGACGTCACAGACTGACGCATCTGGCATAGGAGCTACCGCTTCAATAAGTAGCAATAAACGCTCAAGACCCATTGCAAAACCAACGGCAGGCTCAGACTTAACTGGTTTGTCGTCACGTGTGCCGACAGACTTTAGCTGTCCAATCAGGCCATCATAGCGCCCACCAGCACAGACAGTTGCTTGACTACCAAGCTTATCAGTGACCCATTCAAAAACCGTTTTATTATAATAATCAAGACCGCGAACTAAGTGCGGATTGATTTCGTAATCTATACCAAGCGTCGTCAGGTACGTTTGAACTTGCTCAAAATGGACCTTACTTTCTATCCCTAAGAAGTCAGCAAGCTTGGGTGCATGAGTAAGCAGTGCTTGGGTACTTGGCTCTTTACTGTCCAAAATCCGTAGCGGATTGGTAGTCAAACGGCGCTTACTGTCCTCATCAAGCTGATCTTGCTTGTCCGTTAAGTAGGCAACTAGAGCATCTCGGTAGGCACGGCGCTCATCGATTTCGCCCAAGCTGTTTAATTGCAGACGCATCTCATCTTTGAGACCCAGCTCTTGCCACATTAGATGGGTCATTGCAATCAGCTCAGCATCAGCATCTGGCAACGCGCTACCAAAGCTCTCTACCCCTATCTGATGAAACTGACGGTAGCGTCCTTTTTGCGGGCGCTCATAACGAAACATAGGGCCGATATACCAGAGTTTTGGCGTGTCACCGCGTAGCAAGTTATGCTCAAGCACTGCACGCACTGCCCCTGCTGTACCTTCAGGACGCAAGGTCAGAGGTGTTGGTGGTTCAGACTTATCAGCGAAGCTATACATCTCTTTTTCAACGATATCAGTCGCACCGCCAATAGCACGAGCAAATAGATCAGTCTGCTCAACGATGGGCAGGCGAATATTTTCGTAACCGTAACGAGCCAATACATCTGCCAATACAGCTTCTAGTTGTAGCCACTTTGCTGCCTGTTCTGGCAGAATGTCATTAAACCCTTTAATAGCTTTGATCATGATTCGGTCATATCCTCAAATATTATAACGACTGTCTCTATTGTTATTATCGTTACTACTAGCACTTAGATGCTTACTAATGATTTACTACTCACAGACTCAGGGCGATGAATAGTTGCATCATCTATTTAACTCTAATAATTTCATTTTCACGTGACTTTTCCAGCTCGCTTGCATGAGCACGTACCATACTCTCAATCTCATCAACCAGATTATTGGTATCGATAAGATGACTTTTTTCACCCATGCGGTATACCAGGGATTTGGGAGCTGCGCCTACGATACCGATGTCAGACTCTTTTGCCTCTCCTGGACCGTTCACTTTACAACCAATCACCGATAGATTCATGGGCTCACGCACATCTTCTAAACGAGCTTCTAACGCAGTCATTACCTTAATCACGTCAAACTCTTGACGAGAGCAGCTTGGGCATGCGATGAAGTTTACACCATTAGAACGAATATTGAGTGATTTTAAGATATCAAAACCGATTTTGATCTCTTCTTCTGGTTCTGCTGCCAAAGAGATACGAATGGTATCACCGATACCATCTAATAATAAACCGCCAAGCGCGATTGCAGATTTGACGGCGCCAGTACGATATACCCCAGCTTCAGTGACACCAAGATGTAGCGGATTGTCAATTTGTGCCGATATTAAGCGATACGCATCCAAAGTTAAAAACACATTACTCGCTTTGACAGACACTTTATATTGATCAAAGTTTAAACGTTCTAATATATCGATATGACGCATCGCTGACTCAAGCATCGCCTCGCCCGTCGGCTCAGTATATTTACGCTGAATGTCCTTTTCTAAAGATCCAGCGTTCACCCCAATGCGAATTGGAATATTATGATGTTTAGCACAGGCCACAACTTCACGCACTTTAGCATCGCTACCGATGTTGCCTGGATTAATTCGCAGACAGTCCGCCCCTGCTTCAGCAACTGCTAGTGCAATCTTGTGATCAAAATGCACATCAGCAACCAAAGGTACGCTCACCAGTTTACGAATCTTACCAAACGCTTCAACTGTCTCCATCGTTGGAGTCGAGACGCGCATGAAGTCAGCACCAGCATCAACGCAGCGTTCAATTTGAGCGACTGTTGCGGCTATATCACAAGTGTCTGTGTTGGTCATGCTTTGCACACTAATCGGTGCATCGCCGCCAATCGCGACATCACCGACATAGATCTTTTTGGTAGGACGGCGAGTAATAGGCGATGACGTGGACATAAAGAATCCTTTAATGAGAACAAAAGATAAAAAATATAAGCAATCTTAAAGCGGCCATAACATTACTATGACAAGCTGTTAAGCCTGTAACGATCAAATCATTATGGCGCCAACGCAAAGCTTGCTTGTTTATCGGTTGCATACTCATTTAACGCAACCGACTCTTGATTAAGTAATAATTTTACATTGTCAATATTATCAATTTGGATGTTAAATGGCGGCGTACCAAGCAGTTTATAGTTACCACTGGTTTGGCTACCTGACATCAGACTGTTACCAGACGCATCCGTAATATCTACGTTGGTAGTGTCTATGACCTCAACGTCCAATGTGACCGCACTGATATCACTATTACTATCTAAATTAAGTGCTGAACCGGACGCACCCACACTATCTAAACCAGTACTATCATACTGAGTATCAACCGCTGCCCCTTGAGCTTGCTCTGATGCTGACAAGTCTTCGACGGCTGTGGTAGATGTAGCGTTATCTTGACTGGCATTAGTGACCATGCGAAATAAAAACACCGCCAATACAATAAGCCCTATGATTGCAAGAATCAACAACGGGTTAAAGCGGATGCGGCTACGACTATCACGTTGTAAGGTTCCCATCGGGCGCAGCGGTGTATCAATGTTACTCACCGACTGCGCTCTCATCTCATCTGGATACGCTGCATCGAAGCTTGTCGCGATTTTTGTGGGATCCAACTGCAAAAATTTTGCATAGTTAATGACAAAACCACGCGCAAAGGTAACTTGCGGTAAAGCGGCAAAATCCTCTTCTTCTAGTGCTTGTAAATGACGCTCTAAGATGAATAATTCACTGGCGGCTTCTTTTAAACTGATCTGCTTACTTTTACGGGCTTGCTGCAGCGTGGCACCAAATGATCCCTGAGCGTTAGACTGATGATTTGATGATGGGTTGTTCATTTCCATGATGCCTCTGGATTGTTAAGCCAAGTCTTAAGTTGTTTTGCTTCATCACTTAATGGATAAGCAGATAATAGCTGTTGTGCTAATCGTTGACGCGTGGTTCTATCATTTTGAACGGCGGCAAGCTTAATACCTTGTAAAAGCAATCGCGGACTAACACCCTGACCTTGTACGAGCAATAAGGTTTCATCATAAAGCCGTTGTGCTTGCTGTACACGCTGCTGCTCAAGCAACAAATCGACCAGCTCAATATGAGCGATCAAGCTATTACGATTACCATCTAACGCTCGCAAAAACGCTTTGGCCGCCGCTGGATGGTTATTCAACTGTAGGTAAGTGCGCCCTAGGTTCTCAAGTGCACCAATACGTCCTTCATAACCAAGTGCTGCACCTGCAATCTCAAACTGCTCTGCCGCCTCGCTATAACGCTTCATCTGCGATAAATAGACACCGTAGTTGTTACGCACTTGATCAAAATCCTTGTCAAGCGAGATGGCTTTTTTAAAGTATTGATCGGCCTTTTCAAGATTAAGGCGGCTGCCCTCTTGTTGCAACAAAACGCCCATCATATCATAGGCTGGCGCGTATCGGCTATCAGCAGCAAAAGCTTTTTCAAGTTGACGCTGCGCGGTATCAAGCTCGTTTTTACGAATGTATTGCGCGGCAAGCGATGTACGTACGCGAGCGATCTCCTGCTTGTCAAGATTACGAATATCGCTTGGCTGAGTAGACGTTTGATAACGCGTACTTCCAGTTAAGCCATCTGTTGGTGTACTTTGGCAACCCGCTAGTAATAAGGTAGCGATTGCACTAGCTATCAGCCGATTTTTTAGGCTCCCAAACTTTAGGTTACTAGACTCAGGATTACCAGAGATAGTATAGTTTGTTTTTTGATAAGCACTCGCTACTGAGGACTCCTTCATTATTAAAGATGTTTTACGCTGAGTCTTAAATTGACAAAAATATTCAAACATTATCATAGCCGCCATTATAAAACTGAGTTTTAGTACTGTAAATTTAATACTAGAGTTCCAATGAGCCATTAGTTTAATGGATTTAAACCCCTTAAGTACAATTTAGTTACCATGACTGCATTTTTATGGTTATAAATATTATTTACTAAAACCAATAGGAACGTAACCCTATCTGTTTCTTGTCTTAGACTGAGCCACTATTGCTGTCACTCCGTCACTCATTAGACAGCAGCGTTACCCTTAGCATCGCGGTCTTTAATGCTTTGTTGCCATGCCGCTGACCGTCTGGTTCGATCGGCGACTTGTCCAACCAATTGACCACAGGCTGCATCAATATCATCACCGCGCGTTTGGCGAATGGTGCAAACAAAACCTGCTTCGCTCAAAATATTACTAAACGCATGAATGCGATTGTTACTTGATTTATCGTAAGGGGCATGCGGGAATGGATTGAACGGTATCAGGTTTATTTTACTTGGCAAACCATCAAGTAATGCAACCAACTGCTCAGCGTGCTCATTGCTGTCATTGACGCCATCTAACATGACGTATTCAATCGTGACATGTTTTTTGTGGCGCGGATTGACGTCATAGACATAATTTTTTGCCGCAGCGATCAACTCGCTTAATGGATATTTTTTATTAATTGGTACCAACTCATTACGTAATTCATCGTTGGGTGCATGCAGTGAAATGGCTAAAGCCACATCAATATCCTTCGCTAACTGATACATCTTTGGCACCACACCTGACGTCGATAAAGTGACTCGGCGTTTGGATAAACCATAAGCATGATCACTAAGCATAATCTCCATCGAGCTGACCACTGGTTTATAATTCAATAATGGCTCACCCATGCCCATCATGACAACGTTGGTCACGTTGTTCTCCCATAAGCTATGATCGACGTTTTCTAAGCTGTCGTTTTCGTCTGCCATATAAGAAGCGTTGGCGACCCACAACTGCCCGATAATCTCAGCGACGCTCAAATCACGCTCAAAGCCTTGCTTACCTGTACTACAAAAACTACAGTCCAATGCACAGCCGACTTGTGAAGACACACACAACGTTTTACGGCCATTTGCTTTACTATCATCTGCTGGGATTAGCACCGTCTCAACCAATGAGCCCCCAGTGACCTCAAACACCCATTTACGGGTACCATCATCACTATATTGACGATGGATAACCTTTGGCGGGGTTACGCAGGCGTGCATAGACAACTTGTCGCGCAACGACTTACTTAGATTGGTCATCTGCTCAAAATCAGTCACCCCGTGCTGATAAATCCACTTAATCACTTGAGTGGCACGAAATGGTTTTTCACCGATGCTCTTAAAGTAATCAGCGAGCTGTGCTTGCGTCATACCTAATAGATTGGTTTTTGCCTGCGCTTCATCTACCAACTTAATGCTATTAGTAAGCTTAGTAGGCACATGCTGAGTAGGAGCTTGAATCGTTGACATAATAAGTAACCTTTTGGCCTAAGCCATGAGCGTAGTAATACAATTAAGTGCTGCATTGAGCAATCCGCTATGAGCGCAAACTTTGTCAGTTATAAAATACAAATGATTATCTACAGCGACAATGTACTGATAAGGGATTGATAACGCTAATTAAATGATTGAAAATTAATAATGAGGGACATAATAATAAATTTCAACAAAAACAACCGATAAGCTTGAGCATAGACTGATTAATAATAGCATATTCAACAAAATACAAAAAAGTTCAGTAGTAGCGCAAACGGCTTATACCCAGTTGAGTATAAGCCGTCCTTACAATACTAATGATTAACGCTCAATATCATAAGCGGATATTAATAATAATTATTAGCGCGTACGTGCACAAACTTCATCATCGCTGAAGAAGTAGCTGATTTCACGTGCGGCTGACTCTGCTGAATCTGAACCATGTACTGCGTTTTCGTCAATGCTGCTAGCGAAGTCAGCACGGATAGTGCCTTCAGCAGCTTCTTTTGGGTTGGTTGCACCCATGATTTCGCGGTGCTTAGCGATAGCATTTTCGCCTTCTAATACTGATACCAATACTGGACCTGACATCATGAATGACTTTAGGTCATTGTAAAATGGACGCTCAGCATGCTCAGCGTAGAAGCCGCCTGCTTTTTCATCATCAAGTTGCAACATTTTTGCAGCAACGATTTTTAGACCGTTTTTTTCAAAGCGGCTGTAGATTTCGCCGATATTGTTGTTACCAACTGCGTCAGGTTTGATGATAGATAAAGTACGTTCGTTAGCCATGAGAAGCTCCTAATAGAATTATAAAGGTAAGGGTTTGAATCGTTTATTATCACTATAATACTCAGGCATTTCAGATTTACCAATTCGTATATCTGAGCCTCGACATGTGATTGTTGCCTATTATAATGATTGGCGCTATAAATGATAGGATTAATTATGATACCAGCTTACTTAAACGTAAATTTTGCATTACTAAAAGTTAAGAGGTACATACTATATATTGTATATTTACCAGTATTATTAATCTTTATAAAAAACCCTAATGCTAGCTCTTAGCTGGACATTAGGGTTTTGTCATTCAATAGTTTGTTCTATTTATCTACGCATCATACGGATCACGCAATACGATGGTCTCTTCGCGATCAGGACCCGTTGAGATGATATCAACTGGGCAGCCAATCAACGCTTCGATACGCTTGATGTATTTTTTAGCATTTTCTGGCAAGTCATCATAGTTGGTAATACCGACAGTAGATTCGCTCCAACCTTCTAGCGTCTCATACTTTGGTGTTACTGATTCATAAAACTCAGCATCATGCGCGCCTGCGCATTCAGTCTCTGGTAATTCATAACCAACACCAATTAATAGCTCTTCTAAACCATCTAATACGTCAAGCTTAGTCAAGCAGATACCTGACATAGAGTTCAGTACAACGGCGCGGCGTAGGGCTTCTGCATCAAACCAACCACAGCGACGTGCACGACCAGTGGTTGCACCAAACTCATGACCAACTTTGGCTAAATGGGCACCGACATCGTCAAATAATTCTGTTGGGAACGGACCACTACCAACACGTGTGGTGTAGGCTTTAGTGATACCAAGTACATAGTCCAAATACAATGGACCAATACCCGTACCAGTAGATACGCCGCCTGCCGTAACACTTGAGCTAGTCACAAACGGATAAGTACCATGATCTATATCAAGCAATGTACCTTGCGCACCTTCAAACATTAAATTCTTGCCAGCCAAACGCAACTGATTAAGGTCTTCAGTGACATCAGTTACCATGCCTTTAATCTCTTCTTTCCACTCTTGGCATAGCTTGAGTGTCTCATCAAAATCAATCGCGTCAACTTTATAATACTGAGTCAGCTGGAAATTATGATATTCGATTAGGTTACGTAGTTTTTCTTCTAGGTCTTCACGGAATAAATCAGCAAGCTTGATCGCACGGCGCGCAACTTTGTCTTCGTATGCAGGACCGATACCGCGACCTGTTGTACCGATTTTACCAGTACCGCGCTTTGCTTCACGAGCTTGATCGAGTGCCACATGATAAGGCATGATAAGTGGGCAGTTAGGTGAAATACGTAGGCGCTCACGTACAGGCACGTTGTTGTTTTCAAGCGCTTTCATCTCTTTTAATAAAGCATCAGGTGCTAGTACAACGCCATTACCAATAAAGCAGGTTACACCTTCACGTAAAATACCTGATGGAATAAGATGCAAGACAGTGGTTTTGCCATCGACAACTAACGTATGACCAGCATTATGGCCACCTTGAAAACGTGCTACTGCTGAGGCTTTTTCGGTAAGTAAATCAACGATTTTACCCTTACCTTCATCACCCCATTGGCTACCTAAAACTACGACATTCTTACCCATAATTAATCCTTACAATGATGTATTAAGGTGCATGGCTTGTTCATTATCAAACAGCCATACGATAACAATTTAAAACTAAACGAAAAATGATGCTTTTTGACGATACTGTCTTTTGATAAACCCATTTTTTAATACAATTATTTTCAATAAAATAGCTTTATTCAACAGCGGTTAATTGCCACTGGTTGTCAACGATACTTAATCGATGCGTGACGTCTTGAGGACAGTCATGCATATCCAGCGGTACAGTGACTCGGTAACCTTGCTGGCGTAAGCTATCAACTTGTTGACGTAGCGTCTGTCTTTGTTCGCTATCCATATTGTTAATTGCAGCATAATCAACGACCACTACCACTGGAGCAGCCAGTTCGACATGTGCTAACAAGCGACTGACATCCATACTAAAACCTGTGGCTTCACGTGGCTGGCTATTTGTTAGGTGACCACCACTTTGCATACCATCGAAACGTCCACCACGTACTAATGGTTGGGTTTCACTGTTGATATAGCCATTAAATACAATACCAGTATGATAGTGATAGCCCGACAGCTCAGTGACATCGATACTGACATTACAATTCCACTGCTCTTGCAGATGGGTTTTTAAGCGCTGTAATTCATCGACTGCGGTAACAATCTCGGTATCTTGTTGTGCGGTATCTGACAGCTTCGCCAATAGCCGTGTCATGTCGTGACCAAAGCGCGCTAAAGCATAAAAATCACTACCCATGGGTAATGTTTGGCAGACGCGCTTTAACTCTGGTAAGTTTTTGTTGGCATATAAATGCATCAATTGCTTAGTGTCACTATCTGATAGCTCAACCAATAAAGCCAACCGTTTAAATATCGCCACATGACCCAAGTCAATGTGCAAAGCTGCACTCATATTTAGGTCATTGACCATCGTAAATAACACATCTATCAATTCAAAATCTGCACTTAGCGATGCACAACCAAATATCTCAGCACCTAACTGCAGTGGCGTACGCGATCCAAACAATCCTGAGGGTAAGGTATGAATGACATCACCTGCATAGCAATAACGCGCAATACCTGCCCCACCATGATGGGCATCGATACGCAAAATCTGCGGTGTAATATCCGCACGCACACCCATCAAACGACCTGTAAGCTGATCGATGATTTTAAAGGTTTGACGTTTAAGATCCTCCGATGCATCACTTAATAATGATTCTGTAAACTCAATCATCGGCGGACAGACTAGCTGATAGCCGTGAGTAATAAGCTGCTGAGTCAACTGATGTCGCAGCACTTCTTGCTTTTGCGCATCTTCAAACAATACATCAACCACACCATCAGGTAGCAGCCAGCTATTGGCAACTTCTGCGGTAAAATTACTGAGATGAAAATTGCTTAAATGTGGCAGATGATTGGGTACGCTACTATCATCAGCATGCTGAGAGGTGGGATTAATTTCAGAACGTGATTGGACGGGTACAGCTGAATAAGAACTGACAGACACAATAAATCCTTGTTTGGCGTATTGCTTACCAAAAAACGCGGCATAGTAAGGTTTTGTTTATGATTACATCAACGATGGCTACTGTATGTTTTTGACACATTTTTAACACGCAACACCATTGGCCCAATTATTTATAAACAAACTAGGTAACTGCAAAAGGGTGAGTAATAAGTATAAGTTAGGATGATAAGACGAGTATCTTTATGCGCTAATTATAGTAAATGATCAGCGCACTTTATGTTTTAGTTTAGCATAGCAACTGGGGTTCGCCTAGTCACAATTCATATCAATACGTTCTATCTAGTCATAAATACATTATTGCATTATGGCGATTTATTCTTAGCCAAAACGATCGTTTATGATCGCTTTCATCCTCTATTAAGTCGTGATGAATGATTTGGTTCACATCTTTTTAATAGACCCATGTTACACTAGCCTATGTTTTAGGCTATTAGTAGACAGGCTATAATTATCTCGAGATAAAGTCGATACATTAGTAGCCACGCACAGCTGGTATAATTTTTTGCTTGCTAAAACTGCAGATATTACAGCAAATTTATTCCAGTTCGTTTACCTACAAAAACCACGACTAACAATATACAAACTACGGTAAAAATTTATCAACTCCCATTCTATACAATCACTTAATTTCGGAGACCTTATGTCATCTGACTACCACCCTAACCCTGCTATTAACCAGACCAATGTATTAGGTACTGCTCTTGCCAGCTGCTGCTTTGATCCTATTACTGGCTATTATCGTAATGGTTTTTGTCATACTGGCAATCATGATGTTGGTCAGCATACCGTTTGTGCCAAGATGACCAGTGAGTTTTTAAACTTTTCATCAAGCCGTGGTAATGACTTAATCACGCCTTTGCCAGAATACAACTTTCCAGGTCTAAAACCTGGTGATTATTGGTGTATCTGTGCGCTACGCTGGGTTGAAGCACTAGATTTCGATATCGCACCAAAATTGAAGCTAGAAGGTTGTCATGAGAGTTTATTAACACTGGTCGATATTGACACTTTAAAACGCTATGCGATATAACATCGACATGGTTTATCGTTGGGCTTTTCTAGGCTGAATTCATTTGGGCCATTTTGAATAGAAAGTAGCCATTTAGATTTTATAAAAGCAACAAGGGAGGGTGTATGGAGCGCAATGACGATCTATCTATTAAGACGAACACCCGCATTACACCTGACTCTAATATTAGTCGTATCTATTCTGATATCAGTGACAGTCATCCCTATCTAAATAGTTATGACAGCTATATCTACGGAGACGTGGATGCCACGGCCGAAGATACCATCGAGACCATGACGGTATACGATCCTGACTCTGAGCGTTATGAAGACATTGATTTGTCTAGTGATGATGAAGTGGTCAACTGCTATGCTTATTCGCGCAAGACAGGCGAGCAACTGAGCCAAGTGGCGCTCAATGACGTCAGTCGTGCGCTTAGCAACAATGGCCAATTTATCTGGCTTGGATTGTATGATCCCAGTTTAGAGACCATGACTAAAGTCCAAAATGCTTTTGACTTACATGAGCTGGCGATTGAAGATGCGTTTGCCGATCATCAGCGCGCCAAAGTCGAAAACTATGACAACGACATGGTATTTGTAGTATTGCGGACTGCAAAATTGGAGGACAACATTATACGCTATGGTACTACTGCCATATTTATGGGTAAAAACTATCTGATTACGATTCGTAATGGTCCTTCCAACTCGTATGCACCCGTACGTGAACACTGCAATCGTCGCCCTGAAAAGCTACGCATGGGGCCCATATTTGTATTGCATGCTATTCTCGATTTTATTGTCGATAACTATATGCCAGTCACTGATCGCCTAGGCAGCTATTTGCGCGAGCAAGAGCGCTATGTCTTTAGTTATGAGTTTAATAAAAGCACATTAAAAAACCTCTATGAGCTCAAGTCACAATTGGTAAATATGCGCGCGATTATCTTGCCTGTACAAGACATCTGTAGTTTTTTTATCAATCACAAAAAAAGCGAGTTGGTCTCTGGATTTTCGCAAGCAGCAAAACCTTACTTTCGTGATGTCAATGACCATCTACTCCACTCTTTAGACGCTATTAATGGTTTGAACGAGATGCTCAGTGTGGTGATGAATACTTATATGGCGATGGTGAACATGGGACAAAACGAGGTGGTACGTAAGCTTGCTGCTTGGGCAGGTATCTTAGCCGTACCGACTGCCATTGCTGGTATTTATGGGATGAACTTTGACTTTATGCCTGAGCTACATTGGAAATACTCATACCTTGTGATCATGGGACTTATCATCGCCTTATGTAGTTATCTGTATTATAATTTTAAAAGGCTAAAATGGTTGTAAGATAAGTTGATATAAAAAAAGGCTACTAGATAGCAGCCTTTTTTATCATATCGTTCAGTCTATTTATGAGCATCTAAACCCGCTGACTTTTCAGCTGCATCGACTGTTTGACGAATCAATGTGTTAATAGTCATTGGACCTACGCCACCTGGAACAGGCGTATAAGCACTAGCAATATTCTCTATGCCATTCAATTCAATATCGCCGACGCCGCCATTGTCGGTTGGATGAAAGCCTGCATCGACCACTACTGCCCCTTTTTTGATCCACTCTGCTTTAATCAGCTCAGGCACACCTACAGCCCCAACGACAATATCAGCACGCTTAATATGCTCAGCCAAATCCTGCGTTCTTGAATGACACATGGTCACTGTACAGTTGGCATTTAATAGCATCATTGCCATTGGCTTACCCAAGATGGCACTACGTCCTACGACCACTGCCTCCAAACCTGCAAGCTCTATATTATAGTGTTCCAATAAATGCATGATGCCTTGCGGCGTACATGAACCATAGGCAGACTGCTGCATCGCCATACGACCAAAGCCCAAGCACGTCACCCCATCAACGTCCTTTGCCAAATCAATCTGCTCAAAACATGCACGCTCATCAACATGATCAGGGACAGGATGCTGGAGCAATATGCCATGGACATCTGGATTGTTGTTAAGCTCGTCTATCTTGGCTTTAAGCTCCTCTGTGGTTGTCGCACTTGGCATCTCAACTCGAATAGAGTCCATACCGACGCGCTTACAGGCGTTACCTTTCATACGCACATAAGTGGCAGAAGCAGGATCATCACCAACCAATATCGTTGCCAAACTTGGCGTACGACCAGTCTTGTCTTTGATATTATCTACGCGTGTACGCAGTTCTTGCTCTATTTGCTTAGCAAGTGCTTTGCCGTCTAATAAGGTGGCAGATTGATTATCTGACGTCATCGTCGTTTCAATTGACGAGGCATTTGACATGGTAACTCCAATGAATAAAGCAATAAATAAGAGGGAAACAGTGTCGGCCATTATTTTGCTCAGTAAACATAGGTGAGCAGTGGCTTACTATGAGCGTATATATCCCGCATTTTGCACATCATCAGGACAATTGAGGTAGCAATTATGCTAATAAATCTCTTAAAGAGCAGACACCGTACTAAGCAAGATATTGTACCTATTTTGCGACCAAAAGCCCAGTCGTCAATAAAGATTACCTCTTAAATATTGCAAATTCTTATATGTTCTTATAAGACATATTAACGTAGATAAGATTATCACTTACGACTAAAACTTGGCAGTCACCAGTCATTAAAGCCCAAGATCACTCTTAAACTTGAGATTGAAGGCTTATTAGTGTTACTCTTGTGACACGTAAATGTTACTTATATTTAACACGGATGTCGTTTTATGGGTAAGTTTTATTTGTGAATAGTATAAAACATCAGTTATAGACTCAAACGGAGTCAAACGCTATTTACATGTTTTCACGCGCTATTGGCCAGAGTTTCATTTAGCCAACTTGCTTATGGCAGTTACAGAGCTCTCACATCGTTATTCATATATTTGAAAGTTTAGATTTTTCTAAAAATCTTGAATAAAAAACGAGTGCCGACTTTAGCTGTCTATATCTAATGCGAAGTAGTAGTTATTACTTCGTGTTCGTTAGTACTTTGTTGATAAGTACTCATCTGTAACATCTACTATGACATGCGACTATATGAGCGTGATGGCAACCCCATTATTAGACGCCAGTCATTTGGGGGCTACTGTTTGCTATATATCATATTATCCGATGTTTGATCCTTGGTATGTAGCATCCTCATCGCATGTTTTGCTAACTGACTGTTAATGAAACAACAGATTTTGTGATATTCATAGTATTAGTCTGATTACTCAATTCATAATTGGTTGGGACTATAAATTGTAGTACCAACTTTTTTATCTAAAACAATCTCGAGGTATGAATTTGAAAACTGAGTCATTGTTCCAATTTTCATCGTTAACCATTATTTTATTGTTGTTAGCGTTTTATGGCGGCACTTACTTATTGTCATTGTTGATTAAAAAAGACAAAGAGACGACGTCAGGTTTTATGGTCGCAGGCCATGGTGTCGGTTTTGGTATGGGTGCAGCCAGTATGACCGCTACTTGGATTTGGGCAGCATCGTTTTATGCCGCCGCTACTTCTGGCTATAAGTATGGCGTTTCAGGGCCGATACATTATGGCTTTTGGGGCGCGCTAATGATTTTATTTATCTACCCTTTTGGCATGCGCTTTCGTGAGCTTGCTCCTGATGGACATACTTTAGGCGAACTTATTCACGCTCGTCATGGCTCATCAAGCCAATTAATTTTAGCCATATCCAACCTTATGGGCAGCTTAATTAGCTTGATGGTCAATTTCACTGCGGCTGGGGCGTTGGTATCGGTACTATCACCGTTATCGTTCCAAACAGGGGTGATTATTGCGGGTGTCGGAGTACTGAGCTATACCCTAACTTCAGGGTTTCGCGCCTCAGTCTTCACTGACTTTGCCCAATTGGTCGCTTTAATGGCCATTGGTATCGTTATTATTCCGGCAGTATTATTTGCGATGGGTGGGCCTGAAGTTATGGTCAGCGGACTATCCAACTTGACGCTTGAGCAACAGAACTTCTTTTCGCCTGAGGCATTTTTTCAGCAAGGTGCGCCTTATTTTGTCGCCGTATTGGCTTATGCTATTGGTAACCAAACCATTACGCAGCGCTTATTTGCGATTGATAAAACCAAGATCAAAGCGACGTTTGTCACGGCCACAGTTGGCTATGCAGGTATCGTCATCGGTCTTGGCATGATTGGTTTGATGGCCTTGACCATTGGTATTGAGCCACTTGACGGCAATATGAACAACCTGATCCCGCAAATGGTCAGTACTTATTTGCATCCTGTCTTTATCGCCTTGTTCTTTATCTTGGTCATCGGCTCATTGTCATCGACTGCTGATTCAGACTTGTCGGCATTATCGACCATTATGATGGCAGATGTATATGGTAAGAACATCGCTAGAGGTAAAGTCAAACCTAAGACTATGATGCTGGTTGGTCGTAGTACCATGATTATTGCCACTGCTGCTGGTCTGATCTTTGCTAGCTTTAAGCTAGATATTTTAGTGATGTTGGTATTCGTAGGTGCATTGTGGGGTGCAATTGTCTTCCCTGTGATAGCCAGTGTATTTTGGAATCGTGTGACCAATACCGCTTTCACCTCTGCGGTCATTATCGGTTTGCTGTTTTTCTGTATAGCTCGCTTTGAGCTTTTGCCGATCATTGGTTACACGGCTTTATTCTTTGAAGTATTAGCAAGTGTTGGCGCCGCAGTCGTGATTGGACTAATGGTATTTGGCTTCTTAGGCCGTAAAATCGGTATGTTAGCGGCAGCTATTACGCTGGTACTGATGCTCATTTTCGCTACTGGCTTCTTACGTCAATATATGGTCCTACTCGCCTCACTAACGGCTTATGGCGCTAGTACCATCGTCTGTGTCATCGTCAGTCTAATGGGCAATGAACGTTTTGATTTTGAGCTGATTAAAAAGCGTGTTGGTGACTATGATAAAAAAGCTAAAGTATCAAAAATACCAAATGCGAAAGTATAGATCATCTTAGGTAATGATGGTTAGACAACGATGGTCGGTAGATAGCTGATCGTCGATTGCTCTTAAACCCCATATTTATAAATACTATAAGGAGATATCATGGACAACGTCTTTATTTATGGCTTATATATTTTAATTTGGCCTGCAATTACACTTGGTGTACTGGTTTTGATTTGTACTGCGACTTATCGTGACATCAAAAAAGCCAAACGTAATAACAAAGACATCTTATAAACAGATTATTGGACAAGTTTAGCTGCAACACTTATAAAAGGTGTTGCAGCATTCTTGTCTTATCATCCACTGAACACTTATTGATAGGATAATAACTGCTCAAATATCTTTAAATAATGCTTAAATCGACTTACATTAGTAAATAACTTATTTTTAGCTAAAAAATGACTTGTAATTTAAATTATTTTTGCTAATATAGTCCACCTTGATTGGCTGGATGGCAGAGTGGTCATGCAGCGGACTGCAACTCCGTTAACGCCGGTTCGATTCCGACTCCAGCCTCCAATTATTTATTAACTTTACGTTAATTTAGGCTTGCATTATTAGCACAACCGCTTATAATAGCGACCACTTATCTAGTAACTAGATGGTCTATCAGCTAGTTCACATTGTAGATAAAACAAGTTTTGCCCGGGTGGTGAAATTGGTAGACACAAGGGATTTAAAATCCCTCGCTCTAACGAGCGTGCCGGTTCAAGTCCGGCTCCGGGTACCATTACATAGTCCTATACTATCTTATAGAACAGCTAAAGCCCCTGATATCAGGGGCTTTGTTGTATCTGGTGTTCTATACTGTCCTATGAATCTATCCTAATCCATGCACTTTGAGTATACTGTCAAGTATACCGAGTTTTGAGTCTACTCATGGAGATCTAGGATATGGAAAGAAAAGCGATCAGTTCAGACCGAAGCATCAGCAGCCATAAGCCTGAAGATAAGAAGTACTTCGTTCCTGTCAAAAACCACCCTAAACTATTCTTGATGGTGCGTCCTACTGAAACTAAGTCATGGATGTATCGATACTACCCGCCTTCAAATCCCAAACAAAGTATTATCTCCATCGGTATATATCCAAATATCTCGTATGCTCGTGCCTGTGAAGTTTGGCGTGAGTATGAAGATCTGTTAAGCAAAGGTATTGACCCAAAACTTCATCGTGAAGAAATTAAGAAAAGTATTATTATAAAAACTAAAAACTCTTTTAATCATTTTGCTTGGGAGTACTTTGACAGTCTAGATCAGACTCAGAAGAGTAATACCCTCATTCGTAAGAAAGGTCGTCTTGATCTTATATGCAAATATATTGGTGACGAGCCAATCAGCGATATCACCTCTCCTAAAATGCTTGAAGTGCTGTTAGACATTCAAGCAAACTCATTAAACAAGGATGGTAAGCCCACAGACAAGGCTGAACGCTGTGCTGGCATTGCCAGTGATGTGTTTGTCTATGCTGGGGCACGAGGCTTCTGTACGAGCGATCCTGCGGCGCTTATTAAGAGCCAGTTGGCTAAATCAAGTTATGGCCATCGTCCTGCGGTTACTACGCCTAAAGACTTGGCTAAATTACTTAAAGCTATCGAGACAATAGAAGGTGACCCGAACACCATAAATTCCCTTAGGCTATTAGCGCTTCTGTTTGTTCGCAATGGTGATTTAAGACGTATGCGCTGGGCTGATCTAGACCTAGAGGCTGGCAGGTGGCGATTAAAGCCATTGAAGGGACAAGGCAAGGTAAATATGGTCAAGGACATGGTGGTTCCCCTACCGCGTCAAGCCGTAGCAATCTTACATGAGCAACAAAAGATTAATGGGCATACTGAATATGTCTTTTTTAGCCAGACGGCAAAAAAGCATCAGATCCTATCTGACGCTACCGCTAATAAGCGTCTAAAGGATTTAGGGTATAAAGACATACATTGCGCTCATGGCTTTAGAGCGACAGCGAAGACTATCCTGCAAGAGCAACTAAAGTACTCTCTAGTGCTCGTAGAGATGGCATTGGGTCATACGACTAAAGATCCTAATGGCACGGCATATGGTCGATTTGAGTACCTTGATGATCGAGCGGATATGATGCAGAAGTGGGCTGACTATTTAGACGCTTTGAGAGAAGGCAGAAAGACAGCGGAGTTTAGAGCAGATGCACAATTACAAGCTGACTCTACTGCCCAGCTGCAAGCATTGATTGATCAGCTCGGAGAGGATAAAGTACTAGAGCTATTAGGAAATAAAGGATAGCCTTTCATTCTTAAATTAATTGAGCAATATACTATTTACTAAAAACTAAATTACTGTCGTAAATAACTAAGTTTATCCAAAGACTATTTCTGATAACATAGGTCTCAACAAAAATCTAATCGAGCCCTTTTATGTTAGACCTCCCCCTTTTGGAAGCCTATCATCAAACTAATTATAAGTTTGATGATACTTTACTCAATATTGATAAAACATCATCCAAAGCTGCATCTCTCTTGCAGCCATTTTCTCCAGCTGGTGGACTGTTTATTACAGCTTGGAATCCATTAGGAAAAGAGCGTACTGTTGAAGAAAACGAGCAGGCTAATCAAGAACTAAAAAATGAGTTGCTCAAACAAGGCTTAAACGTAACGGAAGGCTATGGTGAAAGTCCTGACGGTAAATGGCGAGAAAACAGTTTCTTTGCTTATCCAATAGACCAAAACAGCAGTCTCAAACTATGTTGCACCTTTGAGCAAAATGCTGTGGTATATGTCACCTGTGCTGGCTTACCTATATTACTATTGAACCCTAATTTAAAGTAGGTTAACAGACTAACATTTATCTTTAAACCTACCCTGTTTTTCAGGTATTTATTAAATACAGATCAAGCTATAAGCCTAATGCAAAAAATTAGTAAATTAGAGAATATAATAATTAGGCATTAGCACGGCTATCTAAGCAAAGCGTTTTGATAAAATTCAGACAAAAAAACCTCAAGTAAACTAATACTTGAGGCAAAAATTGCTTAAACTCGAAAGTTTAAATTTATTTTAAATATGGCGCAGCGGACGGGACTCGAACCCGCGACCCCCGGCGTGACAGGCCGGTATTCTAACCAACTGAACTACCGCTGCTAAGGTCGTTTTAGTTTATTTAACCACCTAGCGCATTAGCACTATACTAAAGAGTGGTGGGTGATGACGGATTCGAACCGCCGACATTCTGCGTGTAAGGCAGACGCTCTACCAACTGAGCTAATCACCCTTAGAGTAATGTTTTAAATAACATTTAATCAGAGTTATCAAATATTAATTAATTTCACTATAACTTATCAAACAAGTATACTTGCTGAGGTAGTGCATTATATAGAGTTATAGCTAACTGTCAAATATTATTTTATGGGTTACTCTACATAAGAAAGTAATCCATACTCACTTTATAAAAACAGTAAGCATAATTTATAATAGTAGAACAATAGCTAGCTATTAACTTCATCATTTTAAAATTCAAATAAGACTATTAGAGAAATTAAATTAAACTCGTTAAATTAAGGGCCTATAATTTCTTCTGATAGGTCCCAACCTATCATTGAACCTAGCTGAATTGTTACAAGCTACCAATTCAGCTTTTTATTCATATAGGCTTAGCCTAGAATCCCCTCAAACATATCATCCAAATAAGCCGTCTGATTACCTACCATAAATAATACATTACGCTCTTTAAGCTCGTCTTCGCTCAAAGAATTGTCTACCAATGTGTTCATTGGCGTTGGAGTTACAATAAAGCTATTTAAAACAAGCTTAGTTTCTAGCTGACTCTCAAGCTCTTTAATCTGCTTATAAAGATTAAACTTAGGATCATCGAGGCTCATATTGCGGATACCCTTAGGATCAATCAAGGTCAGGTACTGCTCGCCCGTCTCTTTGTGTACTAACCACAATAAAAAGTCTGGATAAAAATTACCTGCTAGTGCAAAACCTAATCCTTTGTAACGATTATCGGGATTACGAAGTAAATAGATATGGTAATCTTTAAGCGCATCAATCTGTTTATCAGAATTAATGTAGCGCTGTAGATCATCAATGAACTTAACTTCGCTACTCTCACCCTTACTATCATAATCAAATACTGAAGGCGACCAAGTAAAAGGTAAGCTATCATCATTTTTGCTGAATAATGGATAATACAAATGCTTATCAAATACGACCGTACGTAAGCTACCATCCTGCCAGTTGACTGTCTTCTCTAGCTGTCCATCATTGACTATATCTTGCAATTTAGTAAGGCGTTTAAAGTACTCTTCTGCCTCACCATTAAACCCTTCTTTTGATGTAAAGACGTATTTATCACACATGTGAATAGGCAGATCATCATCGCCAACATTAAATTCTGTCACTTCATAGTACTGACCTTCGTACGCGTTTTTCATGGTTTTGTAAAATCTATCCATGTACGCTTTTAGCAGCTCTAATAAAATACTTTGCTGAAAGCGAATACCCTCCATATCTTTCATCAGCTTTTCGCTATCTACCAATAGCCTATACCAGTCATCATGGGTATTTTTAATTGGCTTACAGCAGAACGCTCTAAGCTCGTCGATACCAAGACGTATGTTGGTATAGCCACGTTGCATCTTATACTGCTGTAATTGTAAATATAAACTGTCAAAATCAAAGAAGGGCATGATATCAGGCGATATCTCATTCTCTTGACGCTTGTCTTTTAAGTCATTATTACGCTTACGCTTATCGGTATGATAGGCTTGGAGTCGTGGATATAAGTCTAAAATAACAAACGGTTTTTTAATCTTGCCTTGATACTTATCAGGAATTTCAAATAGCGACAGCTTGACCTGTGCCTTGAAGCCATTTGGCTGATTATCCTTATAACCATCTTTAAGCGTCAAAGTCTTGAGTCTATGCGGCGCTGCTATACGATTGGTATTGAAATCTAAAGTAACCAAATCTTGGTTAAGCACGATCCCTTCATCGTTTAGATAGTCACGGAATTTTTCCATATAGTCAGCATGTAAGCCAAAGATATTAATCGTTTGTAGCAAATCTAGATACAGATCTTTATACTCAGCTTTACTATAAATATTGTGCGGCGTTCGTTTGAGTGAGAACCTCTCACCTTTTAAACGTACACCTCGACCGAACAATTGAATAATTTGTGAGCCTTCACCAGAACCCATATTCAACAGACCCATAGTCGAGACTCGCCAACTACTCCACCCTTCGGTAAATTTACGTGAGCCAATGAGCAGATTGGTTTTGCTATTATCGTCGTTGATGGTATCAAATAGCGTCGGAGTGAATTCATCGGTACGCGTATTAAGATAATGGCTATTACTTAGCTTTTCACAGTGATCAAATAAGCCTTTTTCATCGCCTACATTTATCACGCCAAACGGTGTATTCTCACCAATTTGTAGACGCAGCTCCCCTGTGTTTTGAGTGATCCGTATGACGTTTAAGCGCTGGTTACTCCCTGCATTAAAGAACTGGCTGAGTATATCTTGATAAATATCTTCAGCGTCTCTACCATGCAATGGAGCAAAACGATTAACAAAAATATTGTTACCTTTGTTATCGACCAAACGTGACTTATTGGTAATAAAGTCATGAATCCAGTTGATGGTTTCTGCTTTATGACGACTATCTAAAAAGTCAGCTAAAAATTTGATGATGGTCAAAATATCTGAATCATCATCATTTACTTTATTACCGACAAATACCCAAAGGGGGTTTTCAACTTTGAATTGCTTAAGACGTCCAACGTTATTTTGATAAAGGGACTGTTGCTGGTAAAAAGCCAATAAGCAGGCGGTTAGATATAGCTGCTGATTATCCTGCGTCTCACCTTTTTTCATATTGAGAATATTGACTTCTTTACCATAGCCATCATCATAAAAATACTTGTACGAGTAGTCAAACAAGATATTTTTTGCATAGACTTCACGCAAGGCTTCGCGTCGTGCTTTTTGCTTTTCCAGCTCATCTAAACTTAGAGCCTTTAGCTGATTATCGTCTAGTTTGGCTAATGCCTGAGTACCATATAGCATCTTGGCCTTGGTTTTTTGCTCTTTTTCTTCTTGTTTGATAACGTTGTTTGATTTATTAATCGCCTGCCCAAAGGTCGCTGAATATTCAAAACTAAAGCCGTCTTTTGTCAGCGTATCGCGGTAGCCCATCCATGCACCAGCAGCACTACTCGTGCCACGATGGCCTTCATCGATTAATACAAGGTTTTGACCTTCTAGTGACTCTACCGCTATTGTCTTATCACCATCCCTTTCAGCCAACTTATGGATATCCATAATTTGCACGTATTTTAAAAACTGATCACGGGATTTGTTTTTTTGAAATATCATAGCTTCGATACCAGACATCTTGAACTCTTCAAGATGCTGATTACTGAGCCCATCATTAGGAGTTAGTAGAATTATCTGCTCGATTTTATTATTGTGGCTGGCGTGCTCAGTGTAGTACTGATACTGCAAAATATTAATATGCATCAATAGCGTCTTGCCGCTACCTGTGGCACTCCAGTACGCAACTTTGTTTAAGTCATTGGCTACGTACGGTTGTAGTATCTCGCTGTCACTCTTGTCCTCGTTATAGGCAACTACGGTAGCATTCAACTCCTCTAACATCTGCTCAGAATTATTAAAGTATTGATCTAAGTAATACTCCGTAAATAATAATGACAGATATTGAAAGTATTTTAAATTCAGCTCACTATTAGCTTGCTTATTGCGAGCCTCACTAATCTGTAGCCAGTGACGAACGATATTCCTATCATAGCGCCTTAGGGTATCGATATCTAAAGTCTGCTTACCGACTAAGTCTCTAGTCAGCTCAGTGAAAAACTTGGTTTGGCCTGCGTCCTCACCTTCGTGTTCAATACCTTCATGGACAGGCAAATCCAATAGCGTATGCATGCCCTTAATATTGTCAGGATTGAACTTTGACCATAGCCACTGCGTAAGTACCAGCTGCTCATGGAAGTTTATTTTTTTGCTTTTCTTTTTACTGGGATTAGCCATAACTTACTCTGCAAACATGCGCTCAAGGAATACCTGCTCTATTGAGCGGACTTTTAGTTGTCTCTCACTACCATCAGTACTGGTAAGCTTGGTGTTGATGTTATGATCACCATTGACATATATCTGCTGATACTCGCTATCTAAAGCATTGATACGCAGCTTTTTCAGTGTCTTGTCCAGCTCATCATAACCAATCTGTTCACAGTCACGCCAAAACACGGTAACTAGCTCACCTGTGCGCAAGTGCCCATCTACCTGTACAAATCCTCGATCTAGCTGATAGTCTATATTTCTAACCTTTAACCCTATGAGATAATTAAAGGTATCGATAAGATCGACGTTTTGTACTGTATAAGCGCCAGCGCTGTCTGCCGTTATCTTGAGCTGATAATCAAAAGGATTGGCAAAATCAGCCACGTTAAGTAGCGAGTCTTTGCTCTCAATATTGAGCATGTAGTGCATTAGATAGTCGTCTTGCTGAGCAGATGTCAAGTCAGCAAACAAATCATTTTGAGCAGGACTACGTTTAAGCTCAAGGTTGTTCAAAGTATCCTCGTAGCTTTCAAGCTTGACGATTTTTAGACAATGGCTAATTCCATTGCAAGGATTAGTACTATTATTTTTATTACTATCTTTTGATATAGTAGGTACGCCACTCCTCCATTCTTCACTATAGACTATTTTTTGGATTCTAGGTTTGAGTGTCGTGTGAAAATGTTCACCTTGCTCTACTAGGATATATCTAATTTGCTTAGAATATAATCGATAAAGATCAATTAATGAATGTGCAGTAGTACCTGAGCCGGCAAAAAAGTCTAATACTGTAGAACCCGAATCTATAACATTATGTAAGACGTTATATAATGAAGTGGGATGAGAGTAGGGAAAACTTAGATTTAGTGGATCCAAAACCTTTTTTCCACTAGTAGCGTCCTGGATTATTGAAGAAATTTGCTTTTTTGAATCATAATTTATATACACTTTCTTTTGAGGTTGAGTAGTGTGATCTTTCCCCCAAAGTATCTGATTATTATCAATCAGATCTTGTAATGTCTCTGGGGTTCTAGACCAACCATTTGGCGGTACAGGGCATTCCATTCCAGTCACCGGATGTACTAAAGGTATATGGAATTTAGGGTCTTTCCTGTATTCAGGTGCGCCCATTGCTACGCCACGAAAAACTCTTCCATCATCTTCTATCAATTTGTAAGCTTTATCTCCCCCAGAAAAATCTTTCTGTTTAGATACCCAGCTTGAGAAAGACTTCTGTACTTCTTGATCTACCTTGCCATTATTTCCGTCTATTAATAACTTAGCTTTATCAAGTGCTGTGTAAACGTTAGGGTTATTTATCATAATAGGATTATCTTCACTAGCACAACAAATAACATATTCGTGCTGTGTAGCCACACCTTTTCTACCTAACATAGGGTTCTGCTTATCCCAAACAATGGTGCCTGCACTATTATAGCCAACATCACTTATAACTTTAAATAAACTCTCATATTCATTCTCATCTATATGGCATTGGAGAAAACTATTAGCACTTACTAGATCTTTGGTTAAAGAAAGATTTTGGTTCATAAATGTTAACCAAGACGAATGACGGTAATTATTTTTATATAGAAAACCACTTGTTTCTGTGTTGTATGGCGGATCAATATGTACACAATCAATCTTTTTGCTATATTTTTCTTGAATTAAACTTAATGCCTGGAAATTATCACTATGAATAATCAAACCATCTGTTTGCTCATCCAAATCATCAATGCTATTTAACAGCTTGGCTTTAAAGCCTAACTCAAACAAACTAGTATCCACCATTAGATACGGATGTTCCTCTAGATATTGGCTGCTACCCCAATATGGTAGGCTATCATCAGCTACCTTAAACCCTAGGCTTTCCCATTGCTGCCACTGAATCTCATTATCAGCAATTTCGCTATACAGCGCTTCGTCAACACGGTCAAGCGTAATGCAATAATGGCTCGATACCACGAACTTCTTTTTAAGCCATAGCTTCTTTTGAAAGTTTTCTAGCGACGCTAAAAACTCAATCAACTCACGACCGATCTTGCGTAAGCACTTGATCAGCGCAAGCTGGCGCTCGATCTCTATAAAGCCTGAACTATTAACCACATCATCTAAATGCATGACTTCGTTTTTGATATAGAAGTCCAGCTCATTATTTAAGAATTTACCCAAGTCTTTATGAATGAAATAGTCAGCAGTATTCTTTTGCGTATAAGTATCTAGATGCTTACGGAGTAAGTCACGATCAGACTGTTTTTCGGTTGGCTCTGGGTGCTTGAGTAAGGTTGCCCATGCTGTTGTAACTTTAGTATTGTCTAAGATGTCATCATGCGCTTGTAGATTAAGCTTGTCTTGCTTGGCTTTGCTGTCCATGACTGCGTATTCAAACCATACCGTCAGCTCATCGCCAGCATCATTAAGTTCTATAGGATGTACGATTTCCTCATATTCTTCGCCTTCTTCATCGGTACGAGTTAACGTCTTTGGCTTAGAGAGAATAACGAAGCGACGACTTTTGTCATTGTCTTTTTGATTGTCCTTTGCCGTATCAGCAGATAACAAACGAAATAAGACAGACTTATCAGGCTCACCTATCGAGTTAAAGCGAATACGGTAATTGCTAAACATCTCACCTGACTTGGTATAGTACTGGTCTTTATTCGCCCAATGCAGCATCACCTCTTCACCAGAATAAGGGATAGCATAGGTATCGCCTTTGTAGCGACGCTGACTGATAAAATCACCCTCATCATAATAGCGACTAAAGAAGGTGTACAAATGGCTAAACACTTGCGCTTGATCAAAGCTGCTATCAGCATGATCGCGTAGCTCTTGGTACTGTTGTCCAAGTGAGCTTTCGATAGCGGTTTCGTTGACTAAGTTACCTGCCTCATCGAACGCACGCTTACCAAACTCGTCCTTAATTTGATTAGTAATGCTTTCAAGCTGACTGTCATGAACATCGCTTTTGGCGTCCTTCAGATACGTCTCTACTTTGGCTTTGAGACGATTATCTAGATAATCACTGATTTCGTTACGACGAGCATTCAAGATACGATAAATACCAAAATCTAGATCAGGACGATCAATTTGAAAGATGTTTTTTAGTTTTTGATTAAGATTGGCATATTGGCTCATGGTGAGTCCTTCGACAGGGTTTTTATAGCAGCACTTTGTCATAGACTTATGACAAAACGAGCTAGGCCAGTCTCAATTAATGAAACCAAACCTAGCTCTAAAAGAGTGAAAAAATTAACCTACTAATTTACCATATTGGTGCTGCAATGGACAGGTAAAACATCATTGAGCTTATCATAGCTATAGAATCAATGCAGCTGCCAGCGAATATGATAAAGCGTTTCAAACTGGCTTTTTTTATGCATCATCTGCTCTAAGTTTTCAATTAATGTATCGCGTCTTTCCTCGATTTCATCAGTTACATCAAAAATATTTTGACGGAGTTTGCGTTGTTCACGTTCTGCCTTTTTGAGTTGTTCCTGCTTTTGCTTTTGCTCATCGATGGTGCTGGCTTGGCGAGCTTCTCGTTTTAAGCTACGTATTTTAAGTTTGATATCGTCAAGTGCTGATTCAGCCGATGCCATATGGTCATCTGCCCAACTTTCGATCTTTTCTTGCTCACGTTTGAAAAACACCTGATTACTATCAAGCGCCTCACTCAGTTTGTTTTTATGCTGAAACTCGATTGTATCGGTGAATAGTTTCGGAATAGCTATCGTTATTTTATCTTCAATCACTACTCCTTCTAAACGTAAAATACGCTCACAGATATCAGCATCTAAGACAGTATTATTATCATTCATTCCTGTCAGTATTAAATGCTCTTCTTTTGCAAATGAGTCTAGTGATAATAAGCTAAGCGACAACCATCCTGACTGCCCTACTAATGGCTCAAGGCTTGATACTTTTTTATCATAATTGCTGTAATCAAAGTTTATCTGCGCAGTCTCAGTGGGTAGGTGCTTTGCCTTATTTAGTACATACTCACCAAGTGGATGCGTGAGACGATATATGTAGGTATTATCAGGTACAGATTCGCCCTTTCTGATCAGTTGATAGCTACCAACCTTAATATCTACTGTAGGCGACTTATGTAGCGTAAAACTTAACTGATTAGAATGAAATTCGGCATAAGAGGATAGCAGTGCTCGGCTAATCGCCCAAAAGAAATTACTGATACGATCAAGCTGCTCTTCAGCACGCTGCTTATGAATCTTGAGCAACTCGTGGATATCAGCATCAAAATGCTTTAATAGCAGGTCTCGAGTTTGTAGCATTTTTTGATTGATTTGAGCCTCAAGCTCAGACTGTAGTTTATTAAAGCTTTCTTGAATCTCCTGATTTGTACGGCACTTATCGTAAATCTCTAAAATACGTTTCTCAAAATCAATACCACTTTCTATCGATCCTAGTATTTCGTTCGAGGCTCCAAACACCCCTTCAAACAGATCAAACTTTTCACTAAGTAGCTCCATCACTCTTTGATCAGCTGCATTACGCTCGTTGACAAAGTTGACTACAACCACATCAAAAGCTTGGCCATAGCGATGACAGCGACCAATACGCTGCTCGACTCTTTGTGGATTCCAAGGTAAATCATAGTTAACCACTAAAGAGCAGAATTGTAAGTTGACACCCTCAGCAGCGGCTTCGGTAGCAATCATGATTTCAGCGTCATCTCTGAAATAATCAATGAGCGCTGTACGTCTATCTATTGACGATGAGCCAGTAACTCTGTCGCTACCTACGTGTTTAGCTAACCATCTATGATAGATACCAGTATTGACTGGGCTATTATTACTACCATTAAAAGCGACTACCTTGCCATTAAACCCATGAGACTGCAAAAACTCTACAAGATAGGTTTGCGTGCGACGTGACTCAGTGAATATCACAGCCTTCTTTGGCGCCCCCATTTCAAACATACGGGCAAACCCACGCTCCAACGCCGTTAACAGCGCGTGGGACTTACGGTCTTCATCAATTTCATGAGCTAAAGCAAGATACTGATCGACCTCTTTAATTTCAGATTTAAGTAAATCTGCATCAACGCCGCGAGTTTCATATTCGCTATACTCGTCCTCGTCCTCTTCGATAAGCTCTTCGTCTATATCTTCATCAGCTATAAAATGCTCTATCCATTCTGCATCAATGGTTTGATTATTTAAAAGAGCCTGAAGACGATTACGAATCGACTCTAATGTTGCGATAACAGCAGAAGTAGAAGACGCTAGTAGTTTACGTAAAACAATCGTGATTAGGTGTCGTTGCTGTACAGGAAAGGCATAGCTAAACTCTCTTTGTAAGTAGCTATTTATTTGATCGTACAAACGCTGTTCTACATCGCTAGGTGTAAATGGTACCGTCAAAGCATGGCGTCTTGTATATGGAATATATTCCAAAACATCCTTACGTAACGTACGATGGATAAACTGATCCAATCGGCGCTTAAGGGCTGGCAAGTTATCTTCGTTAACATATTGACGGCGGAACGCTTTATCATCACCAAATAGGTGCTCATCAATGATAGTACTAAGACCATATAGCTCCATCAATGAGTTTTGTAGTGGCGTTGCTGTCAGGAGTAGTTTATTGCGAGCAACTAAAGATTTTTTAAAGCTATTGCCTGTTTTGTTGCTAGGACGATGGGCATTACGCAGCCGATGCGCCTCATCAATTACAACCATATCCCAAGGTATTTTAGCCAGCTCATGTTCCATTCTGGTCGCAAATGGATAGGATATAACGGTGATCTTTTTATTTTCAAAAGGATTATAAACACCTTCTTGACGTAATTTTTTCCAAGTAAACGAATCTAGTACTTGTACAGGTAAGTTAAATTTATCTTGTAATTCTAATGCCCACTGCTTTCGTAATGATGCTGGACAGATTACTAGCAAGTTCCTTCTATACTCTGCCCAGTATTGGCATAGTACTAATGCTGCTTCGATAGTTTTACCTAAACCTACTTCGTCGGCTAAGACAACACCTCGACTTAAAGGGTTACTCAACGCAAATAATGCCGCTTCAATCTGGTGTGGGTTTACGTCAACCTGAGCATCGAATAGCGACTGCGCAATACGTGCGTCGTCGGAGCTACTACGCTGCTTAGTAATTTCCCAAGCAAAATATTTTAATTGGTGGTTGGTTACCTTATTCATAGTTCAAATCTTATTATTAGTCGCAACATAGAGTTTTTATGCGTCAATCTTCAATCGCCAGTTATCAGCTAGAATGTCCATAAGCTCTATTTGACGTTTAGGCAAATCGTCTGGCTTCCACTGAGCATAGCCAATGACTTGTGTAGTGAGTGCATACGAAGAAACTCCTTTTCGACCTAAAAAGTAAGCATTTTTCTTTTTATCAAAATCGAAGTTTCTAGCACTTGAATTGCGTCTCTTATTTAAGGGTACTAAGTTAGCTAATCTATGTACCCATATTTTTCTTTCTTCTGCTACAGGCCACCATTGGGCCCATTCACTTTCCTTGTCTACTGTCTGGGGTAAAACGTGCTCAATAGTTAAGATAGTAGGATCATAAGTTGCTCCTCCATCTGATATAAATGCATCTAATCGCAATATTAAGTAGTTTCTTCTTCTTGATGTTAGATCATAAATATCACTATCAAGCACCTTAATCATTTTATGCTTTTCATCATCTGTTAATTCCACCTCGTTTATAGGATTAGTAAGAGAATGATCGTTTTCAAGTGCACTAAGCACCTTGTTATAACGTTCGATGCGTTGGTTTATGTTATAGGCACAAATATGCATAAATGCTGCCAGTCGCTCTAATCTTTCAAAAAACCAAGCCATGTACTCAGGCTTAGCTTTATTATTCTTTATAAATTTGATTGCTGTTGGCACCCAATCAGAGTTATCAATTCTATTTAACCATTTTAAATACCTGTTGACTTCTTCGGCATGGGCTACCGCTACATAATCACTATTTTTTGCAATCAACAATGCTTCTGCATAAGGCTCTAAGACTGCTGAAATTAGATCTTCAGGACTAATACCTTTACTTAGTACGTGTTCTCTAAACTCTTCTAGCAACGAACGTTTTGCCTTCTCTTTAGCATGAATCATACGAATATAAGAAAACAAATCATTGAAACGACTCCGTCCAAGCTCGACCTCCATCTCTTCCCAACGTTCATTATATTTTTCTCTTTGGGCCTCTAATTCAACCATGCCAATCGTATCGGCCTTAATGATATCAGTTGGCTGCAAGTCTAACCCTCGGCTATTCATTACTGAGAATATTCTAAAGGCTGATTTTTGATTAGGGGTTGATACCGCTACTAAATAACACTTTCGAAGCAGGAAAGCTGTAAAACTCTCAATTTGCTCTACATCATCACCAAACTTTTCAGAAACGTACTTATCTAGAAGCTGACTATTGCGTTTGATATTTAGACGTGATTCATTCTCAAACGCTTTTTCGTCCATTGCGAAAAGTTCGTCAAACTTTAGGCCTTGAACGTAAGATGCAAAAAAATCTCGATCTCGACTGCGAACAGTTAATCGTGGCTTACTCTCTAATCCTTCAAATTTATTCCCTGGCTCTAGTATGTATTGCAGTAGTGCCTTCCTATCATCACCCTGTAGTTTATTTGATAACACAGCTAGTAGGATTGTTAAAGTGGTCAATCTTTGCTGACCATCAATTACTTCAGAATGAGGCTTATTTTCCTCCTTAATTAGAACAATACTACCAAGAAAATACTCCTCATCAGGTTCATATTGATAGAAACTATGTAAATCTTCAAATAACTCGGATGCCTGATCTATCGTCCATGCATATGGTCTTTGATAAGGTGGAATAACGTATTCAAAATCTGAGCTAAATATTTTTGATAAAGGGTAGTCCGCACCGCTAAGGTTTTTGCTCATTCGTAAACTCTCTATTAAAGATTAACTTATACATGATTATTGTTTTGTGATTATATTATTCGAAGTAGTCTACCATACGAGCTTGAAATATCCTTCTAAGGATATACTTTTGTCTGATCTATTTAACAGCTCACGATCCTTGATATTGCCCTACTTTCAAACGTATAAGCTGTAACCTGTCAGATAGCCTGCTACGCTTAGATATAGCCATTCATCGTCATCCTATTAAATCTATATGCATGAAAATGGAGACGACCCCTTACAGCGCCCTACTAGCGGCTGCTTTTGATCAAGATAGTGATAAATGATTATTAATAAGATAAATATTTTTATCACCTCTCTAGAGAGACCCTTAAGCCCTTGTTTTATATATGTTTAATAGTGAAAAATAGTCTTTGAAGAACCTTTGAATAGTCTTTTAGCCTGTTTAAATAGTCTTTTATTCAAAAGACTATCTGCATATTTCTGTTAATGCCAAATACTATCCTACACAACTTTTCCCTAACAATATTTTGTGCATGAAATAGCCTTTTAATTGCAATAAGACTTTGATTATAAACACAAAGTTTCTGATGTCTTTTCTTCTGCCTAAAGTATATTACTTAGTGTATTAGATTAAGAAACCTCTCATAATACAAAAAAAATAAACTGCCCTACTTGTAAAGTTAGGGCAGTCGGATAAATCTATACTGAACGTTCTGCAATCTTTGTATTAATCCATTCTGCAATCTCGCTTGCTACCCACACCACCCTTACCTGTGTCAGTTGCACCTTCTTAGGGAATGTTGGGTCGTAACGATCAGATTGTTCATTAACCATCTCATAAATCGTAGAACGACTAAGACCAGTATAGCTACCAACATCTTTAATACTCAATAGTTGTGGTATGTGATTACATTGCTCGATTACTGGCTGTGCTGTGTTTGAATTTTCCATGCTTATCTCCTAATTGCTGTATGGGAACATCTGTTCTCATACAGTCAGGGAGTCCTGTATTTTTTTATGAGACTTATATCGTCCGACGGACCTTATCCATTAAGCAATAAAAAGGAGCTGAATAATCAGCTCCTTTTTTGTGTCAAAAATACTTTTAATAATAAGTTTCATACATGACTATCTTAAATATTTAGAGCTTTTCTAAGCCTTTTGTTTGTGTGACATCTAGCCCGTTTATAAACGTATTCTTCAGTGATATATACAATAACTTCATCTTTAAAGTGATACATGCTAATAGAACTTTGTTTGTCTACTCCTGATGGCGTACTCTTAGCTGAATCAGATAGGCTCGTACGCAGGCTTTCAATTTGAAGGTAGATGGCATTAAATTCATAGTCTTCTAAAGCATCCACCAGTGAGCCAACATATTCTACGACCATGAGATCGTAGACCTTGCCGCAAAATCCTTCTGTTTGGAACTTATAGCAAATATCGTCCCATATACTTTTAAGATGTTTCGTTGTTACCGTACCTTCACCAAAGCTCTGTAAATAACGTTCAGTCTGATTGGTAATTCTTGTAGATATTTTCTTAGACAGTTGTACTGAAGTACTTAAAGCTATTATCTTTTCTAAATCCATTTTAGCTACCCTTACGTTAAACAGTGATAATCCGTTTTTAATATGCCATTATGAAAAACTAGCACATTTTAAGACGTAACCTAGGCAATAAGCCACTAAAAATAAACCGATAAGAAGTAAAAAAAGCGATTTTAGATCGCTTGTTTTGACCAAACTGACTTACGCAGCATATCTTCCTCAGTTTCCTTAGCTCACCGCTGTTACGCTTTGCCGTAGCCCTTGCTCAATGCTAGTCACGTTATGAGTGGCTAACCCGTTCTGATAATTCCCCTGCTGACTACTGCTAACGTCATCTGTCTCCATGGGATAAAATTCTTCAGCCACGTCTAACAAACCATCGTTATCAATTTCAAAGGATGAATTGACGTAACCCTGTTTTGCAGCCTGTTCTAGCGCGGCTTGATCAAAACCGTGTTCGCTAAGCTCCGCATCAATTGCCTGTGCATCTTGCACTGCTTGCTTTAGTGTCACACCATCACGCAACGTTAAATCAACAAAGTAAATCGGCGTACGATAGCTTTGCGTGGTGCTTTTACCTCTTAGCGTTAATTGCAGGGGTAAACACGACAGCTTACTGCCTGACACCGCAGCAAAGTAGCTCAGCCGTGCGGCAAGCGTGCGAATACTATTAAAGCCTGTGGTGCGAAAGATAAACGTACCTAACTCATCATCTTCACTGAGATTAACGTACAAGCGACCATATGGCTTACAAGCACCGCCTTGTGCTAATGGGCAACGATCTGGTGATGGGCAAGACAGTTGCTCAACGCCATTATTGGTGCGACGTTGACACTGCTCACCATCACCTACGCATAATGGACGACCTGTTTGTCTATCGAACAGCGTGTACTCTGCTCGCAGGTTTAGCTCAGGATCATTAAACAGCATGCGTACGGGAATCTGTCTGAGCTTACCGTCATTCTTTTCGCGTAGCTTTGCATCAAGTGGGTGGTTGATCCAGCCATCCTTATTCTGCACTTGGCTGGTGATAGTGAATTGATCGTCTTTAGCAGGCAGACGCTTGCCGTCTTTTTGAATGACACGTCCAATACTGATACGACCTAGAACTGGCGGGGTTATTGTTAGACCTTTAATCATGGTGATATTCCTTATAGGTTTAATAAAATGTGTTTAGCCATAAAAAAGCCCACCAATTAGGGTGGGCATTTATGCGCTTGTTTTGGTTAAATGTAGTAGGTTTCGGCTTAGTCGTTTAAGATAACGAAGCGGCGACTACCATGCTTAGTTTTACTAAATTTGGCTAACAGCTCAGGATGCGCTTTAATAACGGCCTTGCTATCAAGACCGACACTGTCTTTCGAGCGCTTCCATGAAATAGCCCCTTTATCAAACACGGCAACTTCATTATCAGCAATCAGCGTTTGCAGCTGATGCTTCACTTGGTCATGACGTTCTTCTAACTCCTGCATATAGTCACGGTAGCTCAGTAATTGCTCAAACAGTTTGTTAGCGCCATCATCATCCGTTAGATCAACCTTGCTTGAGGGTTTATGCGTTGGATAAAGCTGTTTTAATGCCCGAGCAGCAGATTCTGAGTGGTCAGGGGTTGGTGGTGTGTCTGTTTCCACGTACTGCCAGAACAGGCTCTCATGCTCCATGATAGATTCGATTAAACGCTCGTCACGCTCAACCTTATAAATCTTAGTTTCATGTCCACACAGCAGCACACAGATATGCGCAGCTTGTTTGCCAGTGACCGCCAATTGATGCTGTACTTGGCACGTCACATACAACGGCACGCCATGCTTCCATAGCTTGGCTCCGTGTTCACCAGCGGTCTTACACTCTAGAATCTGTACCTCGTCATTACCAGTGATGGCATAGTCTAGGTTAGCGAGCATAAAGTGCTTGTCAGAATCAGGGTGCTGCAAGATGGCATTGACGCGACGCACCTTGTTTCCAATATACTCTTGGTAGTATTTAGCCACCATCGGCTCTAAGGTATTGCCCCAATAGAGTGGTGAATATCCTTCAATGTTCTCATCGATATTCGATGTCATACGTCCTGTCTTGATCATCCATAGTTCAAGCATTGATAAATACGGATGAATACCACAAGCGGCTGCGGCATCAGAGCTGCCAATGCCTTGCTTACGAATGGCTAACCAGTCTTCATGACTTAAATCTTTGGTGTTGACCAAGCGCTTAGCAGTCTTTGAAGTATTAGATTGGGTAGGTTTATCAGCAGTATCGGTTTGCTTCGTTTTCACTACTGCTGGTTTAAGCCTAACGGTGGCACGTTTGGCCTGTCTTAGCTGAGTCGTGCTGTTTAGTGCAATCATGTTCATAACGAACTCCTTCGATAAATTGATTATTGGTATTAATGAAATAAGCGGCATAAAAAACCACGCTCGAAGGCGTGGTTGATTGTATTTTCAGACTTTAAACGTGGCTGGTTAAGCCAGCATCAGTAGCGATTCCTCTAAGCCTTTTTGTTTGAGCTTAGCGCCAGAGCCAAACCAAGCACCGTCTAATCGATGGTCTTTCGACATTGCTCTGCGTTCGTGATCCACGTATTCAGTGATACTACATAGCAAGCCGTAAGCGGTATCTTTAGCGGCATCAAGATCGGCTCCGCGACCTTGACCGTTAAACATGTTCATCACCTGATTCATGGCGCGAGCGTTTGGCACGGCATCTTTCTCTTTCTTAGCACTGTTAAACAGAATGAGGTCATTGTCCTGATCGTTGAAAACTCGGCTGAGATAATTGGCTGCTTCTGCTTGGGTCACACGTCGCTCTGATAACTGCTTCATCTCGTAGCTGTGCTCATCCCACTGTTTGACTGAAACGCCTAGTTGCTGCTTGACCTTGTCCGCATCAAACGAGGTGCTATGCGGTACTTTCACTACGCCACCACTTCCGTTAGCTAAGCTAATAGCAAGCGTGTTATTACAGACCACACGGATCGATGTGAACTGCGCCGTAGTCGCTAGCGTGCCATCGCAAGCGGTTGCCAGTAACAAGTAGCCATTACTGACATCCTTACCCTTAAGCGTTGCTGACTGGCCTGTACGAGCCAACGCCCATAGCTTACGACCACCCTTTAATACCCCAGCAGTCTCAAGCTCAAAGTCAGACTGCTCGGTAAGATCACGGTAGAATTCTAGAATCTCACGAGGTTGGACTTCTTGATAGCGCTGACTGACCACCGATAACGGCTCGAAGTTATCGCTACGGTATAAAACCTTCTGTTCAGCAAAGGGCAGAATCAGATTGTGCCCTTTGTCATTATTAGCCATGTAGCTGACGTCTGATGATTCTATACGCCAATCCATACCCGCTTGCTTTGCCCAGACCTCGATAGGCTGCTTAGGTGCAAGCTCATTACCTAAGCCATGCCAAGGGGTTTCACCAACGTATGCCATTGATTCGATTAAATGTGCCATGAGAATATTCCTTTTAGATTTGATTAGAATTATGGGTTAGATAGATAGGTTAAATAGTGAAAATTCTTGAGCAGATATTGCAGGTATAACTGGGCCTTTCTGCTAGGGTGATCAAAGGTGGCTGTTGTAGCTTGTCTTTAGCCAAGCTGATCGCAGAAGCCAGTGCCGTACCTACTACCACACCGATAGCTGAATTGATTTTGTAATACCTACAGACGCTTACACCAAGACCTGATAGGGCAGATTGTGAGCACAGTTGCTCGAAGATATTAAAGGGACTATCAGTATCCGTATTGCTCGTCACCCTTGATGAGTGACAGTAAGGACAGATCGTTTGCATATAAGCTCCTTAAATTAAGCGCACAAAAAAGGCCTGCGATTAAGCAGACCTTTGATTAGGATAGATTGGGGTTAATAGACAGGTAGCTAGGCTTCCTGTCTTATCTCATGATGATACTGTATATCTGAGATTATTTTGCTATTTAGGTAGGCCTCTACGTTTGGCAGTCTCATAGATACCATGAGTGAAAGTTTTCATTTTACGAAGCTTCACCCTTAAATGTTGATTCTCTTTATCAGGCTGTGTCAAATACAAAGAAGCATTAATAGCATTTTGCACATCTTTCGGGTTACGACGATGAATCATGCCAACACCTAACCTGCCAAGAGCTTCCTGCTTTTTTTTATACTGCAGTTTATTACAGTTGTAGTAACTGCCAAGACCACCAGTAACACTCTGCCATTTTTCTCCAACTAGCTGTCCTATATGAGTATCTTTACAGCGTTTAGAACCATCAAACATCAGTAATAAGTGAACATGATAACCACGGTCATGACCTTGTTCTAAAGCAATTACATTGCCCTCTAATTCTTCAAAACAGCTTTCTGTTTTACCAATAAGCTCTCTAAGTTTTTTTAAGTGTTCATAAAAGGTCTCGATAGACACCAGATGAATGGTATCTTTTGAATACCCTAAATCCACACGTACAATTAACAATCTTGAGTAATGATTCAACATCTGACTCATGTAAATGTCTAATTTTTTTGTATTAACTTTTTCTTGCTCAATTACTTTAATATTGTTTTTTAAAATATTACTTTTATAAGCGTACAAATTATCAATGAAGTTCCTAGTATTATAATAACCCCACCTTATTTTTTTTGAATGATTACTAGATACTACTCTATTGGCGCTATCTATAAAAGCAGTAATGGTTGGGAAATAATCCAAGCTAGAATCATAATCGGCTACCAGCGGTAGGTATAACGCTGAGAGTTGCACACTAACGTTGCTAATATTAATATTATTGGATAGAACATCTGTAACTAGTTTATCGACGTTACAGATAAGTTGAGATTGGCTAGTAACTGGACATGACATGATTGCGATCCTATAAGGTGATTTTCTCATAGGGTCAGGTTGATCAGTATTTTTATAATGTTAGTGCTGAGAGATCAACTCTCAGCATCAAGGTAAGTAACTACTAGATTATATATAATATAGATAACCCACTAAGGATGAGCTGCCGTAGTGCAGCTTTCTGTAGGCGAGCTCTGGAAATTATTGTGACAGGTAGCAGTAGATTATAGGGTTTTACAGGCAAATGCTTGAAGTGGAGTTAGCATATTGAGGCATAATAATAAATTGTAAAACTTAATAGCCTACGATCTATATTTTGCGTTAGACTATCTGCAAATAAGGTGACGTTTTAATGACGTTCTAATGACGTTTTAATAGTGTTTTTATCACGATTTAATGATACAGAAAACCAGTACCATCTTGGTATTTAATAGCAATTTTGAAAGATTTATGGAGAGTTATGGTGACTGGAGATGCTAATCAGAATCTAAATAATCGGCAAAGTATAGCCACAAAAAACGATGAATATATCGAAAAAAAGATTAACAACCTGAGTATTTATAATGCCTATTGGTGTCTTTTTGAATTAAGATCGCAACATAAAATACCTTCAGCATATATCTTAAAAGATGATAGTCTGAGCAAAAATCGAATTATTATAATCCTCAAACAGTCTAAATGTACTCCAAAAAAATTAGATAATTTCTTACAGACAAGCGCAATGAACAACATACCCTTGTCTTATGTTCGATGGTTTTATGAAGATGCTAGAGCGGCATTATGGCTAAATATGGTCTTGAAGAAAC